>CAXVWQ010000421.1:0-5061 GCA_964263755.1 Roseomonas sp. | reverse complement strand
CACGCGCGCCGCCTCGCCGATGCGCGACCGAACCCGCCGCGGCCTCTCCGCGTTGCCATCCCTGCAAGGCGTGTCGGCACCGCGCCCGCCGCCGCGCCAGAGGGCCGCGACGGCGCGGGGCGCCGCGCCGATCCCGGAGGGGAGGATCCCGCCCGTGCCCACCGCCTCCCGTCCCGGGCTCCGTCGCCGATGGCCGTTCCTTCTGTTCGCCCTCCTCGTCGGCGGGTGCGACGACGGGCCGCCGCTCCCCTCCATCGCCCCGGCCACGCTCGCGCGCCTCGTTCCGGGGCGGACGTCGCTCGCCGACGCGGACCGCCTGCTCGGCGCCCCGGAATCGGAGGCCCGGTATCATGCCGGCCCGGGCGCGAACTTCATCCTCAACCATCCGGTGTCGGTGGACATCGGCGCGTCGCCGGACGGGTGGCGAGGCTGCCTCGTCCGCATCGGCGGGGGCGGACGGCAGGAGTGCAGGCCCGGCGCCGCCGTCCCGCCGGGCTTCACCCTCGACACCGTGTCCCGGCACTACCGTTTCCGCGCCCGCGCGACGGAAGGCCCGGATGCGGGCCGACCCGTCGAACTCTCCGTCGCCGCCCGTTTCGGCGCGACGGGCCTGCTGGACCGCGTCCAAGTCGGAACGACGCGCATCCGCACCCTTTGGGACCGGATCACCGAACCGCGCCTGTGGTGACCCCGGCACCCGCGTGCGGGGAGCGCCGGCCGACCCGCTAGGTCGCCAGCACGCCGTGGCCGCGGAGGAAGTCGAGCAGCGGCAGCAGCGGCAGGCCGAGGATCGCGGCGTGCTCGCCCTCCACCCGCGAGAAGAGCTGCGCCCCCGGGCCTTCGATCCGGTAGGCGCCGACGCTCGCCAGCGCCGCCTCTCCCTCCGCCGCGAGGTAGGCGTCGAGGAAGGCGTCGGAGACGGCGCGCATCGTCAGGCGGGGTTCGGCGACGTGGGTCCAGATCCGCGCCCCGCCCCGCCACGCGATGGCGGCCGTGGCGAGGGAATGGGTCCGCCCCCGGAGGGCGAGGAGGTGGGACCGCGCGCCCGCCACCCCCTCCGGCTTGTCGAACCAGTCTTCCCCCCCGTCCCTCGGCAGCACGAGGATCTGGTCGCAGCCGATCACCAGCGCCTCCGGCCGCCGCGACGCGACGCGGCGCGCCTTGGCCTCCGCCAGCATCACCGCCGCCTCCGACGCGCTCATCCCCTCGGCATGGGCCGACTCCTTCAGCGCCGCCTCGTCCACCGCCGCCGGCAGCGCCTCGAAGCGCAGCCCCGCGCCCTCCAGCACCGCCCGGCGGGCGGCGGAGGCGGAGGCGAGGATCAGCGGCGGGTCCGCGGCCTGGAGCCCGTTCACGACACCCGCGCATCCCGGTTGCGGGCGTGCCACGCCTCCATCAGTTGCAGCACCGTCGCCGAGGTCTCCTCGATGGAGCGCCGCGTCACGTCGATGACCGGCCAGCCCCGCGCGGTGCAGAGGCGGCGCGCCGCCAGCACCTCCGCCTTCACGGAATCCAGGTCCACGTAGTCCGTCGTGTCCTGCCGCACCCCCCCGGCGCCGATGAGCTTCAGCCGGTGGCGGCGGATCTCGATGAGCGCCCCGGCCTCGATCGTCAGCCCCACCACGGGGCAGGGCGGACGGTCGAGTTCCCCCGGCATCTGCGCCCCCGGCACGATCGGCACGTTCGCCGCCTTGATGCCGCGGTTGGCGAGGTAGAAGCAGGTCGGCGTCTTCGACGAGCGCGACACGCCGACGACGCAGACATCCGCTTCCTGGATGCCCGCCGTCCCCTGGCCGTCATCGTGGGCGAGGACGTAGTGCATCGCGTCGATGCGCCGGAAGTAGTCGGCGTCCAGCACGTGCTGCGCCGCCCGCTTCTCACGCGCCGTCGCGCCGATCGCGCGCTGCAGCAGGTCGAGCGTGGGATCGAGCACGGAGATGACGTCGACGCCGAGGCGGCCGGCGAACTCCTCCAGCGAATGGCGCAGCGACTTGTCGGCGAGGGTGAACAGGACAGGCCCCGGTTCCGCCCGCATCCCCTCCAGCACCTGGTCCAGCTGGAAGCGGGAGCGGACGAGGAACCAGCGGTGCTGGATGACGTTCGGCGCCTCGAACCGCGCGAGGGTGGCGCGGGCGACGGAGTTGAGCGTCTCCCCCGTGGAGTCGGAAACGAGGTGGAGGTTGGTGACGTGGGCCATCGGGGTCAGGGTAGCGCGGACGGGGGGGCAGGGGACAGGCCCAGCAGGTCCATCGTCCGGTCCAGCACCGTCGCCTCGTCATAGAGGGCGATGGCGCGATCCCGGGCGGCGGCGCCCATCCGCGCCCGCAGCGCCGCATCGCCCGCCAGCCGCGACAGGGCGGCGGCGAGGGGTCCGACCGTCATCGGCGGGACGAGGAAGCCCGTCTCCCCCTCCACCACCATCTCCCGCGGGCCGCGGATGTCGGTCGCGACGACGGGGAGGGCCGTGAGCATCGCCTCGATGACCGACATCGGCAGGCCCTCGAAGTGCGAGGGGAGGCAGAAGACGTCGGAGGCGGCGAGGAGGCGCGGCACGTCGTCGCGATAGCCGAGGCGCAGCAGGCGCGGGCCGAGGCGTTCGGCGGCGCGGGCGAAGTCCGCTTCCAGGTCGGCGCCGTGGTCGGAGGCGAGGCGTTCGCCGATGACGAGGAGGACGGCGCCGGGCACCGCCTCCATCGCCCGCAGCAGTTCGGGGTGGCCCTTGTGGCGGACGAGGCGGGAGACGACGACCACAACCACCGCGTCCGGCGCGATGCCGAGTTCGGCACGCACGGCGGCCCGCGCCGCGGCGTCCGGACGGAAGCGCGCGGGGTCGCGTCCGTTCAGCACCGCCACCGGGTTCGGGTGGATGCGGAGGCGGCAGGCATCGCGCGCCTCCTCCTCGCTCACGGTGAGGAACACGTCGGTCAGTCGCCCGCCGACCCGTTCGAGGGAGAGCGACAGCGCCCGCCGCCACGCCGGCCCGGGCTGGTTGAACAGGAAGCCGTGTCCCGTGTAGGCGACCCGCGGCACGCCGAGGCCCCGCGCCGCGACGCGCGCCAGCAGCCCGGAGATCGGCAT
This sequence comes from Roseomonas sp., assembly GCA_964263755.1. Taxonomy (GTDB): domain Bacteria; phylum Pseudomonadota; class Alphaproteobacteria; order Acetobacterales; family Acetobacteraceae; genus Roseomonas. Next base: position 1,983 of record CAXVWQ010000421.1, on the reverse strand, counting down.
GTGCGCGTGGACGAGGTCCGGCCGTTCCGCCCGGATCAGCCGGCGCAGCGCGGACAGGGCGCGGAGGTTGGCGGCGGGCGACAGGCCGCGGACGAAGGGCACGGGGACGACGCGGAAGCCCTCGGCGCGCGGCACGTCGAGCAACGGCCCCTCGGCGCAGGCGCCGACCACGTCGTGGCCCCGCGCGCGGGCCGCGCGCATCAGCGGCAGGACGAAGTGGCGGAGCGAGAAGTCCACGTTCGCGACGAACAGGACCTTCACGCCGCGCCGCCCCGCCTATTCGTTCCGCAGCAAGGGCGCCGGCCGGGCGCGCAGGGCCAGAGCGGTGCCCGCGTAGCCCATGGCGAGGGTGAGCGCCACGCACAGCCCGATGGTCAGCGCGAGCGTGCCCGGCAGGAAGGTCCAGTCCGCCCGCATGACGTAGCGCGTGACGCCCCAGGACGCCGCCGCCCCCACCATGGCCGCGACGACCCCCGCGACGAGGCCGAGCAGCCCGAACTCGACGAGCCAGGCCCGGCGGATCTGCGCCCGCGTGGCGCCGAGGGTCTTCAGCACCACCGCGTCGCGGATGCGCCGTCGCTGCCCCGCCGCCACCGCCCCGGCCAGCACGAGCAGCCCGGACAGCAGCGTGATGGAGGCGGTGGAGGCCATCGCCGTGCCGAGGCGCGTCAGGACGGAGGCGAGCGCGTCGAGCGCGTCGCGCACGCGGATGCCCGTGACGTTGGGGAAGGCATCGGTGACGGCGCGCAGCACCTGGGCGTCGCGTGCCGGATCGCCACGGACCGTGGCGATGTGCGTGTGCGGCGCCGCCTCCAGCAGACCGGGGGAGGCGATCATGGTGAAGTTGATGCCGAGGCCGCGCCATTCGATGTCGCGCAGCGAGGTGATCCGCATCTCGATGTCGCGGCCCAGAACGTTGACGGTGACGGTGGATCCGAGCCCGACCCCCCAGCCGCGCGCGAGGTTGGCGTCGAAGGAGACGAGCGGCGGGCCGGCGTAGTCCGTCGGCCACCATTCGCCCGCGACGACCCGCGTGCCGGCGGGCGGGGCGGCGGCGTAGGTCAGGCCGCGGTCGCCGCGCAGCGCCCAGCGCGTCTCCTCCGTGGCGCGCACGTCGTCGGCCGGGACGCCGTTCACCGACACGATGCGGGCGCGGAGCGAGGGGACGCGCCGCACCTCCGTCACGCCCTGCTCCGCGTGGGAGAGGGTGTCGAAGGCGGCGGTCTGGTCGTTCTGGATGTCGATGAAGAAGAAGGAGGGCGCGGCGGTCGGGATGTTTTCGTTGATCTGGGCGCGCAGGTTCCCCTCGATGAGCGCGACGGCGGCGAGGGTGGAGAGGCCGATGCCGAGGGAGACGAGCATGAGCGCGGTCGGCGCGCCGGGCCGGTGCAGGTTGGCGAGGCCGAGGCGGAGCGACGGGCGGCGCGCGGAGGGGATGCGGCGGGCCAACGCTTGCAGCACCCAGGCCGCGCCGCGGAACAGCGCGAGGGTGGCGAAGGCCGCGGCGCAGAAGGACAGCGCGAAGAGCGGCCGTTCCGCGGTGAGCACCACGAGCGCGACGAGGGCCGCGACGGCGGCGGCGTTGGCGGCCAGCAGCCCCACCCGCGGCATCCCGCGCACCGGCGACACGGCGTCGCGGAACAGCGCGGCGCCCGGGATCTCCCGCGCCCGGCCGAGCGGCCAGAGCGCGAAGGCGAGCGCCGCGAGCAACCCGTAGGCCGCCGCCACCAGCAGCGGCGCGGGATAAAAGCCGAGCCGCGGCGGCACCGGCAGCGCCCCCGCCAGGAGGGACGCCGCCGCCCAGGTCAGCGCGTAGCCCGCCACCAGCCCGATGACCGTGCCGACCACCGCGAGGACGAGGACCTGGATGAGGTAGGTCGCGAAGATCGCCCCCGCCGGCGCACCGAGGCAGCGCAGCGTCGCGATGGTGCGCGCCCGCTGGTCGAGCCACGACCGCACCCCCGTCGCCACGCCGATGCCGCC
>CAXVWQ010000420.1:0-12130 GCA_964263755.1 Roseomonas sp. | reverse complement strand
CGCCAGCGCGGCGACCCAGGGGTGGGCGCCGTGGAGGGAGGCGGCGGCGTCGAGCAGCGTCCAGGGGGACAGCGGCTGCGGCAGGGTGCGCTCCCCCTTCCGGGGGCGCAGGACGGGCGCCGCGTCCGGGTCCGCCCAGGGGTCGCGGGCGAGGAGAAGGGGGCGCCCGGTGTTCCGCGCCGTCCCCAGCGCCGCCACCGCATCGACGTCCCGGTCCGCCCGGCAGGGGTCGAGGACGACGGCGAAGCCCCGCTCCGCGAGGCCGAAGGCGGACGCGCCGGGGTCGGGCAACCCCGACGGCCCCCCGACCCGCGCCGCCGCGATCCGCGCGGCGAGCGCCGTCGCCGCGGGGTCCGGCGGGGTCCCCTCGGGCAGGGCGATGAGGGCCGCGGGTTCACCGCGGCCGACGGTCTTCCCCCCCGGCTCGCCGGCGAAGAGGAGGGGCGGCGCCTCGCGGGTCCCGAAGCGCGCGGGCGCGAAGGGGTCCGCGGTGATCCGCAGACCCCCCCCCGCCCAGCCCCGGGGGGCCGCCGCCCCGTCGGGCAGGAGGAGCGCCGCGCCGGGCGGGGCCCGATCGGCGGGCACGAGGTCCCGGTCCGGCCAGAAGGCCGGCAGATGCGGCCAGCGCGCGAGAAGGGCCGGCGGAACCGCGAGCGGAAGGGTCGCCGGGGCCGGGGCCGCGCCCCCGCTGTAGCCGCGCGGCGCGTCGCGGGGGGTGTCTCGCATCGGGCCTTTTGCTTGCTGCGCCGCAAAAGGATATCCTGGGCGCATGGTCCAAGCCAACCCAGGGGGCCGTGCCCCCCGGCGCACCCCGCGCCGCGGCGCCGCCGCGTCCGCCGTCCCGCTCGCGCTCCTCCTCGCCCTCGCCGGCTGCGCCTCCGGCGGCGTGGCGACGGGGGTGTCCGACACGACCTGGTTCAACCCCCTGGGCCTCGGCGCCGCGCCCACCGTGCCGCCGCCGGCCGAGGGCGTGACCGTGGTGGTGCGCCCGGCCGACCCGATCGCGGTCTTCGTCGCCCGCGCCCAGCCGGGGCAGCAGGAAAGCCTCGCCCTCCCCGGGTCCGGCGCCCTCGTCACGGCGCGCTACGCGCGGTCCTACAATGCCGCCTCCGGGCGGGAGTGCCGGGAGATCCAGCTCTCCTCCGGCGGTGGCACCGTCTACTGCCGGGATCCCGCGGTCGGCTGGATCGCGGCCCGCCCCTTGCTGCGCGGCGGCGCGGTGTTCCGGCCATGAGGCGGGACGCGTGAGCGGCGCCGCCGTCCCCTCCCCTCCCCTCGGCCCGGCCGGCGGGGGGACCTCGCGCGGCCTCGGCGACATGTTCGCCACCCGCGCCCGCGTCGTCCACGCCCTCATCATGCGGGAGATGCAGACGCGGTTCGGGCGCCACAACATCGGCTTCGCCTGGCTGTTCTTCGAGCCGCTGTTCCTCGGCACCGTCGTCGGGCTGATGCATTCCCTCCACGGCAAGCACATGCCCGCGGGGATCGACCCGCTTTACTTCTCCCTCGTCGGCTACGTGCCCTACTTCATGTTCCGCGCCATCGTCGGCCGCGCCTCCACCGCGATGCACGCCAACCTGACGCTGCTGTTCCACCGGCAGGTCACGCCGCTCGACATCATGCTGGCGCGCAACATCCTGGAGGGGGTGGCGGTGCTCGGCGTCGTGCTCCTCATCCTCGGGATCGGGTCGTGGGTGACGGGGGACTTCCCGGACAACGCCGGCCTCGTCGTCCTCGCGCTCTTCCTCATGTGGCTCCTCTCCCACGGCCTCTCCATGTGCGTCGCCGCCCTCACCTCCCGCTGGGAGGGGACGGAGCGGTTCATCCACCCGATGACCTACTTCATGCTGCCGCTCTCCGGCGCCTTCATCGCGCTGGACTGGCTGCCGGCCGGGCTGCGGGAGGTCCTCCTGTGGGTGCCGCTCGCCCACCTGCACGAAGCGATCCGGGAGGGCGTGTTCGGCCACCGTGTCGTCTCCTACTTCGACCTCGGCTACGTGATGCAGTGGGTGCTCGGGACCAACCTCGTCGGGGTCGCGGCGCTCCGCACGGCCCGGCGCAAGCTGAACGTGTTCTGACGTGCTGATCCCCCCATGCTGATCATGCAGGACGTCTGGAAGTCGTATCCCGTCCGCGGCGGCAGCCGGGAGATCCTGCGCGGGATCAACGCGGTGGTGGAGCGCGGCGACGCGGTCGGCATCCTCGGGCGGAACGGGGCGGGCAAATCGACGCTCATGCGCGTGATGGCGGGGGTGGAGTCGCCGAGCCGGGGGCGGGTGATCCGCAACATGAGCGTCTCCTGGCCCCTCGGCTCGGGCTTCGGCCTCCAGGCCTCCCTCACGGGCGCGGACAACGCCCGCTTCATCGCCCGCATCTACGGGCAGGACGTGGCGGAGACGCTCGACTTCGTGGCATCGTTCTCCGAGATCGGGCGTTACTTCTACGAGCCGGTGCGGACCTACTCCGCGGGCATGATGGGCCGCCTGCTGATGGGCCTGTCCTTCGCCGTCCGGTTCGACTGCTACCTCGTGGACGAGATCATCTCCGCCGGCGATCAACGGTTCGTTGCCCGCTGCCAGGAGATGCTGAACAGCCGGCTGTCCGGCGCGTCCCTCCTGATGGTCTCGCATTTCGCGGAGCACATCAGGCAGTATTGCCGCACCGCCGTCGTGCTCCGGAACGGTCAGCTCGAGCTGTACGAGGACCTCGATGAAGGTATCGCCGTCTATAACGCCCTCTGAGGCGCAAGCCTCGACGGTATCCTCCCCGGTCGGCGCCCCGCCACGGCCGGCGCCGAAGCCGCGGCCCTTCCTGCGGCGGCTGCGGCGGTGGCGCGGCTTCCTCCTCGTCGTCGTGCTGCCGGTGGCGCTCGCCTCGGCGTATTTCGGGCTGATCGCCGCGGGGCAGTATTCGAGCGACGCCCGCGTCCTCGTCCGCGGCTCCTCCCCGGCCATGGGGCCCATCTCCGGCATCGGGGTCGCCCTCGGCAACGCGGGCTTCCGCACGGCGTCCGACGAGGCGCTGGCGGTGCGCGACTTCCTGCGCTCCCACGACGCGGTGCGGGGACTGGCGCCCGACGTCAGCCTCGTGGAGATCTGGCGGCGGCCGGAGGCCGACTTCGCCGCCATGCTCCAGCAGGCCGAACCCACGTCGGAGCAGCTACTGCGCTTCTACAACCGCATGGTGACGGTGGAGTACGACCAGGAATCCTCCGCCGTCACCCTCCAGATCCGCACCTTCCGGCCGGAGGATTCGAAGGCGGTGGCGGAAGCGCTGCTGAAGGCGGCGGAGCGGCTGGTGAACGGCCTGAGCCTGCGCCAGCGCGAGGACACGCTGAACGCCGCCCGGAGCGAGGTGACGCGGGCCGAGGCCCGGGTGGTCGCGGCGCGGGAGGGGCTGACCCAGTTCCGGCAGACCGGCCAGGGGCTGGACCCGACGCGGGAGGCCGGGGGCAACGTGGACCTCGTCCTGCGCCTGGAGAGCAGCCTGACGCAGACGCGCGCGGAACTCGGGGAGAAGTCCGGCTACATGCGGCCGGACAACCCGCAGATCGTGGCCCTGCGCAACCGCATCGCCGCCATGGAGGCGCAGATCGCCGCGGAGCGCCGCCGCACCACGTCGGGCGAGGCGGCGCTGCCCCAGCAGCTCGCGGGCTACGAGCGCCTGCTGCTGGAGCGCGAGTTCGCGGACAAGCAGCTCGCCTCCGCCACGGCCGGGCTGGAGCAGGCGCGCATGGAGGCGGACCGGCAGCAGCTGTGGCTGTCCCGCATCGTCCAGCCGCAGACGGCGGAGGAGGCGCGGTTCCCCCGCGCCACCTTCATCGTCGGCTCCATGGCGGCGATCCTCCTGGCGGTTTACGGTCTCTTCTCCCTGCTGATGGCCGGATTCCGCGAACATGCGTCCTAGACGCTCGACGTCCCTCCTCCTCGCCGCCTTCCTCGCGGCCCTGTGGCCGGCCGTGGCGGGGGCGCAGTCCCCGGACCAGCCGGTGGTCGGGCCGACGCCCGGGCGGCTGACGCCCTCGGCGACGGCCACGGCGCCGGCGGCGGGAGGCCCCTCGACGCTCAACGGGCTGCTTCCCGACACCTCCCTCACCTCCCGGCCCGGCCTCGCGACCGAGGCGGAGGCCGGGGCGACGGTCACCGGGCCGCTGGGGGAGCCGATGCGGGCGCCCGGGCCGTCCCAGACCGTGTTCGGCGCCTCCCTCTTCACCCGCGCGGCCCCGGCGCCGACGGACGCGCCGAACCCGAACTACCGGATCGGCGTGGGCGACCGCGTCTCGGTCCGCGTCTGGGGCGCGGTGGAGGCGGAGGCGGTCGGGCAGGTGGACGCCGACGGCAACCTGTTCCTCCCCTCCATCGGGCCGATCCGGCTGGCGGGGACGCCCGCGGGCTCCCTCCAGCGGGTGGTCGAGAGCGAGATCCGGCGGATCTACACGCAGCAGGTGCAGGTCTACGCCGTGCTGCTGAACGTGAACCGGGTGAACGTCTTCGTCACCGGCTTCGTGCGGGCGCCGGGGCGGCACACGGGATCGCCGGCGGAGAGCGTGCTGGACTACCTGCAACGGGCCGGGGGCGTGGACCCGGCGCGCGGCTCCTACCGCGACATCACCATCCAGCGCGGCGGGCGCGCCGTGACGCGGGTGGACCTGTATCCCTTCCTCCTGACGGGGCGGCTGGCCTTCCACCAGTTCGTCGAGGGGGACACGATCGTCGTCGCCCGCCAGGGGGCGCTCGTGAGCGCCGACGGGGCGATCCGCAACAACTTCCTCTTCGAGGTGCCGGGGCGCGCGATGCAGGGGGAGGAGCTGGTGCAGCTCGCCGGCCCCCTGCCCTCCGCCACGAACGTGGTGATCCGCGGGACGCGGAGCGGGGCGCCGTATTCGCGCTACGTCACGCTGACGGAGTTGCGGCGCACGTCGCTGCTGGACCAGGACATCGCGTCCTTCATCACCGACGCCCCGGCGCAGACGGTGCGGGTGACGGTGGAGGGGAGCCGTCTCGGTCCCTCCGTCCTCATCGCGGACCGCGACATCGGGCTGTGCCAGCTGCTCGACCACGTGGCGGTGGACCCGGCGCTGTCGGACACCCGGTCGGTGTTCCTCCTGCGCCCCTCCATCGCGGCGCAGCAGCGGCGGACGATCAACGAGACGCTCGACCGGCTGGAGCGGCAGCTGTTCAACGCCTCGTCCTCCACCACGGGGGTCGCGGAGATCCGGACGCAGGAGGCGGCGCTCGTCACCCAGTACATCGCCCGCGGGCGGCGCGTGCAGCCGGAGGGGCGGCTCGTGGTGATGGACCGCGACGGGCGGTGCACGAACACCCGGCTGATGGACAACGACGTCATCGTCATCCCCGACCGGGCGGAGACGGTGCTCGTCTCGGGCGAGGTCACCGCGCCGCAGGGGGTGCTGTGGGGGCCGACCCTGACGGTGCGCGACTACGTGGAGCGCGCGGGCGGCTTCACCCAGCGCGGCGGCCTCGGGAGCATCATGATCCGGCGGGCGAGCGGGGAGCTGGTGCTGGAACCGCGGGAGGGGCCGCGGCCCGGGGACGAGCTGATCGCCCTGCCGCGGCTGGACCCGAAGCTGTTCCAGGTGACGCGGGACGTGCTGCAGCTGATCTACCAGACGGCGCTCTCGGCCCGGCTGTTCAACTGAGGGCGCCGGGCGTCAGCTCCGCGCCTTCAGGGGCGTGAGGCCCGCGGCGATGGCCCGTTCCCCGACCGAGCGGAGGAGTTCGCGCTTCGCCGCGGTGCGGCGGTCGCCCGGGTTCCGCATCGCCTCGATGAGGGCCGGCGTGTCGAGGCCGAGATCGCGGGCGCGGGCCTCGGCGAGCCGCCATCCCTCACGAAGGTCCTTCCTCTTCCGCATGGTTCAGGCCGGCAACGTGCCGTCGGCCTTCAGGACCTCGCCCGCGAGGTAGAGCGACCCGCAGATCAGGATGCGGCCGGGCGGCCCGCCCGCGGCGGTGGCGCCGCGGATCGCGTCGGCCACCCGCGGGCCGACCCGGGCCGCGCCCCCCGAGGCGGCGACGATCTCCTCCGGCGCCACGGCGAGGTGCTGGCCGGGTTCCGCCACGGCCCAGGCGGTGGCGGCGAAGGGAAGGAGCGGGGCGAGGAACTCCCCGACGGCCTTGGAGCGCTTCATGCCGACGACGAGGTGGACCGGGCGGTCCCCCCAGGCCCGCAGCTGGCCGGCGAGGGCCACGCCGGCGCCGGGGTTGTGGCCGCCGTCGAGCCAGAGTTCCCAGCCCGGCGGGAGGGTCGCGGCGAGCGCGCCGCGCAGGCGTTGCAGGCGGGCGGGCCAGTCGGCCAGCGCCACGCCGCGGCGCAGCGCCTCGTCCGTCAGCCAGGGGGGGTTCCAGGCGCGGAGGGCGGCGACCGCGATGCCGGCGTTGTCCGCCTGGTGGGGGCCGGGAAGGCCGGGGGACGGCAGGTCGAGGGCGCCGCGTTCGTCGCGGTAGCGCAGGCCGGCGGAGGTGGGGGCGATGCTCCAGGCGCGGTCGCGGGCGCGGATTCGGGTGCCGGCGGCGGCGGCCTCCCGGTCCAGCACGGGGAGCACGGCGGCGGGCTGGGCGCCGGTCACCGCGGGGGCGCCGGGCTTGAGGATGCCGGCCTTCTCGGCGGCGATGCCCTCGATCCGGGACCCGAGGAACTCGACGTGGTCCACGGAGATGGAGGTGATGGCGGTGGCGGCGGGGCGGTCCACGACGTTCGTCGCGTCGTGCCGGCCGCCGAGGCCGACCTCCAGCACGAGCAGGTCGGCGGGGATGCGGGAGAAGAGGAGGATGGCGACGGCGGTGGTGATCTCGAACACCGTGATCGGCTCGCCGGCGTTGACCACCTCCACCTCCTCCAGCGCCTCCGAGAGCGCCGCCTCCGTGACGAGGGTGCCGGCGAGGCGGATGCGCTCGTGGAAGCGGACGAGGTGGGGGGAGGTGTAGGCGTGGACGCGCCGGCCGGCCGCCTCCGCCACGGCGCGGAGGACGGCGCAGGTGGAGCCCTTGCCGTTGGTGCCGGCGACGTGGATCACGGGCGGCAGGGCCCGTTCGGGGTGGCCGAGGACGGCGAGGATGCGGTGCATCCGGTCGAGGCCGAGGTCGATGAGGTTCGGGTGCAGGGCGTGGAGGCGGTCCACGATCGCCTCCGACCGGCCCGCACCGGGACCGGCGCGGAGGCCGGCGGGGATGCCGGCGGGGGCGCCGGCGGAATCGGATGCCGTCACCCGGCGCCCCTGGACGGTCTCACCGCGCCGTGCCTCAGGCCGCGGGCTGGGCGGGGAAGGGGTCCACCGGCGCGGCCTCGACGCCGTCCTCCACCACCGGCGCGGGGCGGCGGAGGAAGCCGATGAGGCGGGCGAGGGTGTCCCGCATCTCCCCCCGGGGCACCACCATGTCGAGGATGCCGTGCTCCAGGAGGTATTCGGCGCGCTGGAAGCCCTCGGGCAGGGTCTCCCGCACCGTCTGCTCGATGACCCGCGCCCCGGCGAAGCCGATCAGCGCCCCGGGCTCGGCGATCTGGATGTCGCCGAGCATGGCGAAGGAGGCGGTGACGCCGCCGGTGGTGGGGTCGCAGAGGACGACGAGGAAGGGCAGCCCGGCCTCCTTCACCATCTTCGTGGCGATGACGGTGCGGGGCATCTGCATGAGGGAGACCGCGCCCTCCTGCATCCGGGCGCCGCCGGAGGCGGTGAAGACGATCATCGGGGCGTCCTGGAGGACGGCGAGGCGGGCGGCGGTGACGATCCCCTCCCCCACTCCCGCGCCCATGGAGCCGGCCATGAAGGCGAACTCGAAGGCCGCGACGACGGCGGGGTGGCCGCCGATGCGGCCGTGGGCGACGGCGATGGCGTCGTCCAGGCCCTGGCCCTGCTGGGCTTCGCGCAGGCGTTCGCCGTAGCGGCGGGAGTCCCGGAAGCGAAGCGGGTCCGCGGGCGCGCGGGGGAGTTCGATGCGCTGCCAGCCCGGGTCGAAGGTGTAGTCCAGCCGGCGGGTGGCGCCGATGCGGAGGTGGTGGCCGCAATGCGGGCAGACGTGCAGGCCGCGTTCGAGGTCCTGGTGGAAGATCATCCCCTCGCAGGACGGGCACTTGTGCCAGAGGTTCTCCGGCACGTCGCGCTTGGCGCCGAAGAGCGTTTGTATCTTGGGCAGCGCCCAATCCGAGATCCAGTTCACGCGGAGATCCAGTTCATCCCGGCGGGAGGTAGGGCGGCGGACGGCCCCGCGGCAAGGGCCGCCTCAGCCGTTGGGCGGGACGACCACCTCCACGAACATCGGCCGGTCCTCCAGCCCCACCCATTGCTCCGACCGCCAGACGCCGCCGGAGGCGGGGTCCACCCAGAAGCGGTTCACGAAGCGGGCGCCGCCGCCGCAGCGCTCCTCCACCACCACGCCCTCCGTCAGCTGCGCGGCGCGGAGGCGGCATTCGAGGGAGAGGCCGAAGCGCATCCGGTCCGGGGCGCGGTTGGCGGACATCAGGTCGACGATGCGGCGCGTGGCGACGGGACGTTCGAGGAGGGTCTGCGGGTCGTCCAGGGGATCGGGCCCGTCGAAGCGGGTGGCGGCGACCCAGATGCGCGGGCCGGAGGTGGCGACGATCCGCGCCCCCTCCATCGAGACGACGGTGCCGTCGTCGGAGCGCCAGACCCGGCCCTCGCCGTTGGATTGGAGGAGGTGGAAGTACTTCGTCTGGCTGCCGTAGGCGATCCGCAGCAGCGGCTGGCCGGACGCGGCGTAGTCGCGGGCGTCCGGGAAGGCGGAGCGGGGGATGTCGAGGCGGGTGGGTTCGCCATCCTCGGAGGGGAGCGGGGGGAGGAGGACGGAGAGGCGGGCGACGTTGACGACGGCGCGGCCGGCGTCCCGCCACGTCAGGTCGTCGGTCGCCTCGCAGGCCGCGAGGGCGAGGAGGAGGGAGAGGAGGACCGCACGCATGGGTTGAGCATAGGGGTGCCGGACACCCGCGCGGAAGGGCGGCCCGCGACCCGGCCCCGCGGTGTGGCCCGCGGGCCACCCGTCCGGGACGGCCCCGGTCAGGGCGCCGCGGGGCGCGTGGCGGGGGGCTCTCCTGCATCGGACGGGGCGTCGGTCGGGCGTGCGGCCGGGGCCGTCGGGGTTCGCGCCGCGGGGCCACCGCGGGCGGGCGCGGCCGGCGCGACCCGCTCGGGGGTCGGCCGCGCCGGGGGCAGGATCACGACGGAGACGTTGCGCGCCGCCGCGTTGCCGGTCTGGCGGGAGAACATCGCCACGCGCGCCTCCGACCGCAGCCGCGCTTCCGGCACGCCGGCGGCGCGCAGCGCGTTGAACACGGCCCGGGCGCGGCGGGAGGCGAGTTGCACGCTCGTCGCCGCCCCGCCTTCCCGCCGGGCGTGGCCCAGGACGCAGGCGTTGCGGTCGGGTTCGCGCCGCAGCAGGTCCGCGGCCAGGGCCAGGGGGGAGCGGGCGGCGTCGGTCACGCGGTCGGCGCCGGCGGCGAAGGGAATCTCGAAGACGTCGTCCTCCAAGTCCTCCGCGCCGATGCACTGGAAGGGCGGCAGGGCGGGGCCGCCGGGGCGGCGCGGCGGGGCCTGGGCGAGGGCGGGGGCCGCGGCCAGAAGGAGCAGGGCGGCGGCGACGAGCGTCCTCATGCCGCGGCCACCACGCCGGCCGTCGCCAGCCGGGACAGCAGCGCCTCCGCGTCCACCGCGGGGTGGGCGGCGCGGAGGGCGGTCGGGTCCACCTCCCGCCGCGCCAGCACCCAGCCCGCGGCCTCGGCCTCGGTCGGGGTGAGGGCGGTGGTGCCGCCCCCGGTCTTCAGCACCCACTCGGCGCCGCGGCGGACGGGCTTGGCCTCCGGCGCGACGATGCGGAAGGACGGGGCCTCGCCGTCCGCCGCGGGGGCGGGGGCGTCACGGGGCGGTTCCATCCCGCGGGCGGCGAGGAGGTGGTTCTCGCCGCGGGGGAAGCGCGCCTCCGCGACGTGCTTCGCCAGCGCCGCGAGCACCGCGGGGTCGCGCGCCATCTCGGCGAGGCGCTGGCCGAGTTGCGCCGCCCGCTGGGTCAGGGCGAAGCCGGCGGCCGGCGTGCCGTCCTGCCGCGGCAGGGGCGCGCGGAAGGCGGCGTCGCCGATCGCCCGCTCCGCGATCATCTGCACGAGTTCGACGCCGAGGACGGCGTTGGCGCCGTAGGCCACGTGGACGGAGGCCGGGCCTTCCGCCAGCGCGTCGTGATACCAGCCGCGGGGGAGGTAGAGCAGGTCGCCTGCCCGCAGGGTCACCTTCTCCCGCAGCGTGCCCTTCGCCCGGTCGTGGTGCGCCTGCCCGAGCCCGCGGAAGGCGGGGTGGGCGATGGGGTAGTCCGCCCGGCCGGACCAGAGGTTCCAGACCTTCTCCCCCTCCACCTGCACGGCCCAGACGTCGTGCGTGTCGAAGTGGGTCGGGAAGGCCTTGTGGGCCTGGAAGGAGACGTAGACGTTCGCCCCGACACGGCCGAGGCCGGCATCCTCCAGCGCGTGGGCGACGGAGGAGAGGCCGGGCGTGAGGCTCTCCACGTCGTTCAGGACGAGGGAGGCGCCGCGCTCCACCCAGCCCCGGAGCTTCGCGGCGTCGGGCTGCCAGCCCTGCGCCCCCTCCCGCGTCGCGGCGCGGACGCAGTAGGCGTCGGGCGGCACGGGCTGGGCGTCCATCTGGAGGCGGAGCGAGCGGTCGGACCAGATGCCCGTCTGGTCCAGCAGCCGGTCGATGCCGCGCCAGGAGAGAACCCCCGCGAACTTCGCCGCGCCGCCCTTCAGGTGCAGGGGCTGCCTGTCGTGGAACTCCGCGAAGAACCGCGTGGGCTCCATCGGGGCGAGGATGTCGGCGAGGGTGAGGGGCATGGTGGCGGGGGTTTAGACCCGTCGGGGGGTGGGCGGGAACGGGCCAGTGGGGGTCGCCGGCAGGAAGGCCGGTGGGAAGGCGGCCGAGACGTGCCGACCGACCCGGCGTAAGGACGACGCCACGACCCCGGCCGAACGGGGCGCCGAGGAACGTCCCGCCATGCTCCGCCGTCTGCTGCCCGCCCTCCTCGCCCTCGCCGCGACCCCCGCCGTCGCGCAGGAGGCGTGGCCGACCCGCCCCGTGCGCCTCGTCGTCGGCTTCCCCGCGGGTGGCCCGACCGACATCCCCGCCCGCATCATCGCCGAACGCCTGCGCGGGCGCCTGCCGCAGCCCGTGGTGGTGGAGAACCGCACCGGCGCCGGCGGGCGGATCGCGATGGACCACGTCCTGTCACAGCCGCGGGACGGGCACACGCTCCTCCTCTGCACCTACATCGACCCGCTCAACATCCTCTCCAATCCCGGCCGCACGAGCCTGGAGGAGATCGTGCCGATCTCGCAGATCACGCGGGCCTACTACGCGATCACCGTTCCCCTCTCCTCCCCCGCCACCACCATCGGGGAGTTCGTGGCCGCGGCCCGCGCCCGCCCGGGCGAGATCGCCTTCGGCCATGTCGGCGCCGGCTCCATGCCGAACCTCGTCGCCCGCCGCTTCGAGGCGCTGACGGGGGTGCGGATGATCGAGGTGCCCTACCGCGGCACGCCGCCGATCCTCCAGGATCTCATGGCCGGCCGCGTCGGCTTCTTCGTCGGCCCGCTGGTGAACACCATGCCGCTGGCGCAGGCCGGGCAGGTGCGGGTGCTGGGGATGACGAGCCCCGAGCGGCTGAGCGTGGCGCCGACCGTGCCGACGCTGACCGAGGGCGGCGTTCCCCTCGTCGCCTCCGGCTGGCTCGGCGTCTGCGGCGGGCGCGGGATGGACCCCCGGATCGTGGACAGCCTCAACCGCCTCGTCGTCGAGGCCGTCGCCTCGCCCGAGTATCGCGACGCGGTGGAGGCGACCGGCGCCATGGCCGTCTCCTCCTCCCCGGGAGAACTGGCGCGGCTGATGGTCGCGACGCAGGAGGAATACGGCCCGATCCTCCGCGACCTGAACCTGCGGCTGGACTGACCCGGCGGTGACCGTCCGTTGACCATCCGCCGCGCCTCCTTGCGCGGCCCCCCGGGGGGTGGCCACTCTCCCCGCGACAGACACGACGGGACCCCGCCATGCCGGGCCACGTGCGGATGGGGGAGAGACCCCGATGGACGCTTGGCTGGTCAGCCGGCGGCACGCCGATGC
>CAXVWQ010000419.1:0-4750 GCA_964263755.1 Roseomonas sp. | reverse complement strand
CGCCGCCCTCTACGTCGCGCGGCTCGCCATGGGGGCCGGCGGCGCGGTGGAGGGCGCGATCGCCGAGGCGCTGCGCGCGGAGGGCGACATCCTCGGCTCCCGCACCCTTCCCAGCGCCTCGCCCCCGCTCCTCGAACTGCTCGTCGCCTCCGGGGCGGGGCTGGATGCGCTGTCGCGGGCCGCGACCGCCGCCGATCCGGCCCGGCGCGCCCTCCTCTCCCTTTCCCCCGCGGAGGAGGAGGCCGCGACCGGCCCGGCCACCGCCGGCGCCACCATGCGGGTGCGGCAGGAAACGCTCGACAACCTCATCGCGCTGGAGGTGGAGGTGCGCGCCGCCTCCCTCTCCCTCGCGGAGGCGCTGGGGGAGGGCGCGCCGCGCGCCGCCATCAACCGCCTCGGCGCCCTCGCCTCCCGTCTGCCGGGCGAGGCTGGGCGGGAGGCCTCGGCCCTCGCCGAACGCCTCGGCCGCTTCGAGGACGCGCTGGAATCCGCGGAATCCCGCCTCTCCCTCGCGCTCCGTCGCCTCGACGAGGCGGTGATGGAGCTGCGCGTCGTCCCGCTGGGCACGGTCCTCTCCCGCCTGCCCCGCGCCGCCCGGGCGGTGGCGGAGGCGGGCGGCAAGGCGGTGGACGTGGTGCTGGAGGGCGGCGAGGTCGCGCTCGACCGCTCGCTCGCGGAAGCGCTCGCCGACCCCCTCCTCCACCTCGTCCGCAACGCGGTGGACCACGGCATCGAGTCGCCGGCGGGCCGGGCGGCGGGAGGCAAGCCGGCGCGGGCCACGCTGCGCATCTCCGCCGCGCGGCGGCCGGGCGGGGTGCGGGTGCGCGTCTCCGACGACGGCGGAGGCATCCCCCGCGACCGCGTGCTGGCCCGTGCCGTGTCGCGCGGGCTGGTCGCCGCCGGGGCCGCGGCGGCCATGACCGACGCGGAGGTCCATGCCCTGCTGTTCCGCCCCGGCTTCTCCACGGCGGAGGCGGTGACGGCGACCTCCGGCCGCGGCGTGGGCCTGGACGTCGTCGCGGACGCCGTGCGCCGCGCCGGCGGGACGCTGGAGGTGGCGACCGTGGAAGGGCAGGGGACGAGCTTCACCCTGCGCCTGCCGCTCGCCGCCGCCACCCAGGCGGTGCTGATGATCGAGGTCTCCGGGCAGCCCTACGCGCTGCCGCTCGCCCGGGTCGAATCGGTGGAGGACGCGGTGACCGGGGCCGTGGACCTCGCGGCGCTGCTCGGCCTCGCGCCGTCGCCGTCGCGCGCCGTGGTCTCGGTGCGCGGGCCGGAGGGGCCGCTGGCGTTCGCGGTCGATCGCGTGGGCCGGCGGGTGGACCTGCTGCTGCGGCCGCTGCACCCCGCCGTGGCGCGGCTGCCGGGCGTCGGCGGCGTCGGCATCCTCGGCACGGGGGAGCCGGTGTTGCTGCTGGACCCGGACGGCGTGGCCGGCATGTTACAGTCGCGTCCGGCCGCCGCGTAACGTTCCCCCTGACGGAACTCGGCTGTTGCAAGGTCCCGAAAATACACGAAACGGTGACTTCGGCGGCAGGGCGTCCGGTTATCGGGCGAATCGGCCGCACGGGAACCGGATCCATGACGATCACGACGAGACCCGCCGGCCGCGCCCACCTCTCGGTCATCGAGGGCGGATCGGGGACCGCGCGGGCGCTGCAGGTCACCCGCGCGGACACCTTCGGGCGCCTCCTGTCGCTCCGCGCGACCGACGGCGCCCATCGCCTGGGGTCGGCGCACTCGGTCCGGGTGCTGCCCTCCGGGTCGCGGGACGGGCGGGACGGCGCGCAGGGCCGGCAGGTGGACGCCTTGCTGCGGCTGACGGAGCACTACGGCGACTGGCTCGGCTTCTCCGCCCCCGCACGCAGCGTGGGCATGGGCCGCGCCCGCATCCTCGGCGCGGTGCCGGACGACGCGGGCCGGATCGAGTATCGCATCCACGTCCGCCGCATCGGCCGCCGGCGCGAGCGGCTCGTCGCGGACGGCGAAGCCATCTGCGACGGCGTGCCCATCCTCCGCGTCGAGCGCATCGAGGTCGGGCGGGCGCCGGCGACGCCCGGACGCCGCCTCAGGTCCGGCGCAGCGCGAGGACCGTGACGTCGTCGGCCTGCGGCGCGCCCGCGGCGAAGGCGTCCACCGAATCCAGCACGGCACGGACCACCGCGTCCGGCGTCGCGGCGGCGTGGGGGGCGAGGGTCTCGGCCAGCCGGTTGCGGCCGTAGAAGGACTCCGTGCGATCCTCCGCCTCCGTCACGCCGTCGGAGAACAGGAACAGCCCCTCGCCGGGCGAGAGGGACAGCGGGTTCGAGGCGTAGGGGAAGTCCTCCATCGTGCCGAGCGGGGGCTGGCGGGTGAGGCCGGTGACGGTGGCGATGCCGCCCGGGGCCGGACCGAGGCGGAAGGGCGGATCGTGGCCCGCGAGGGCGATGCGGCCCTGCCCCGCCCCGTCCACCACCGCGAGGACGACGGTGACGAAGGTCTGCGCGTCGTTGTCGCGGGCGAGGTCGGCGTTGGCGGCCACGAGGATCGCCGCCGGGTCCGGCACGCCGCCGCCGGCCGCGAGGGCGGCGGCGGTGGAGCGCATCAGCCCGACCGTGCGGGCCATGGTCAGGCCGGCGGGCGCGCCCTTGCCGGAGACGTCGGCGACGCAGGCCAGCAGAAGGTCCGGGCCGAGGCGCAGCGCGTCGTAGAGGTCGCCGCCCACCTGTCGCGCCGGGATCATCGCGGCGTGCAGCGCGAGGCCCGGCGGGACGATCGCGGCGAAGCCGCGGGGGACGAGGGAGATCTGCGCGTCGCGGGCCGAGGCGAGTTCGGCCTCCAGCGCGGAGAGGCGGAGGTCCGCGAGGTCGCGGAGGCGCTTCTTCTCCAGCACCGCGCCGAGGCGGGCGCGCAGCAGGGGCGGGTCGAAGGACTTGGGGAGGTAGTCCTCCGCGCCGAGTTCGATGCAGCGGACGATCTTCTCCACCTCGTTCAGGGCGGAGATGACGATGACCGGCGGCGCGGTCCCGCCCTTGGCGTGGAGGCGTTCGAGGACGCCGATGCCGTCGAGGTGCGGCATCTCCAGGTCCAGCAGCACCACGTCGAAGCGCCCGTTCTCGATGGCGGCCAGCCCGGCGACGCCGTCCTCCGCCTCGGTCGGCGCGGGGTAGCCGAGTTCGGCGAGGCACTTGCGCAGGACGAGGCGGTTGAAGGAGGAATCCTCGACGACGAGGATGGCGGTCGAGGCGTCGGGGGCCGCGATCATGCCGCGGGCGCCGCCCGGAGGCGGCCTGGGGTTCGCGACGTGGCGGCCTCGGCGGTGGACCCCATCGCCAGCCCCTCCACGAGCGCCCGCGTGTCGGAGGCGAGGCGGGACAGGTCGATCATCGTCACCGTGATCTCTTCCGCGGCGGTGGCGTTGGACTGGCCGATGCGGGTGAGGGTGGCGACCCGCTCGTTCAGGCCGCCGACCGTCGCGCCCTGCTGCTCCACCGCCACGGCGATGGCACCGGCGAGGCGGGCGCTCTCCGCCACCATCGTCTCCAGGTCGTCCATCGCCTCCCCCACGGCGGCGGCGGTGCCGCTGCCCTCCCGCGCGCGGCGGCCGGCGGTGTCCACCACGTCCGCGATCTCCCCCGCGAGGCTCTCGGTGGAGGCGGCCAGCGCCCGCACCTCCTCCGCCACGACGGAGAGGCCGCGGCCGTGCTCGCCGGCCCGGGCCGCCTCGATGGCCGCGTTGATCGCGAGGATGTTCGTCTGGGTGGCGACCTTGGCGATGGTGCCGGCGATGCGGGTGACGCGGGACGTGTCCTCCCCCACCGCGTCCACGAGTTCGATGAGGCGGCGGACCTTCACGAGGTTGCCCGTCAGCACGGCCTTCGCGGCCTCCGCGCGGTCATGCGCCTCCCCCGTGGAGCGGGAGACGTCGGCGATGGCGTCGGTCGTCTGCGACAGGGCCTCGGAGGTCTGGCGGAGTTCGGAGAGCTGGGTCATCGCGCCGTCGCTCACCTGCCCGATGGCGTCGGAGGCCTGGGCGGTGGCGACCGCCGTGCGCCGCGCGTTCTCCAGCGCCTGCTCCGCCAGCCGCCGGGCGCCGAGCAGGCCTTCGCGGAAGACGAGGACGGCGCGCCCCATCTCCCCCACCTGGTCGTTCCGCCCCGCGTCGGTGACGGCCGTCTCCAGGTGCCCGGCAGCCACCCGGTCCATCGCGTGGGCCACGCGCCCGACGGGGCGGGCGATGAGATGGACGAGGGTGAACCAGATGACCGCGCAGCCCGCGACGCCCGCGGCCCCGGCCGAGAGGACGATGGTGCGCGCCTGCGCCGAGAGGGTCCGCGCCTCCTCCAGCGTCGCGTCGGTGTGGGCCGCGACCACTGCCCGGGCGGCGGCGCCGAGGGCGTTGAAGGCGGTCTGGGCGTCGAGCCATTCCTCCTGCAGGGCGGGGAACTCGGCGCGGCGGCGGGCGGCGAAGGCATCGCGGATGCGCGCCGCCATGTCCGGGAGGCGGTCCGCCATGTCGCGGGCGCCGCCGAGGGCGATGGGCGAGATCTCCCCCCCGAGCCGGCGTTCGATGTCGGAGAAGGCGGCGCGGATGAACTCGGCGTTCCGGACCATCCGGGACGCCACGGGCGGCGGCTGGAGGACGCCGGCGATGACGCTCGCCATGGCGGAGGAGAAGTCGGCGACGTGGCCGGAGAAGCGGTCCACCACGAGGTCGGCCGCGAGGTCGGCGCCGGCCATGCGCTCGATCAGCGCGGTCTGGCGTTCGGAG
>CAXVWQ010000418.1:0-8117 GCA_964263755.1 Roseomonas sp. | reverse complement strand
GGCGCCACGATGTAGTAGCAGGGCAGCGCGTACTTCGTGTGCGGGAGGCTGATCTCGATGGTCTCGGCCCCCTCCGCCCGCAGCCAGTCCAGCCCCTGCTGCCAGAGCGCCTCGATCTCGTCCGGCATCCCGTCGAGCCGGTACTCTTTCGGCACCCCGATCCGCAGCCCCTTCACCCCGCGCGCGCAAGCCGCCGCGAAGTCCGGCACCGGCAGGTTCGCCGAGGTCGAGTCCTTCGAGTCGTGCCCCGACATGGACCGGAGCAGGATCGCCGAATCCTCCACCGTCCGCGCCAGCGGCCCCGGCGTATCGAGCGACGACGCGAAGGCCACCACCCCCCAGCGCGAGCACCGCCCGTAGGTCGGCTTCATCCCCGCGAGCCCGCAGAACGCCGCGGGCTGCCGGATGGACCCGCCCGTGTCCGTCGCCGTGGCGCCGAGCGCGAGATGCGCCGCGACCGCCGCCGCCGACCCGCCGGACGACCCGCCGGGCACGAGCCGCGTCTCGGAGTCGTTCCCCCGCTTCCACGGGTTCTCCACCTCCCCGAAGGCCGAGGTCGCGTTGGACGACCCCATCGCGAACTCGTCGAGGTTCGCCTTCCCGAGGAACACCGCCCCGTCCCGCAGCAGGTTCGCCGTCACCGTGCTCTCGTAGGGCGGCACGAACTCGCCGAGGATGCGCGACGCCGCGGTGGTCCGCACCCCCGCGGTGCAGAACAGGTCCTTGATCGCCAGCGGCGCGCCCTCCAGCGGCCCCGCCAGCCCCTCGGAGCGGCGGCGATCGGAGGCGCGCGCCGCCTCCATCGCCCGCTCCTCCGTCACCGTGATGAAGGCGTTGAGCCGCGGATTGAGCGCCGCGATGGCGTCCAGATGCGCCCGCGTCAGCGCCTCGGAGGTGATGACCCCCTCCGACATCGCGTCGAGCGCGCCCGCGAGGGTGAATTCGGTCGGCCGCATCACTCCACCACCTTCGGCACCGCGAAGAAGGCCCCGGCACGGTCCGGCGCGTTCGCCAGCACGGCCTCGGCCATCCCGCCGTCGGTCACCCGGTCCTCCCGCATCGGCAGGGTCATGTCGCCCGCGCCCGCCAGCGGCTCCACCCCCGTCGTGTCCACCGCGGACAGCTGCTCGATCCAACCGAGGATGCCGTTCAGCTCCCCTTGCAGGCGCACATCCTCGCCGGGCTCCAGGTGCAGTCGGGCGAGGTTGGCGACGCGGCGGACGGCGTCGAGATCGAGGGACATCGTGGGTGCGGGCTTCCGGCTGGTCCGGGGAGGAAGCCGCGCGGGCCGCCCAAGTCAACCCGCCGTCGCGCCCCGCCATTGCCCCGGGGCGCGCCGCGCCGGACAACGGGGCCGATGCCCGCCATCCCCCTCCACGTCCTCCGCGCCGCCCTTCCCCGCCACGCCCGGCTCATCGGCCTGGACCCCGGGCGCAAGACCATCGGCGTCGCCCTGTCGGACGTCCTCCTCCTCCTCGCCACGCCCTACGCCGCCCTCGCCCGCGCCAAGCTCTCCGCCAACGCCGCGGAGATCGCCGCGATCGCGGCGCGGCAGGGCGCCGGCGGCCTCGTCGTCGGCCTTCCCCTCGGCCTCGACGGCTCCTTCGGCCCCGCCGCGCAGGCCGCGAAGGACTGGGCGACCGCCCTCTCGGAGGCCGCCGGCCTCCCCGTCGCCCTCTGGGACGAGCGCCTCTCCTCCGCCGCCGTGACCCGCGCGATGATCGCCGCCGACGTGACGCGCGCGAAACGGGCGAAGGCGGTGGACGCGGCGGCGGCGGCCTGGATGCTGCAATCCGCCCTCGACGCCACCGCCCCCCCGCGCGATCCGGCGCCGCCCCCCTGACCCCCGCCCCGGTCGTCCGCCCTCGCCCGGTGACACGCCGCGCGTCCGGGAGCATCAATCATTCCTTCACACCAGCCGTGCCACGATCACGGCGCCGCACCGAGACACCGATGGACGAGATCGTCACCGCCAGCGTCGACAACCCCGCCTGGGGCGAGGCGCCGATCAACCCGGCCTGGATCATCGCCGGCGCCCCCCGGGCGAGGGCGGTGACCCTCGCCCAGAGCGCCGACCGCTTCTCCCTCACCGCCACCTGGGAATGCACCGCCGGCGCCTTCCGCTGGCACTACGATTCCGACGAGACGGTGCACGTCCTCGAAGGCGGCATGACCGTCACCGACTCCCGGGGTCGCTCCAGCACCCTCGGGCCGGGCGACGTGGCGCTCTTCCGCGCCGGCACCGTCATCACCTGGGACGTGCCGGAATACGTCCGGAAGCTCGCCTTCTTCCACCGCCCGGTGCCCCGCGGCCTGGGCCTGCCGATCAAGGTCATCGGCCGGCTCAACCGCGTCCGCGCCCGCCGCATCCGCCTCATGCGCTGACCCGCTATCCCGGGCCACGGCCCGCCCGTATCCTCCCCGGATGCCCCTCTACCCGCACCGGCACCTCCTCGCCCTCCAGGGGCTGGAGCCGCCCTACATCGCGGAGCTGTTGGACCTCGCGGAGTCCTACGTCCTCCTCAACCGCGGCGGGAAGACCGGGCGCGACACCCTCCGCGGCAAGACCCTCATCAACCTGTTCTTCGAGGATTCCACCCGCACCCGCACCTCCTTCGAGGTCGCGGGCAAGCGCCTTGGCGCCGACGTCATCAACATGTCCGTCTCGACGTCGAGCGTGAACAAGGGCGAGACCCTCCTCGACACCGCCTCCACCCTCAACGCCATGAAGACCGACCTGCTCGTGGTCCGCCACGGCCAGTCCGGCGCCCCCGCCCTGCTGTCCCAGAAGGTGGACGCCGCCGTCATCAACGCCGGCGACGGCACGCACGAGCACCCGACCCAGGCCCTGCTGGATGCCCTCACCATCCGCCGCCGCAAGGGACGGCTGGAGAACCTGACGATCGCCATCTGCGGCGACGTCCTGCATTCCCGCGTCGCCCGGTCCAACATCCACCTGCTGCTGGCGATGAACTGCCGCGTCCGCATCGTCGGCCCCCCCACCCTCATCCCCGCGGAGGCCGAGGCGCTCGGCGTCGAGGTGCACCACGACATGCGGACCGGCCTGAAGGACGCCGACGTGGTCATGATGCTCCGCCTCCAGAAGGAACGGATGTCCGGCGGCCTCGTCCCCTCCGCCCGCGAGTTCTTCCGCTTCTACGGCCTGGACGCCGCGAAGCTGCGCGTCGCCAAGCCCGACGCCATCGTCATGCACCCCGGCCCGATGAACCGCGGCGTCGAGATCGACAGCGCCGTGGCCGATGATCCCACGCGATCCGTCATCGGGGAGCAGGTGGAGATGGGCGTCGCCGTCCGCATGGCGGTGCTGGACGTGCTGGCGCGCAACCAGCGCCGGAACTCGTGAACGCGGAACGACCGTCTCGACAGGATGGCCCGACAGGACTTCGGCCGCCATCTACCGACTACTCGCGGCACCTTCTCCTGCTCGCGGCATGTCTCGGCGTAGCGGCCCTGTGCGCTGGCCTCATCCTGGATCTGATGACGACCCATGATCCGGTCGCTGCTCAGGGCCGCAACGTGCATCGGGCCGCACGACTCTCGTTGGACACAACCCTCTACGGTACGCTCGCATACCCGGTCGTCACCGGTCTGGCACTCATCCACCTCGGGACGGGCCGCTTCCGTATCGCTCTCCTCCTGCTGGAAATGCACTGCGCCTCCTACGTGGTGTGTCTGGTGGCCTGGGGCACGTTCTCCCTGCTCGGCGGCGACATCCTGGTCCATGTTCCGGCACTCGCCGCCGAGTTCTGTCTCGTCGTGGCAGGACGGACGACCTCGCATCCGCCCTGGCCATGGTTGGCACCGGCCGCCACCGTCGCCGTGATCGCGGGCTTCCTGATCGGCGCCGTCGCATGGTCGGGCGCTGTTCCGCGACGCGTGCTCGCGGCGGCCGAGAGGACGGCGGCGGGCGAGCCCTATTGCCTCGTCAGCCGGTTCACGCGCGCGACGCGCCCGGAGCATCTGCGAGGCTTCGCCGTCCTCGAACCTGAGAGGGAACACGGCTTCTTCCACCTGCTGCTGGTGGTCGGGCCATCCTCCGATCGCCGCTTCTTCAACTGGTCGTTCAGCCGGTTGCAGTTCGATCCCGTGTCGTCCTACGCACGGCAGTCGCTCAGGTTCCGGTCTCCGTCAGGCCTCGACGGAGTCGACTGGTGCGGCCTGCCCGTGCAGGGGTCCCGTCCCGATCAGGCGATCTTGGCCCGGCTCACCTCATCCCCCTTGCTGCCGCATCGGAGCGGTTGGCCAGGTCGGCTTGCCAGCAAGGTTAGGGGCGAGAATATCGGGATGCGGCACACGACGCACATCAGAGACCTCGACAGCCGGCGGGGCCGTATCGCGTTAAGGAACTCCTCTGCCGCATACGTCGACACGGGTGGCCGGCCCACCGCGGCCCCGCTAACCTCCGCCCGATGCCCGACCTCCTGATCGCCGACGTCCGGCTCCTCGATCCGGCGACGCGCCTCGATGCGCCTGGCGCCCTCCTCGTCCGCGACGGCCGGATCGCCGCCCTCGGCCCGGACGTGACCGCGCCGGAGGGCGCCGAGGTCGTCCGGGGCGACGGCCACGTCCTGTGCCCCGGCCTGATCGACCTCCGCGCCTCCCTCGGCGAACCGGGCCACGAGCACCGGGAGACCATCGACTCCGCCGCAGAGGCCGCGGCGGCGGGCGGCATCACCACCCTCTGCGCCCTGCCGGACAGCGAACCGGCGGCGGACGACCCCGCCCTCGTCTCCTTCGTCCTGCGCCGCGGCGAGGCGACCGGCAGCCTCACCGTCCTCCCCTACGGCGCCGCCACCCGCCGTTGCGCCGGGACGGACCTCACCGAGTTCGGCCTCCTGCGGGAGGCGGGCGCCATCGCCTTCACCGACGGCCGCCACGCCATCGCCGACGCCCGGACCATGCGCATCGCCCTTTCGTACGCCCGCGCCTTCGGTACCTTCATCGTGCAGCACCCGGAGGAGCCCACCCTCACCCGGGGCGCCGCGGCGACCGAGGGCGAGATGGCGACCCGCATGGGCCTCCCCGCCGCCCCCGCCGCCGCCGAGGCGATGATGGTGGCCCGCGACATCGCGCTGGCCCGCCTCACCCGCGGCCACGTCCACTTCGCCCACGTCTCCACCGCCGCCGCCTTCGACCTCATCCGGGCCGCGAAGGCCGAGGGCCTGCGCGTGACGAGCGACACCGCCCCGCCCTATTTCGACCTGAACGAGACGGCGATCGGCGACTTCCGCACCTACGCCAAGCTCTCCCCCCCGCTGCGGCGGGAGGAGGACCGGCGCGCCGTCGTCGCCGCCCTGGCCGACGGCACGGTGGACGCCGTCGCCTCCGACCACCGGCCCTGCGACGCCGACGACAAGCGCCTCCCCTTCGCCCAGGCCGAGGCCGGCGGCGCCGGGCTGGCGACGTTGCTGGGGGTCACCCTCGCGAGGGTCCACGCCGGTGACCTGACCCTGCTGCGGGCGCTCGACCTGCTGACCGCCGCCCCCGCCCGCCTCCTCGGACTGGAGAGCGGCCGGCTGGCCCCGGGCGCCCCCGCCGACCTCTGCCTCTTCGCCCCCGACCGCGCCTGGAAGGTCGAGGCGGGCCGCCTCCCCGGAAAGGCCCAGAACTCCCCCTTCGACGGCCGGGCGCTGGAGGGCCGCGTCCTCGGCACCTGGAAGGCCGGGGTGCGGGTGTTCGGCGCATGACCCCGAACGACGCGGGCATGGGCTTCGCGCTCACCATGGCCGCCCTCATCGCCATCGCCGGGGGCTACCTCCTGGGGTCCATCCCCTTCGGCCTCGTCCTCACCCGCGCAGCGGGGCTGGGCGACATCCGCGCCATCGGGTCGGGCAACATCGGCGCGACGAATGTCCTCCGCACCGGCAACAAGGCCCTCGCCGCCGCCACCCTGCTGCTGGACGGCCTCAAGGGCGCGGCGGCGGTCTGGCTCATGCGCTGGCTCGCGCCGGGCTTCGAGGGCGTGGCGGCCGTCGCCGTCGTCCTCGGCCACTGCCACCCCGTCTGGCTCGGCTTCCGCGGCGGCAAGGGAGTCGCGACCGCGCTCGGCGCCTTTCTCGCCCTGTCCTGGCCGGTCTTCGTGGCAGGGGGGCTCGCCTGGATCGCCCTGGCGAAGGTCACGCGCATCTCCTCCGCCTCCGCCCTCGGCGGCATGGCGGTGGCGCCGGTCGTGGCATGGTTCACCGGCGGCCCCTTCGCCTTCTGGCCCGTGCTGCTCATCGTCCTGTACGTGTTCGCCCGGCACCATCAGAACATCCGCCGCCTCATCGCCGGCACCGAGCCGCGGATCGGGGAGGGGCGGTGACCCCGGCGGAGTCGCTCGCCCGCCTCCGGCTCGCCCGGTCCGACAACGTCGGGCCGCAGGGCTTCCGCCGCCTCATGGCGCAGCACGGGGACGCCGCCTCCGCCCTCCGGACCATCCCCGCCGCGGACGCCGACCGCACGGCGCGCGAACACGACGCGGTGACGGAGATGGGCGGGACCTGGCTCCACCTCGGCGCCCCCGGCTACCCGCCGCTGCTCGCCGCGCTCGACGACGCCCCGCCCGTCCTCGCGGTCCTCGGCGACCCCGCCCTCCTCCTCTCCCGCTGCGTGGCGATCGTCGGTGCCCGCAACGCCTCCGCGGCGGGCCAGCGGATCGCGGAGGAACTGGCGGAGGGGCTGTCCGAGGCCGGGATCACCGTCGCCTCCGGCCTTGCCCGCGGGGTGGACGCCGCCGCCCATCTCGGCGCCCTGACGGGGCCGGGCCGGACGGTGGCCGCCGTCGCTGGTGGCCTGGACGTGGCCTACCCCCCGGAGAACCGCCCCCTCCAGGAGCGCATCGCCGCGGAGGGCGCGCTCGTCGCCGAGAACCCGCTCGGCACCGCGCCCCTTGCCCGGCACTTCCCGAAGCGCAACCGGATCGTCGCCGGCCTTTCCCTCGGCGTGGTCGTCGTGGAGGCGGCGCTGAAATCCGGCACCCTCATCACCGCCCGCCTCGGCGCCGAGTGCGGGCGGGAGATCTACGCGGTGCCGGGATCGCCTCTGGACCCGCGCTGCCTCGGCTCCAACGACCTGCTCCGGCACGGCGCGCACCTCTGCGAACGCGCCTCCGACGTGCTGGAGACCCTGCCGCAGACCCCCCACGCCCTGCCCCTGTTCAGGGACCGCCGACCCCCCGCCGCGCCCCCCGCCGCCCGCTTCGTCGCCACCCCCGCCGGCACCGACGAACCCCTCCCCGACCTGATGGACCTCATCGGTCCCACGCCCGTTCCGGTTGACGAGGTGCTGCGCCGGTGCCACCTGCCGGCGTCGTCCGCCCGCGCCCTCCTCTCCGAACTGGAACTGGAGGGCCGCATCCGGACCCTTCCGGGCAACCGCGTCGTGCGGGCCGCCTGACCAAAGGGCCTCCATGACCGACGTCGTCGTCGTCGAATCGCCCGCGAAGGCGAAGACCATCAACAAGTATCTCGGCGGCGGCTACCGCGTGCTGGCCTCCTTCGGCCACGTCCGCGACCTGCCCCCGAAGGACGGGTCCGTCCGGCCGGAGGAGGACTTCGCGATGGACTGGTCCTCCGAGGAGCGGGGGGAGCGGCAGGTCCGCGAGATCGCCCAGGCGCTGAAGTCGGGCAACTCCAAGCGCCTCTACCTCGCCACCGACCCGGACCGGGAGGGCGAGGCGATCTCCTGGCACGTGAAGCAGATGCTGCAGGACCGTCGCGCGCTGAAGGGCGTCGAGGTCCACCGCATCACCTTCAACGAGATCACCAAGCGCGCCGTGCAGTACGCCATCGAGCACCCGCGCGACCTCGACGTGCCCTTGATCGACGCCTATCTCGCGCGCCGCGCACTCGACTACCTCGTCGGCTTCACCCTCTCCCCCGTGCTGTGGCGCAAGCTGCCGGGCTCCCGCTCCGCCGGCCGCGTGCAGTCCGTCGCGCTCCGTCTCGTCTGCGAGCGCGAGGCGGAGATCGAGATCTTCAAGCCGCGGGAATACTGGACCGTCGAGGCCGCCTTCCGCACCCCCGCCGGCGCCCCCTTCACGGCGCGGCTGACGCACCACGAGGGCAAGAAGCTCGACCAGTTCGACCTGCCGAACGAGGAGGTGGCCACCCGCG
>CAXVWQ010000417.1:0-11730 GCA_964263755.1 Roseomonas sp. | reverse complement strand
GTCGGAGCGGGTGATGCCGGGGCCGCCCTTGCGGGGGATCTTGTCGCCCGCGGAGACGTCGATGACGTAGATCGTGAGGTCGGCGAGTTCGGGGGAGAAGGTGGCGGCGAGGTTGTCGCCGCCGCTCTCGATGAACAGGATTTCGAGCGACGGGAAGCGCAGCACCATGTCGGCGACGGCGGCGAGGTTGATGGAGGCGTCCTCCCGGATCGCTGTGTGCGGGCAGCCGCCGGTCTCGACGCCGGCGATGCGGTCGGGGGTGAGGGCGCCGGAGCGGGTCAGGAACTCCGCGTCCTCCTTCGTGTAGATGTCGTTCGTGATGACGGCGAGGTCATGGGCGTCCCGCAGGTGCTTGCAGAGACGGTCGGTGAGCGCGGTCTTGCCGGAGCCCACGGGGCCGCCGATGCCGACGCGCAGGGGGCCGTTGGTCATGAGCGGAAGAGCCTCGTGTACTGGGTCTCGTGGCGGATGGAGAGGAGGTCGAGGGTGGGGGCTGCCGTGCCGATGTCGTCGAGGTCGGCGGTCATCGCGGCCTCGGCCGCGGCGATGACATGGGGCAGCAGGGTTGCGGTGGCGATCTGGCCGTCGGTCTGGCCAAGCGGGACGAGGCGCAGGCCGGCTGAGACGAGGTTGGCGGCGAAGGCGGAGAGGAAGCCGGTCAGCGCGTCGCGCAGCGGCACGGCGGCGAAACCGGCGGCGGCGCCGAAGGCGGCGGCGTGGGCGAGGGCGCGGGGGTGGCGGGCGGCGAAGGCGGCGAAGCGCGGGTCGGGCCACGCGGCGGCCGTGACGAGCGCGAAGGCGGCGCCCTGGGCGGAGGATTCGAGGGCCGTCTCGGCGGTGCCGCGGAAGGCGAAGGCGAGTTCGGCGGCGGCGTCCAGCGCCGCGTCATCGTCCGCCGTCGCGGCGCGGTGGCAGGCCGCGAGGGCGGCGCCGTCCATGACGCCCGCGCCGTGCGCCAGCGCGTGGGCGACGTAGTCCACGAGGTCGGTGCGGGTGCGGACCAGGCCATCCTCCACCGCCGTCTCCAGGCCGTGGGAATAGGTGTAGGCGCCGACCGGGTAGGCCGGCGACAGCCACGCGAGGAGGCGCAGCAGCGAACCGTCAGTCGTGGTGATGGTGGTCATGGTCGTGCGGGTGGGAATGACCGTGATGCTGGTGCGGGTCGCGGTTGTGTTCACCATAGGCGCCGCCCTCCGGGTTGAACGGCGTCTCCACCCGACGGACCTGCGCGCCGAGACCTTCGAGCATGTGGACGATGACGTGGTCGTAGCGGATGAGGATGCGGTCGGCGTCGATCTCCGCGGGCAGGTGGCGGTTGCCGAGGTGCCAGGCGAGGCGCAGCAGGGCGTGCGGGGTGGCGGCGCGGATCTCGACCAGGGGTTCGGGGGCGGCGTGGACGGCGACGATGCCGCCATCCTCCAGCAACAGGCCGTCGCCGTCGCGGAGGACGGCGGCCTCCGGCAGGTCCAGCAGGAAGGTCAGGCCGGTGAGAGCGACGTAGCGCTTGCGGCGGCGGTGGCGGTCGTCGAAGTCCACGGTCACGGCGTCGCGCGTCGCGCCCGCGTCCCAGGTGCCGGCGGGGAGGACGGCGGTGGCGCGGGGGAGGGGAGCTGCGGTCACGCTGTGAGGTCCACGAAGAAGTCCTCGACGGTGACGGTGATCCCGGGCGGATCGAGGCGCAGCGGGCCGGAGGAAACGACGCGGGCTTCCGTTCCATCGCCCGCGACGCGGCGGTGATGGACGACCTCCCGGCGCCGTCCGGAGAGGATGAGGTAGTGCTGGATGGAGGGGACGCGGACGTAGTCGGCCAACTTGTCCGTCGCGTCCACCGACTGCGTCCCGGGCGAGGCGACCTCCACGACGATCACCGGGTTCGGTGCGAGGAGGTCGTCATTTCCCGGCTTCGGGCCGAGGTTGACGAGGGCATCCGGTTCGTAGGCCGTGTCGTCGCCCACCGCCACCGCGAAGCCGTCGCCGATGGCTTGCGCCTCCAAGCCGGACGTGCGGACGGCGTCTCTCAAAGCCTCCCAGACCCGTGTCTTCGCCATGATGTGCCCGAGCCGCTGGGCGTTCATCGCGACGATCTCGCCGTGGACGAGTTCGTGTCGTCGCGGCTGCCGTTCCGCCCATTCGAGGTATTCCGCGATCGTCGGCCTCGATGGCGGTGGGGCGGCGGGCGGGTGCCGGAGGTGTGGGTGGTCCATGTCATGCCTCCCGCATCAGAACAGGAAGTAACGCTGCGCCATCGGCAGCACCGTCGCCGGCTCGCACACCAGCAGTTCGCCGTCCGCGCGGACCTCGTAGGTTTCCGGGTCCACCTCCATGCGGGGCAGGGCGTCGTTCAGCACCATGTCGCGCTTGGTGATGCCGCCGCGGGTGTTGCGCACCGCGAGGAGCGGGCGGGTCAGGCCGACGCGCGCGGCCACGCCGTCCTCCAGCGCCGCCGCGCTCGTGAAGGTCACGGCGGAGTGGATGCGGGCGCCGGCGAAGGCACCGAACATCGGGCGGTAGTGCACCGGCTGCGGCGTGGGGATGGAGGCGTTGGGGTCGCCCATCGGGGCCATGGCGATGGTGCCGCACTTCAGCACCATGTCCGGCTTCACGCCGAAGAAGGCGGGGGACCACAGGACGAGGTCGGCGAGCTTGCCGACCTCGACGGAGCCGACGTGGTCGGCCACGCCCTGGGAGATCGCGGGGTTGATCGTGTACTTCGCGACGTACCGGCGGGCACGGAGGTTGTCGTTCTCGCCCGCCTCGCCGGGAAGCCGGCCGCGCTGGACGCGCATCTTGTGGGCGGTCTGCCAGGTGCGGATGATGACCTCGCCCACCCGCCCCATCGCCTGGCTGTCCGACGACATCATGGAGATGGCGCCGAGGTCGTGCAGGATGTCCTCGGCCGCGATCGTCTCGCGCCGGATGCGGCTCTCGGCGAAGGCCACGTCCTCCGCGATGCGGGGGTCGAGGTGATGGCAGACCATGAGCATATCGAGGTGCTCGTCCACGGTGTTGACCGTGTAGGGCATCGTCGGGTTGGTCGATGAGGGCAGAACGTTCGGCAGCCCGACCACCCGCAGGATGTCCGGCGCGTGGCCGCCGCCCGCGCCTTCCGTGTGGAAGGCCTGGATGGTGCGGCCGGCGATGGCGGCGATCGTGCTCTCGACGAAGCCGCTCTCGTTCAGCGTGTCGGTGTGGATCGCCACCTGCACGTCCATCGCGTCGGCGACGCGGAGGCAGGTGTCGATGGCCTTCGGCGTCGTCCCCCAGTCCTCATGGAGTTTGAGCCCGCAGGCACCGGCGCGGACCATCTCCTCCAGCGCGCCGGGCAGGGCGGCGTTGCCCTTGCCGAGGAAGCCGAGGTTCATCGGGAACCCCTCGGCGGCCTGCATCATGCGGGCGAGGTGGAAGGCGCCGGGCGTGGCGGTGGTGGCGAGCGTCCCGTGCGCGGGGCCGGTGCCGCCGCCGAACATCGTGGTGATGCCCGCGGCCAGCGCCTCCTCGATCTGCTGCGGGCAGATGAAGTGGATGTGCGGGTCGATGCCGCCCGCCGTCAGGATGCGCCCCTCGCCTGCGATGATCTCCGTGCCCGGGCCGATCAGCACCGTGACGGCGGGCTGCGTGTCGGGGTTGCCGGCCTTGCCGATGACACCGATCCGGCCGTCCCGCAGCCCGACATCGGCCTTGTAGATGCCGGTGTGGTCGAGGATGAGCGCGTTGGTGATCACCGTGTCCATCGCGCCCTCGGCGCGCGTGGCCTGGGACTGGCCCATGCCGTCGCGGATGACCTTGCCGCCGCCGAACTTCACCTCCTCGCCGTAGGTGGTGAGGTCGCGTTCCACCTCGATGAACAGCTCGGTGTCGGCGAGGCGGACGCGGTCGCCCGTCGTCGGGCCGTACATCCCGGCATAGGCGGATCGCGAGAGACGCGCGGGCATCAGAGCGACCCCTCGACGTCGCCCCGGAAGCCGTGCACCACCCGCGCGCCGGCGAAGGGCACCAGCCGTACCGTGCGGGTCTGCCCCGGTTCGAACCGCACGGCGGTGCCGGCCGCGATGTCCAGCCGCATCCCGCGCACCGCCGCGCGGTCGAAGCGCAGGCCCGGGTTGGTTTCCGCGAAATGGTAGTGTGACCCGACCTGCACGGGGCGGTCGCCCGTGTTCGAGACCTCGACCTCCACGGCGGCCCGGCCAGCGTTGATCTCGATCTCGTCCTCCGCCAGCAGGTATTCCCCCGGAATCATCGGATCGGCTCGTGGATCGTCACCAGTTTGGTGCCGTCTGGGAAGGTCGCCTCCACCTGAACTTCGGGAACCATCTCGGGCACGCCTTCCATCACCTGGGCCCGCGTCAGCACCGTCGCGCCGGCGTGCATCAGGTCGGCGACGCTGCGGCCGTCCCGCGCGCCCTCCACGACGTAGTCGCTGATGAGGGCGACCGCCTCCGGGTGGTTCAGGAGCAGACCGCGGTCCAGCCGGCGCCGCGCCACCATGGCGGCGGTGGCGATCAGCAGCTTGTCCTTCTCGCGCGGCGTCAGGTGCATCGGCGCATCATGGTCCGGGTCCGCTCACGTCGTCCACAGGCGCGGCAGGCGTGGCGGGAGGCCGAGGGCGCGGGAGCGGAGGAGGACGATGCCGGCCGCGAGCCCCGCCCGCACGGCGACGGCCGTTCCGAGGAACCGCGCGAGCAGGAGGCCCGGCCGGGGCACGGTCGCCCCCCCGGGCGTGGCAACCTCGCGCAGGGCCGGAAGGTGCGCTTCCGCCCCCGGCGCGACGAGAGCGAGCATTGCCGTCGCCTCCGCCCCCGCGAAGCCGGACCGGTGGCGCAGCGGCGCCAGATCGCCGTCGAGGCGCAACCCGTCGGCCCAGATCAGCCGGCCGTCGCGCCGCACGCGCCACGCGTCGCTCACCGCGCCGGCGGTGAAGCCCTCCCCGCGCGCGCCGCGGCCGAAGACGAGCATGTCGGCCAGCAGCACCCGCGCATCCGCCGCCGCCGACGCCTCCACCCGGCGGGTCAACCGGGCACGGTCGAACAGGATCGTCTCCTGCGGGATCCATTCGAGCGTCGCGCCCGCCGCCGCGTCCAGCCGCACCGCGATCCGCGCGGGGTCGCCGAGCGAGCGATACACCTTTTCCGCCGCCGCCGCCGAAACCGTGGCGCGCGCGCCTGGCCCGAGGGTGACGGCGATGCCGTGGGAATCGCCGCCCGCCAAGCCGCCCGCCACGTTCACCAACGCCGCGGTCGGCGGGTCCCCCGGTTCCGGACGCGGGAAGAGGGCGCGGAGGGGGGCGGACTGCCGCAGGTCGGCCAGTGCCGTCCCGCGCGGTCCCGCGACGAAGCGCAGGTCCAGCGACCCGTGCGCCCGCTGGTGCCGGACGGCGGGCGCAGGCGCGTCCGGCACGTCACGCGGCACGTCGCGCGCCGGGCCGGGATGCGGGGTGGAACGGCATCGCCGCACTCGTCGCACGCGCCTCGCGGGGCGTCCATCGCGCCACCCCCTGACGCGCCCGGCCCGTCGTGGCAGGAAGGCGGCGCCCCCGGAGACGCCCGATGCCCCATCCCGCCGCCAAACACCTCCTCGCCGCGCGCCGGGGCGAGGCCGTGCGCTGGCACGACATCCTGCCGGCCGACCTCGCGACCGCCTACGCGATCCAGGACGCGACCGTCGCGGCGCTCGGCCCGGTCGGCGGCTGGAAGGTCGGCGCGCCGAGCCCCGGGGCGGAGCCGACCGCGGCGCCGCTGCCGGCGGCCGGCATCCGTCCCTCCGGCGCGGTGCTGGAGGGGCCGGGTTGGGGCCTGCGCGGCGTGGAGCCGGAGGTCGCCCTCCGCCTGCGTCGGGACCTGGACCATGCGCCGGCGGCGCCCGACGACCGCTTCATGGACGATGCCTTCGACGCGGTGCTGCCGGTCATCGAGGCGGTGGACACCCGCCTCGCCGACCACGCGGACGCGCCGTCGCTCGCGAAGCTCGCCGACCTCGGCACGCACGGCGCCCTGATCCTCGGCGAGGCAGCGCCCGTTCGCCCCTCCGCGGTGGACCTGGCGACCCTGGACGCCCGCGTGACCTTCGACGGCAGGGTGACGGGGGCGGCCGTCGGGGGCCACACCGCCCCGGAGTTGCGCCGCCTCATCGGCTGGCTCGTCGCCCATGCGGCGGGGCGAGGGATGCCGCTCCGCGCCGGGCAGGTCGTCACCACCGGCTCGCTCGTGGGGCTGCCGTTGGCGGCGGCGGGGGCGCGGGTGGAGGTGGAGGTCGTTGGCATCGGGCGCGTGTCGCTGCGGTTCTGACCGGCTGCCCGCGCGGCGCGCAGGGTCTGCCCGCGATCCGGGCACCGCGCTTCGGCCCGCGCCCGACACGATCTGGCACGCTTCTCGCAATCACCATGAGAACACATGATCCGGTTCGCACGGCGCGGGGGATGCCGCGGGCGCGTCGGGCCGTGCAACACGAGGACGGGAACCCCCATGACGTTGAACCTCACCCGCCGCGCGGCCCTGGCGGGCCTCGGCGGCGCGCTGGCGATGCCGGCGATCCCCTCCGCCTTCTCGCAGGGTGCGCCGATCAAGGTCGGCGTGCTGCACTCCCTCTCCGGCACGATGGCGATCTCCGAGACCGCGCTGCGCGACACCGTGCTGATGATGGTGGAGTGGGCGAACTCGCGTGGCGGCGTGCTCGGGCGGCGCCTGGAGGCGACCGTCGTGGACCCCGCCTCCAACTGGCCGCTCTTCGCGGAGAAGGCGCGCGAACTCCTCCAGGTCGCGCGCGTGGACGTGACCTTCGGCTGCTGGACCTCCGTGTCCCGCAAGTCCGTCCTGCCGGTGTTCGAGGAACTGAACGGGCTGCTGTTCTACCCCGTGCAGTACGAGGGCGAGGAACAGTCGCGCAACGTGTTCTACACCGGCGCCGCGCCGAACCAGCAGGCGATCCCAGCGGTGGAATACCTCATGGGCAAGGACGGTGGCGAGGCGAAGCGCATCGCGCTGCTCGGCACGGACTACGTCTATCCCCGCACCACCAACCGCATCCTCCGCGCCTTCCTCAACTCGAAGGGCATCACCGACGCCGACATCATGGAGGAATACACGCCGTTCGGTCACTCCGACTGGCAGGGCATCGTCTCCCGCGTGAAGCGCTTCGCGGGCGAGGGCAAGCGGACCGCCATCGTCTCGACGATCAACGGCGACGCCAACGTGCCGTTCTACCGCGAACTCGGCAACCAGGGGATCAAGGCGGAGGACATCCCTTCCGTCGCGTTCTCGGTCGGTGAGGAGGAACTGGCGGGAATCGACACGCGGCCGCTCGTTGGCCACCTCGCGGCCTGGAACTACTTCATGTCCGTGCCGGGTCCGGCGAACACCGAGTTCAAGGCCCTCTGGCAGGCCTACATCAGGAACCCGCGCCGCGTGACGAACGACCCGATGGAGGCGACCTACACCGGCTTCCGCATGTGGATGCAGGCGGTGGCCCAGGCCGGCACGACCTCCGTCGATGCCGTCCGCACCGCGATGTACGGGCAGAAGGTGATGGCGCCCTGCGGCTACGAGGAGGAGATGCGGACGAACCACCACCTCACGAAGCCCGTCATGATCGGCGAGATCCAGGCCGATGGCCAGTTCAACATCGTCTTCAAGACGCCGGACGCCATCGCGGCGCAGAACTGGTCGCCCTTCATCCCCGAGAACGCGTCGCGCCGCGGCGGCTGAGGATGCGCCGGGCGGCGCGCGCCGCCGCCCGGACCCCCGCATGACTCGATTCATCCTGCTGTTCGTCCTGCTGCTCGCGTCGCCCGCGCGCGCGCAGGATGCGTTCCTCGACGCGCTTCCCGGTCTCGCGGGCGGGTTCAACGACGTCGCGACCGCCGTGGACCGCCTCGGCGCGAGCGCCGACCCGCGGGCGCTGCCACTGCTGCGCGCCTTGAACGAAGGACGGCTGAACAAGCGCGACGCGAGGATCATCCTAGACGGCCGTGACGCGGCCACCGGCGCCGCGGTCGAGGCGGCCGACGCCGAACCCATCCGCATCAACAACCGCGTCCGCGTCGCCCTTCGCGGCGCGCTCGGCCGCTTGCAGCTTGTTTCCACCGATCCCGCCGAGCGTCGCGCCGCCGCGGAAGCGGTGTTCCGCACCCGCTCCGCCGAGAACGTGCCGGCGCTGGAAGCCGCGATCGGCCGGGAGTTCGTGCCCGCGATCCGTGCCCGCCAGGAACTGGCGCTCGCCGCGTCCCGGATCGTCGCGGAGGACCCGGCGGTGAAGCGTCTCGGCATCACCGCCCTCGGCACGGCGTCCTCGGAGGACGCGCGCGCCCTCCTGCTCGAAGCCCGCGCCGCCAACCCCGCCCTCGTCGCCGAGATCGATGCCGCCGTCGCGTCCATCGACGGCCGCCTCGCCTTCAAGCGCGCGGGGGAGACGCTGTTCCAGGGCCTCTCCCTCGGCTCCGTCCTCCTCCTGGCCGCCCTCGGCCTCGCCGTGACCTTCGGTGTCATGGGCGTCATCAACATGGCGCACGGCGAATTCGTCATGCTCGGCGCCTACACCACCTTCGTCGTGCAGGAGGCGTGTCGCGGCATCCCCTGGCTGCTGCCGTGGTCGCTGCCCCTGTCGGTTCCCGCCGCCTTCCTCGTCGCCGGCCTCGCGGGCGCCGGCCTCGAACGCGGGCTGATCCGCCACCTCTACGGCCGGCCGCTGGAAACCCTGCTGATGACCTTCGGCGTGGGGATGATCCTGCAACAGGCCGTCCGCCTCGCCTTCGGGGCGCAGAACCGGGAGGTGCTGTCGCCGTCCTGGATGCAGGGCACCCTGGAACTGCCGGGCGGCATCCTCATCACCCAGAACCGTCTCTGGGTCATCGTCTTCTCCCTCGGCGTGCTGGCGCTGGCCTTCTGCGCGATCCGGCTGACGCGGTTCGGGCTGGAGATGCGGGCCGTGGTGCAGAACCGCCGCATCGCCGCGACCATGGGCATCCGCACCGGGCGGGTGGACGCGCTGACCTTCGCCTTCGGGTCGGGCATGGCGGGGATGGCCGGCGTGGCGCTGTCGCAGATCGACAACGTCTCTCCCAACCTCGGCACGGGCTACATCATCGACTCTTTCATGGTGGTCGTGTTCGGCGGCGTGGGCAGCCTCATCGGCACCCTCGTCGGCGCCATGTCCCTCGGCGTGCTGAACAAGGTGATCGAGCCCTGGGCCGGCGCGGTGCTGGCGAAGGTCGCGGTGCTCGTCCTCATCATGCTGTTCATCCAGCGCCGCCCGCGCGGCCTCTTCGCCCTCAAGGGCCGGGCGGCCGAGGCGTGAGCGACGTCGCCATCACCCCGCCGCGCGTGGCCGTCCCGGTGCGCGCGCTCGTCCGCGCGGGCGTCGTCGTCGCGATCATCCTGCTCGCGGCGCTGCCCCTGCTGAACCGCCTTCCCACCGGCTCCGCGCTGCACGTCTCCGACTTCACGGTGGCGGTTACTGGCAAGTGGATCTGCTACGCCGTCCTGGCGCTGGCGATCGACCTCGCCTGGGGCTACGCGGGCATCCTCTCGCTCGGCCACGGCGCCTTCTTCGCCCTCGGCGGCTACTGCATGGGGATGCACCTCATGCGCCTCATCGGCCCGCGGGGCGTCTATGGTCACCCCGTGCTGCCGGACTTCATGGTGTTCCTCGGCTACCGGGAACTGCCCTGGTACTGGCTCGGCTTCGACCACTTCCCCTTCGCCATCCTCATGGCCCTGCTGGTTCCGGGTGTCCTCGCGGGGATTATCGGCTACCTGTCCTTCCGGTCCCGTATCACCGGCGTGTATTTCTCCATCCTGACGCAGGCGATGACCTACGCCCTCATGCTCGCCTTCTTCCGCAACGACATGGGCCTCGGCGGCAACAACGGCTTCACGGATTTCAAGGAACTCCTGGGCGTTCCGCTCAACACCTCGAACGCGCGGGCCATGCTGTTCTACGCCGCCCTCGCCGCCCTCGGCGGGTCGCTCATCCTCTGCCGCTACGTCGTCTCGACCAAGCTCGGCCGCGTCCTCGTCGCCGTGCGCGACGCCGAGAGCCGCGTGCGCTTCCTCGGCTATTCCGTCACCTCTTTCAAGCTGACGGTGTTCGTGCTGTCCGCCGTGCTCGCGGGCCTCGCCGGCGCCCTCTACGTGCCGCTTGTCGGCATCATCAACCCCGGCGAGTTCTCGCCCGGCAACTCCATCGAGGCGGTTGTCTGGGTCGCTGTCGGCGGCCGGGGCACGCTCCTCGGCGCCATCCTCGGCGCCTTCTCCGTGAACGCGCTGAAAACCTGGCTCACCTCCTTCGCGCCGGACTACTGGCTGTTCGTCCTCGGGGGCCTTTTCGTGGCCGTGACGATCTTCCTTCCCAAGGGCATCGTCGGCCTGTTCCGCGGGCACCTGAAGTGAGGGGCCCGCAACTCTACCTCGACGGCGTCTCGGTCGTGTTCGACGGCTTCCGCGCCCTCAACAACCTCTCCCTCATCGTGGAGCCCGGCGAACTCCGCGCCGTCATCGGCCCGAACGGCGCGGGCAAGACGACGATGATGGACGTCATCACCGGCAAGACCCGTCCCACCGCCGGCACCGTGCGCTTCGGCCCGCACGACCTGACGCGGATGGACGAGGCCCGCATCGCCAATCTCGGCATCGGCCGCAAGTTCCAGAAGCCGACGATGTTCGACGCGCTGACGGTGTTCGAGAACCTCGAACTCGCCCTCAAGGCCCCCCGTGATCCGTGGTCCTGCCTCCGCTGGACGCTCGACGGCACGGCGCGCGCCCGCATCGCCGCGGTGATGGAGGAGATCGGCCTCGCCGCCCGCTCCGGTGACCCCGCCGCCATCCTCTCCCACGGCCAGCGGCAGTGGCTGGAGATCGGGATGCTGCTGATGCAGGACCCCGACCTCCTCCTCGTGGACGAGCCCGTCGCGGGCATGACGGACCAGGAGACGGAGCACACCGCCGCCCTCCTGCGCCGCATC
The DNA here is from genome assembly GCA_964263755.1 of Roseomonas sp. GTDB lineage: Bacteria > Pseudomonadota > Alphaproteobacteria > Acetobacterales > Acetobacteraceae > Roseomonas. The sequence goes on along the minus strand of CAXVWQ010000417.1, from coordinate 779 downwards.
GCCGGCGCGCGGTCGGTGGTGGTGGTCGAGCACGACTTGGAATTCGTCCGCGCCCTCGGCTCCCGCGTCACCGTGCTGCACGAGGGCACGCTACTGTCGGAGGGCTCGATCGACGCGGTGCAAGAGGACCCGCGGGTGATCGAGGTCTATCTCGGGCGATGACCCTCCGCGCCACCGGCCTGCACCTGTCCTACGGCGCGTCGCTCTGCCTCCGCGGCGTGGACCTGACCGCGGACCCCGGGAAGATCACCTGCGTGCTCGGCCGCAACGGCGTCGGCAAGTCCTCCCTCATGCGCGCCGTGATGGGCGTGGAGCGCATCTCCGCCGGGCGCGTGGAGTGGGAGGGGCGGGACATCGCCACCCTCGCCCCCGCCGAACGGGCGCGCGCCGGGATCGGCTACGTCCCCCAGGGACGGGAGATCTTCCCCTTCCTGACCGTGCAGGAGAACTTGGAGACGGCCCTCGCCGCCGCCCCGCGCGGCAGCAAGGTGCCATCCGAGGTGTTCGACCTGTTCCCCATCCTCCGCCAGTTCCTGCGGCGCCGGGGCGGCGATCTGTCGGGCGGCCAGCAGCAGCAACTCGCCATTGCCCGAGCGCTGACCGCCCGGCCACGCCTCCTCATCCTCGACGAGCCGACCGAGGGCATCCAGCCCTCCGTCATCAAGGACATCGCCCGGGTGATCCGCCACCTCGCGCGGGACCGCGGCCTCGCGGTGGTGCTGGTGGAGCAGTATTTCGAGTTCGCCCGCGACCTCGCGGACCGCATCGCCGTCATGGTC
>CAXVWQ010000416.1:0-3755 GCA_964263755.1 Roseomonas sp. | reverse complement strand
GCCCGCCCGCCGGGCCGGCACCGCCGCCGCCTCCCTCGCCATCACCGCGGACCGCGCCCTGCCGGACGCCTACCGCGCCGAGGTCCGGGCCGGGACCGGCACCGCCTGCCCCCTCCTCGGCACCGCGGTCCACCTCGGCGGCGGGCGCTTCCTCACCGCCGCCCACCTCCTGGACGGCACCGCCGCCCGGCTGCGCCGCTGCGAGGACGCCGACGCCGTCCCCTCCGTCCTCTACGGCGGCGAGGAGTTCGCCGCGACGGCCGTGCGGATCGGCCGCGGCGAGATCGCGGCGGGGACCGGCCTGCGCTACCTCGGCGGCGCCGACCTCGCGCTCCTCCAGGCCCGGCGCTCCTCCGCCGGCCCCGCCGCCCGGCCCTGCGGCGGCGGGCCGGAGACGGGGCAGGCCGTCATCGTCTCCTCCCGCCTCCGCACCGTCGGCGCCCTCGCCGGCGCGGTGGTGCCGGAGGAGGACGGGCCGGCCTGGGGCGCCTACGCCGACATCCCCCTCCCCCTCGTGCCCGGTGAATCCGGCGCGGGGGTGTTCGACGCCCGGACGAACTGCCTTCTCGGCGTGGTGAGCCACCGGGAGGAAACCTCGCCCGACACGGTGCGCGCCGTGACGGCCGCGACGATCCGGACCTTCCTCGCGGCACCCTGACCTCACGTTGCCCTGGCCTCACGTTGCCCTGGCCTCACGTTGTCCTGGCCTCGCGGCGCCCTGACCTCGCGGCGCCCTGGCCTCGCGGCGCCCTGACTTCACGTTCCCCTGACCGGGGCCCCACTTCGATGCCGCGCGGCGATGCCGTAGGAGGAATGCCGTGACGCTCACCGTCCGCCTCCTCGCCCTCATCGCCCTCGCGCTCCTCCCGCCCCTCCTCGTCGGCGCCTGGGGCGGCTGGGAGGCGCGACGGGACCGGGAGGCCGCCCTGCGGGTCGCCGCCCTCGATCACACCCGCGCCGCCTCCGCCGACGTCTCGCGGCTCGCGGAGGGGGTCCGCCGCCTCCTCGCGGCGCTCGCCGCCGTGCCGGCGATCCGGGAGGGCGACGCGCCGGCCTGCACCGCTTACCTCCGCGAGGTCGCCGCGGGCTTCCGGGACTTCGCCCTCCTCGGCGCCAACGCGGCGGACGGCGCGATCATCTGCACCTCCGCCGGCGCCGCGCCGGGGGAGTACTCCAACGCCGCCCGCGCCTACCACCAGCGGGCCATGGCCTCCGGCGGCTTCGCGGCGGGCGACCTCGTCACGGGCGTGACGACGCGGCGGCGCTCCATCCACTTCGCCCTGCCGTTCCAGCGGCCGGACGGGACGGTGGGCGGGATCGTGCTGGCGAGCGTGGACCAGGCCGCCCTCGCCCGCCAGCTCGCCGCCGCCGCCCTGCCGCCAGGAGCCATCGCGGTGGTCGTGGACCCCTCCGGCACCGTCGTCGCCGGCCATGCGGACGGGGCGGAGGTGGCGGCGGGCTGGGTCGGCGCGCCCCTGCCGGCCCCGCTCCGCGCCGCGCTCACCGCCGGCTCGACCCGCACCGTCTCGGCGGAAGGGCCGGACGGGCGGCGGCGGCTGTTCGGCGCCCTCCCGGCGGACCCCTCCCTCGGCGGCATCGTCGCGGTGGTGGGGCTGGACGAGGCGCGGTCGCTCGCCGACCTGCGCGCCGCGGCGTGGCGCAACACCCTCGGCCTCGCGCTCGGCGCGGTGATGGCGCTGGCGGCGGGCGGATACTGGGCGCGCCGCTTCGTCGTCGCGCCGCTCCGCCGCCTCACCTCCGCCGCCGGGCGGGTGGGGGAGGGCGAGTTCGGGGCGCGGTCGAACCTCCGCCGCGGGGGCGGGGTGATGCGCGACCTCGGGGTGGCCTTCGACCGCATGTCCGACGCCCTACGCGACCGGGAGGCGGAGCGGGACCGCGCGGCCGAGGCGCAGGCCTTGGGGGAGGCGCGGCTGGCCCGCCTCCTCGCCCTCTCCCCCGCCGGCATCGTCGAACTCGGCGCGGACGGGCGGATCGCCTTCGCCAACCCCGCCGCGGAACGTCTCCTCGGCGCCGGGCCCGGCGCCCTCGCCGGCATGCGGCACGACGACCCCGCCTGGGCCGCCGCCGACCGGGACGGGGCGCCCTTCGCGGCCGGCGCCCACCCCATCGCCCGCGCGCTTCGCGGGGAGGTCGTGCGGGGGTTCGAGCACGGGGGCGCCACCCTCGACGGGCGCCGCGTCGTCCTCGTGGTGGACGTGGTGCCGGTGCGCGAGCCCGCCGCCGGGGCGCGGCCGGAGGGGGCGGTCACCGGGGCGCTCGCCGCCTTCCAGGACGTCACGGCGCGGGACGAGTCGATGCGCGCGCTGCGGTCGGGGGAGGAGCGCTACCGCACGCTGTTCGAGGCCATCGACACGGGATTCTGCATCATCCACACCCGCCACGACGCGGCCGGGCGCTGCGTGGACTACCAGTTCGACGAGGTGAACCCCGCCTTCGCCCGCCAGACCGGCCTGCCGGACGCCGAGGGCCGCTGGATGCGCGACATCGCCGCGGACCAGGAGGAACGCTGGTTCGAGATCTACGGCCGCGTCGCCACGACCGGGGAACGGGTGCGCTTCGAGGAGCGCGCCGCGGCGCTCGGCCGCTGGTTCGACGTGGAGGCCTTCAAGATCGGCGCCCCGGAGGAGCGGCGGATCGGCGTGCTGTTCAACGACATCACCGCCCGGCGGGAGGCGGAGGAATCCGTGCGGCGCCTCAACGCCGAACTGGAGGCCCGCGTGGCGGAGCGGACCGCCGAACTCATGGCGGCGGAGGAGACGCTGCGGCAGTCCCAGAAGATGGAGGCGGTGGGGCAGCTGACCGGCGGCATCGCCCACGACTTCAACAACATGCTCCAGGGCATCGGCGGCGCCGTGGAGATGGCCCGGCGGCGGATGGAGGCGGGACGCACCCCCGAGGCGCCGCGCTACCTCGACGCCGCGCGGACGGCGGTGGAACGGGCGGCGGCGCTCACCAACCGTCTCCTCGCCTTCGCCCGGCGGCAGGCGCTGCAGCCCCGCGCCGTGGACCCGGACGCGCTCGTGCGGGGGATGGAGGAGATGCTGCGTCGGACCGTGGGACCGCAGGTGTCGCTCGACCTCGACCTGCGGGACGGCACCTGGAGCGTGCTGTGCGACCCGAGCGGGCTGGAGAGCGGGCTGCTGAACCTCGCGATCAACGCGCGGGACGCGATGCCCGGGGGCGGCCGGCTGCGGGTGGAGACCCGGCACGTCGTGCTCTCGGAGGCGGAGGTCGCCGGCCAGGAGGGCGGGCGCCCGGGACCGCACGTGGAGATCGCGGCGCGCGACACCGGGGAAGGGATGGACGAGGCGACGCGCGCGCGCGCGTTCGAGCCGTTCTTCACCACCAAGCCGCTCGGCCAGGGGACAGGGCTGGGCTTGTCGCAAGCCTACGGCTTCGTGCGGCAGTCCGGCGGGGTTGTGCGCCTGGACAGCGCGCCAGGGGAGGGCACGACCGTACGCCTGTGCTTGCCACGCCACGAGCCAGCGCCGCAGGGCTTGGCAGTGCCGGCGCCACCCGCCCAGCCTGCCAGCGCCGGCGGCGTGGTTCTGCTGGTCGAGGACGAGCACGAGGTGCGCGCCTACCTCCGCGAGCGGCTGCGCGAGCAAGGGCACCGCGTGCTGGAGGCCGCCGACGGCCCGGCCGCGCTGCGGCTGCTGCGGGACGGCGTCCTTGTTGACCTGCTGGTGACGGATGTGGGGCTGCCAGGCGGAATGAACGGGCGCCAGGTGGCT
>CAXVWQ010000415.1:0-3493 GCA_964263755.1 Roseomonas sp. | reverse complement strand
ACGCGCGGGCGGCGGAGGGACGGGCGGAGGCGGCGCGGCGGGCGGAGGCGGTGCGGGCGGAGGCGACCCGGCTGGCCGCGGTGCAGAACCCGCCGGAGGCGGAGGACGCGCTGCCCGCCGGGCACGGGCGGCCGGAGGTCTTCGGGCTCTGCACCGCCTGCCACAACACCGCGGTGATCCGACGTTCCGCCCTGTCGCGCGATCGTTGGGACGGGCTGATGGACTGGATGACCGAGAAGCACGGGATGAACCCGCTGGAGGGGGAGGTGCGCACGCTCGTCGTCGACTACCTCGCCCAGCACTTCGCGCCGCGGGCCAACCCGCGGGCCCGGAGCAATCCCTTCCTGCAGAACTGACCTCGCAGGCTATAACGCGGGACGGAATGAATCCGGCGGGGTGACGGCGATGGCTTTCGTGGTGGCGGTGGCGCAGCGGAAGGGCGGGGCGGGCAAGAGCACCGTCGCGGCGAACCTGGCGGCGGCCCTCGCCGTGGCGGACCGGGTGGCGCTGCTCGACACCGACCCCCAGGGGACGCTCACCCGGTGGCACGCGCTGCGTCCCGCCGGCGTGCCCGCGATGACCTTCGAGGCGGTGTCCGGCTGGCGCGTGCCGGCGATGGTGGAGCGGATGCGGCGGGACCACGCCTTCGTCGTGCTCGACACGCCGCCGCACACGGACAGCGACAGCCGCGCGGCGATGCGGGCGGCGGACCTCGTGCTGATCCCCCTCCAGCCCTCCATGCCCGACGTCTGGGCGATGGAGGGAACGCTGGAACTCGCCGCCTCCGAGCGGAAGCCCGTGGCGCTCGTGCTGAACCGGGTGCCGGCGCAGGGCAGGGCCGCGGCGGAGGTGCGGGCGGCGCTGACGCGGCGCGACCTGCCGGTGCTGCCCGGCATCCTCGGCAACCGCGCGGCCTACGCCGCGGCCTTCGGCCAGGGGCTGGGAGCGGCCGAGCACGACCCGAAGGGCCTCGCGGCGGTGGAGGCGCGGGAGCTTGCGGAGGCCATCAGGCGGGAGGCGGCGTAACCCGAACTGCCCTCGATGCCGGCGCGGCCGACGCGGGTGATACGGGAGCGGCGCAGTCCCAGATGGCGCGCATGAGCGGACGAACCTTGACGGAGCCGACGGCCGAGCAGACCGAAGCCATCACCGGCAACACCCGCTTGGTAGCCGAGGCGCTGGGCGGTCTGTCTGGCGAGAGGTTGCCGCCCGGTCGGGTGGGCTTGGCGCAGTTGAACGATCTGATCGAGGGCCAACGCGTGCGCGACGACGCGGCGCTGAAGGACAAGCTCGCGCACATGGCGGCTTGCTACCTCGGCGACGCGATCATCGCCGAGATCGGGGGGCGATGGGTCGTCCATCCGCAGCACGGCCTTGCGGTCCAGGTCGTGCCGGAGTTCGAGGCGTTCCCCTTCGCGAAGGCCCGGAAGCACGTCGCGAACGGCGTCGAGGACTCGGTGCTGTCCTTCTTTGACGTGACGCGGGCGATCGCGACGGACCGTCGCTCGAAGAAGGCGGGCGGTCCCTCGATCACCTGACGCCCGCCCCGCGCGGCGGGACCGCGCCGACCGCCCCCGCAGGGAACGGCCGGCCCTACCTCCGCCGCAGCTCCGTCCGCCAGATCGCCAGCCCGGCGCCGACGAGGACGAGGACGCCCGCGAGATCCCAGAGGTCCGGCACCTCCCCCCACACCACCATCCCGAGGGAGGCGGTCCACAGGATCGCGGTGTACTCGAAGGGCGCGACGAGGGTGGTGTCGCCGGACCGGTAGGCGGCGGTCATGAGGAACTGCGCGAACACGCTCAGGAGGCTGGTGATCAGGAGGAACCCCCACTGGGAGGGCGTCGGCATCACCCAGACGGGCAACGTCGCGAGGCCGGACACGATGGCGGCGCCGGTGGCGAACCAGAGGACGATGGTGGTTCCGGCCTCCCCCGCCTCACCCATGCGGCGGATGGAGATCATGGCCAGCGCCCAGCCGAGGGCGGCCGACAGCACCGCGCCCACCGCGACGGGGTCGAGCGGGGCGGCGGTGGACCAGGGCTGCACCATCAGCAGCACGCCGCCGAAGCCCGCGGCGGCGATGGCGATGCGTCGCGGCGCCACCCGCTCCCGCAGGATGAGGGCGGAGAGGGCGACGAGGAAGAGCGGCATGGTGAAGTTCAGCGCCGTCACCGTCGCGAGCGGCAGGTGGGCGTAGCCGTGGAAGGAGCCGTACATCCCGACGAGGCCGGTCGCGAGGCGTTCGACGTGGCCGCGCGGGTTGCGGGTGCGCAGCGCCGCGAGCACGCCGCCGGGATGGGCCGCCGCGGCGTAGAGGAGCAGGGCGGGGAGGCCGAGGACGTTGCGGAAGAACACGACCTCGGAGAGCGGGATGCGGGTGCCGAGCGCCTTGATCGCGGCCGACGCCAGGGCGAAGAGGCCGGCGGAGCCGATGACGCAGGCGACGGCGCGGAGGCGGGCATCCCGCAGGGGGCCGTCGCCGGGACGGCCCGGACGCGCGGGCGGGTTCGGCGGCGTGGCATCCATGCGGCGTGGCGGCGTCCCGTCCGGGGTGGTTCCCCGTCTCCCGGGGGCGGTCTAGGGTCCGCGGCGAATGATGGCCAGGGGTTGATGAGGTCGGGCACATGACGGGCGGACCCGCGACGGAGGGCCTCGGCGCATGGCCGATCCCGGAGCATCCCCTCTACCACCCGGAGTCCGAGGAGACGGTGTGGTCCGGCCGCTTCGCCCTGCAGCGGGTGCGGTTCCGCTACCTGCGGCGCGACGGACGGCCCTCCCCCCTCCTGACCTGGGAGCTGTGGCGGCGGGGCGGCGGGGTGGTGATCCTGCCCTGGGACCCGGCGACGGACCGCGTGGCGCTGATCGAGCAGTTCCGCCTCCCCGCCCTCGCCGCGGGGGAGGCGCCGGTGATGACGGAGTGCCCCGCGGGCCTGCTGGAGCGCGGCGAGGATCCGCTCGACGCCGCGCGGCGGGAGCTGGAGGAGGAGACGGGGCTGACCTGCCGGAGGATCGAGCCCTTCGGCCGCTTCATGCTCATGCAGGGCGGCTGCGACGAGCTGATCCATTTCCACGTCGCGCAGGTGTCCCTGGACGGCGTGGCGGAGGGCGCGCGGGGGCTGGAGGCGGAGGGGGAGGAAACCACCCTCGCCGTCGTTGCCACGGACGAGGCTTTCGCGATGGTGGCGGACAACCGGGTGCGGAACGCGGCCTGCGCGCTGCCGCTCCTGTGGCTTCAGGTGAACCGCGACCGGCTGCGTCGCGAATGGGGTGATGCGGGATGACCGAGGCGCTGTTCCGGGCCGACGCGACGCTGCGGGAGAACGAGGCGGTGGTCGTCTCGGCGGACGATTCCGGGGTGGTGCTGGACCGGTCCGTCTTCTACCCGCGGGCCGGGGGGCAGCCGGGCGACACGGGCGTGCTGCGCTGGCCGGGCGGCGAGGCGGCGGTGGCCGACACGGTGAAGGGGCCGGATGGCGGCGCGCTGCACGTC
>CAXVWQ010000414.1:0-3173 GCA_964263755.1 Roseomonas sp. | reverse complement strand
CCTCCTGGCGCTCCGCCGCGCCGGCGTCCCCGTCCTCTGGTCCTCCCGCCCCCTCGCGGTGGAGGGCACGGACCGCGCGACGGCCCTGCGCATCACGACCCCCGACGGGGAGCGCAGCATCCCCGCCGGCGCCGTCGCCCTGAACCACGGCTTCGCGGCGGAGACCGGCCTCGCACGCGCCCTCGGCGCCGCCCACCGCCTCGCCGCGACGGGTTCGCTGGAAACGGTGACGGACGCGGCGGGCCGCACCTCCCTCCCCGGGGTGTTCGCCATCGGCGACGGCGCGGCGATCGGCGGGGCACGCGTGGCCCTGGCGCGCGGGCGCCTCGCGGGGCTGGCGGCGGCGCGACGCGACGGGGACTCCCCCACCGCCCCCCGGAGAGCGTCCGACCCGCGCGCCCGCCGCGACCTCGCCCGCGCCGAGGCCTTCCAGCGCGCCCTCTGGCGCCTCTTCGCCGCCCCGCCCCCGCCCGCCCCGCCGGACGGCACGATCGCCTGCCGCTGCGAGGAGGTGACGGCCGGCACCCTCCGCGCCCTTCCCCCCGGCACCACCCCCGCCGCGGCGAAGCGGGCCACCCGGGCGGGGATGGGCCGCTGCGGCGGCCGGTTCTGCGCGACGACCATCCACGCGATCCTCGCGCCCGAGGTCGCCGGGACGTCGCCGGTGGCGGCGGGGGCCCCGGCGCCCCCGGGCCGCGTTCCCCCCGACGCCGGCGCGGAAGCCGCCTTCGCCGCCCCCCGCGCGCCGCTGCGCCCCGTCCCCGCGGCGCTGCTGATGCGGGAGGGGCCGTCGCGCGGCCACCACCACGGCATCCCCGACCCGCCGATGCCCCGCTGGACCACCACCGCCCCCGCCGCGGTGCCGCGCGATACCGACATCCTCGTCGTCGGCGCCGGCGCCGTCGGCCTCGCCGCCGCCCGCCACCTCGCGCGGGAGGGCGCCGACGTCCTCGTCGCCGACCGCGGCGAACCCGGCCTCGGCGCCTCCACCACGAACGCCGGGTCGCTGCACGTCCAGTTGCTCGCCTACGACTTCGACGACACGGGAGACCCCGGTCCGCTGGCCCCCGCCGCCGCCCTCGGCCCCCCCGCGGTGGCGCTGTGGCGGGAGATCGCGGCGGCGGCGGGCGAATCCCTCGCCATCCGCACCGAAGGCGGCCTCATCCTCGCGGAGGACGACGCGACCCTCGCCTGGCTCGCCCGCAAGGCCGCCTACGAGCGCGCCCGCGGCATCGAGGTCTTCGCCATCGGCCCCGCCGACCTGCGGCGCATCGCCCCGCACCTCGACCCCCGCTTCCCCGGCGCCTCCTTCTGCCCCGCGGAGGGCCAGATGGACCCGCTGCGCGGCACCGCCGCCCTCCTCCGCCTCGCCCGCGCGGCCGGCGCCCGGATCGCCGCCGGCCTGGACGTGACGGGACTGGAGCGGGACGGCGCGGGCTGGCGGATCACCACCCCCGCCGGCGCCTTCCGCGCGGGCCGCGTGGTCAACGCCGCCGGTCCCCACGCCATGCGCGTCGCCGCCCTCGCCGGCGTAGCCCTGCCGATGCGCCTCATCGTCCAGCAAGTCGTCGCGACGGAGGCCGGGCCGCCCCTGCTGCGCCCCCTCGTGCAATGGGCCCGCCGCCACCTCTCCCTCAAGCAGACCGATGCCGGCCACCTGCTGATCGGCGGCGGCTGGCCGGGACGGCTGGATCCGGACGGCGCCGCCCGCCTCCTCCGCTGGTCCGTCGAGGGCAACCTCCACCTCGCCGGCGCCGCGCTCCCGGCGCTCGCGGGCCTGCACATCCTCCGCGCCTGGGCCGCCCCGAACATCCTGCTGCACCGCGGCCCCGTGGTCTCCGACACCCCCGGCGCCCCCGGCCTGTTCCACGCCGTGACGAGCAACGGCTGGACCCTCGGCCCCCTCGTCGGCCGCATGGTGGCGGAGGCCGTGCTGGGCCGCGACGCACCGCCGGCCGCCTTCGCCCTGGGCGGCTGATCCCTGGGCGGCTGATCCCGGCCGCGCGGGCACACTGCCGGAAAGGGCGGGCAGGGCCGCCCCGGCCGCCGGGGCCCGCCCCCGTGGTTCCCGCCGGCCATGCCCGCCTGGCGCCCGCGTCTTGGAACCGCCGCCGGCCGAGGCTAGCGTCCATCGCCGGCGACGCGGGAGGCCAGCATGACCACCATCGCCATCATCGCCCAGGGCGCCATGGGTGCCGGGATCGCCCGGCGCCTGACGGACCACGGCGCCACCGTCCTCACCTGCCTCGACGGGCGCGGCGCGGCGAGCGCGGCCCGCGCCGCGGCCGCCGGGATGCGGGCGGTCCCGCCGGAGGATTTGGCCCGGGCCGACATCTTCCTCTCCATCCTGCCGCCCTCGGAGGCGCTCGGCCTCGCGGAGCGCACCGCGCCGCTGCTGCGGCCGGGGACGGTCTATGCCGACTGCAACGCGATCAGCCCGGCGCTCGCCGGGCGCATCGGCGCGGTCCTGGCGCCGTCCGGCTGCGCCTACGTCGATGCCGGCATCATCGGCGGCCCGCCGCGGCCGGACGGCTATACCCCGAGGATCTACGCCAGCGGCCCGCACGCCGCACGGCTGGCGGCGCTGGAGGCGCACGGGCTGCGCGTGCCGGTGCTGGACGGGCCGGTCGGCGCGGCCTCTGCCCTGAAGATGTCCTACGCCGGCATCACCAAGGGGCTGACCGCGATCGGGGCCGCCATGCTCCTCGCGGCCGAGCGGGAGGGCGCGGGGGCGGCGCTGCACGCCGAACTCGCCGACAGCCAGCCCGCCCTCCTGGCGTGGCTCGGCCGCGCGGTCCCCGGCATGTTCGACAAGGCCTACCGCTGGGTCGGCGAGATGGAGGAGATCGCCGCCTTCCTCGGCCCGGAGAAGGGACCGGAGGGAGGACCGGACCGGGGCGAGGCCGACCTCTACCGCGGCGCCGCGCGCCTCTACGCGCGGCTCGCGGAGGACCACGCCGGCGCCGGGGCGGAGATCGAGGCGCTGCGGCGCGCCGTCGAGCGGGCCTGATACCGGCGCGCGTTCCTCCTGCCCTTTCGGAGGATGCGCCTGTTGGCCGGAGGAAGGGCTTTGCCCTCCCTCCGGACCTCCCACCCACCAGGGGGCAACGGCCCCCTGGACCGCGTTCTGTAAAAAAGATGCCCCCGTGGGGAGGTGGGTCGCCACGCGCGCT
>CAXVWQ010000413.1:0-3151 GCA_964263755.1 Roseomonas sp. | reverse complement strand
GCATGAAGGTCGTCTGGTCGCCGTCCCGGATGATGGCGGCATCGGCCGGCGCACCGGGGGCCGGGGCGGCACCCGGTTTGGTGCCCGCGTTGATCAGCGTGTCCATGTGTCCTGGCGCCTGGTTGGGGACTGTCGCCCCATAGATGCGCCGGTGGCGGCGGGACGCAAGCGGGGGCCCGCGCCCCCGCGCGCGCCCGCCGGGATCAGCTCGCCGACAGCCCCCGGTTCGTCACCGTGACCTGGCTCGCGGCGCAGACGTTCACGCGCATCAGCTCGGAGACGCGGCCGCCCGCCCACACCACGCGGAAGTCGTAGTTGCCCGTGTTCGCGGCCCGGTAGCTCGCGGACCGGCCCGGCGGCAGCACGTTCTGCCCCAGCTGGTCGGGCCCCCAGCCGTTCAGGCTGGAATGGCTGAAGTAGAGCTGTTCCACGGTCCGGCCGGAGGCGTTGACGACGCGGAAGGAGGTGTCGCAGGTCTGCGTGATCACCGGCGCCATGATCGGCGCCCCGCGCACCACCAGCTGCCCGTCCGGCGCCACGCAGCCCCCGAGCGCGGCCAGCGCGCCGAGCATCATCATCCGCCGCATCGTGATCCTCCCCGAATCGTTCACCGGTGCGACGGTGGACCGCGCCCGCCGCCGTTACAAGCCGTGGGGTCACGAGGTAGGGGAAGCCTCGACTTGCGGCCCCCCCTCCCCTACCTCCCCCCCATGACCGTCCACACGGCCCAGGTGGCCGCGGACGAGGCCGACCTCCGCCTCGACCGCTGGTTCCGACGCCACCATCCCGCGCTCACCCAGGGCGCCCTGCAGAAGATGCTCCGCACGGGCCAGGTGCGCGTGGACGGGCGGCGCGCCGAGGGCGGCACGCGGTTGGCCCCGGGGCAGGAGATCCGGGTGCCGCCGCTGCCCGACACGCCCGCCCCCCAGGCCGGCGGCGGGGGCGCCGCGCCGCGGGTGGACGAGCGGGACGCGGCGATGCTGCAACGGCTCGTGCTCTACCGGGACGACAGCGTCATCGCGCTCGACAAGCCGCACGGCCTCCCCGTGCAGGGCGGGCCGGGGATCGCGCGGCACCTCGACGGCATGCTCGACGCGTTGCGGGACGGGGCGGCGGACCGCCCCCGCCTCGTCCACCGGCTGGACCGCGACACCTCCGGCATCCTCCTCCTCGCCCGCACCGGCGCCGCGGCGTCGAGGCTGGCGGCGGCCTTCCGGGGGCGGGACGCGCGCAAGACCTACTGGGCGGTGGTCGCCGGCCGGCCGCACCCGCTGGAGGGGCGCATCACCATGGCGCTGGCGAAGACCGGCAGTCCCCACGGCGAGCGCGTGGCCCCGGCGGAGGGACCGGACGCCGCCCACGCCATCACCGACTACCGGGTGCTGGATTCCGCGCGCAAGCACGCCTCCTGGCTCGAACTGAACCCGGTGACCGGACGCACCCACCAGCTCCGCGTCCACTGCGCCTCTGCCCTCGGGACGCCGGTCGTCGCGGACGGCAAGTACGGCGGCGCGGCGGCGCACCTCGACGGGCTGTCGCCCCTCCTCCACCTCCACGCCCGCGCCATCGCCCTGCCCCACCCGGAGGGCGGCACGCTGGAGGTGTCGGCCCCCCTGCCGCCGCACATGAGCGAGACGCACGCCCATCTCGGCTTCGACCGGCCGAAGGCCCCGCCGCCCCGGTGGTCCCGGTGACGCCCGCCCCGACTTCCGACCTGATCCCCGGCCGGCCGGGAGGCCAAGGATGACCCGCCGCACCCGCCTCCTCCTCGGCCTCGGGGCGATCCTCCTCGCCCTCCCGGCGCTCGCCTACGCCGCCCTCCTCGCCCTCGTCTCCTCCGACGCCATCCGCCCCCGCCTCGTCGCCGCCGTCGAGGCCGCCACGGGCCGGGCCTTCGCGCTGTCCGGCCCCGTGGGGGTCCGCCTCTCCCTCGTCCCCACCATCACCCTCGACGGCCCGACCCTCGCCAACCTCCCCGGCGGCAGCCGCCCCGACATGCTCCGGGCGCGGCGCGTGGAGGCGGAACTCGCGCTCCTGCCCCTCCTCTCCCGCCGCATCGAGGTCCGCCGCCTCGCCCTCATCGCCCCAGACCTACTGCTGGAGACCGACGCGGAGGGCCGCCCGAACTGGCGCCTCGCCCCGTCGCGCCCCGAGGTCCCCCCCGCGGCGGACGCCGCCCCCGCCGCCCCGCCCCGCCCGATGGCGCTGGACGTCCGGGAGGTCACGTTGGAGGACGCCCGGGTCACCCTCCGCACGGCGGCGGGCGCCGAGATCCTCGATATCCCCCGCCTCGCGCTCCGCCCAGCGGCGGACGGCACCCGGCTGGAGGGCCACGTCCTCGCCCGCGGGATCGCCGCCACGGTCACCGGCGGCACCGGCCCCGTGGCGGCGCTGGGCGACGGCACCGCCACGCCCTGGCCCTTCCGCCTCGCCCTCTCGGCGGAGGGCCTGAACGCCGAGGTCACCGGCACCCTCGACCTGCCGGTGGCGCCGGCCGGGTGGCGCGCCCGCCTCGCCCTCACCGCCGACGGGGCGCCCCGCCTCGCGCCCCTCCTGCCCGGCCGCGCCGTCCCGCCCGCACTCGCCGGCCTCCGCGGCCTCTCCGCCGTGGCCGAGGCGGGGGGGGCCGACGGCCTCGGCGCGTTCCACGTCGCGGCGAACGAATGGTCCCTGCCCGCCGCCTTCCGCGGGCTGGCCCTCGGTCCCGTGCAGGTCTCCATCCCCGCTGGCGGCGGGGCGACCCTCACAGGCACCGCCCGCCTCGGGGACCTCGCCCTCGCGCTCTCCGGCACCGGCCCGACGCTGGCGGTCCTCCGCGACCCCGCCGCCCCTTTCCCCGTATCGCTCGACCTCGCCTCGGACGCCGTCTCCCTCTCGGTCCGGGCCGCCCTCCCGCCGACGATCCGGGCCGGGAATCCCGTGGGCGCTGCGGGGACGGTCGCCCTCCGCGCCGCCGACGCCGGCGACCTCGCCCGGCGCCTCGGGGCCACCGCCCCCGCCCTCCACGACGTGACCCTGAGCGCGCCCTGGGCCGTCACCCCCGACGCCGTCCAGGTCGCCGATGCCACCCTCGCCGCGCGCGAGGCGGCGGGTCGCGCCACCCTGACGATCCGCGCCGCCGCGCCGGTGCCCGCCGTCGAGGCGCGGGTGG
>CAXVWQ010000412.1:0-21500 GCA_964263755.1 Roseomonas sp. | reverse complement strand
AAGGTGGCCGAGGCCGCGTCCGACACGGTCAAGGGCTACCGTCCGGGCACCGACGCGATCCGGCTGCTCGACGCGAACGGGGCCGACATCTCGGCGAGCGCCGCCAGCACGATCCTCGCCTCGGCGAAGACGGACGCGGCGGGCAACACCGTCCTCCGCCTCTCGGCCGGCCATGAGGTGACGGTGCTGGGCGTCGCGAAGGGGGCAATCCGGATCGGGACCGGGACCGCGCTGGACCTCAACGACGGCACCACGACCCCACCCGTGACCCCTCCGCCGACGGGTCCCGGCGTGCTCACCCTGCACCTGTCGGAGGATGCTTGGCAGGGCCATGCCGAGTTCACGGTGAGGGTGGACGGCGTGCAACTCGGGGGAACGCGCACGGTCACCGCGTCGCACGGCGCGGGCAAGATGCAGGACTTCACCTTCACGGGCCTGTCGAACGCGGCCCACAAGGTCGAGGTGACCTTCACGAACGACGCCTGGGGCGGGAACGCGTCCGCCGACCGCAACCTCCACGTGGACGGCGTCACCTTCGCGGGCCGATACAAGGCGATCGGCACCGCGCTGCTGGTGGACGAGCAGGTCGCGACCTTCGATGTGGCGCCGCCCACCGTCACGCCGCCCGTCGTGCCGCCGACCACCGGCGCGCTCGTCCTCCATCTCTCCGAGGACGCGTGGCAGGGGGACGCGGAGTTCACCGTGCGGGTGGACGGCGTCCAGGTCGGCGGGGTGCGCAAGGCCACCGCCTCCCATGCGGCCGGACAGGTGCAGGACGTCACCCTGACGGGCCTCTCGGCCGGGGCGCACGTGGTGGAGGTGACCTTCACCAACGATGCCTGGGGCGGCTACGCGGGCGCCGACCGCAACCTCTACGTGGAGGGCGTGACCTACGGCGGCGTGCGCAAGTCCATCGGCGCCGAGTTGCGGCGGGACGAGGAGGCCGCCACCTTCTCCGTGAGTTCCACGCCGAACACGGCGGGGGTGCTGACCCTGCATCTCTCGGAGGACGCCTGGGAGGGCCATGCTGAGTTCACGGTGAGGGTGGACGGGAAGCAACTAGGCGGCGTGCATGCGGCGACGGCCGCCCACGCGACGGGCACGCTCCAGAACCTCACCTTCGCCGGATTGTCGGCGGGGCCGCACCGCGTCGAGGTTACCTTCCTGAACGACGGATGGGGCGGCCACGCGGGCGCCGACCGCAACCTCTACGTGGACGCCGTGACCTACGAGGGGGACTACCGCGAGATCGGCAGCGCCCTCATGCGCGGCGGCGACACCGCGTCGTTCGACGTCTGGTGAGACGGCGCGGCGGGAACGGGGCCGACGTTCCCGCCGCGCCGGCACGCGCGATGGTTCGCGCGTCGGAGATCCTGGCAACGCCCTCGCAGCACCGGCGCGCGGGCCGGCACGGCCTTGTTTCCGCGCGCGTTCCGGGGCTGGCACGGGGGTTGCCGGGCGAGGGGAATGTCGAGAACACGCCCGATCACCACCCCCAGCGACGCGCCGGACCGGACCGGCGGGGGAGGCACCGCGGCCGGCCCGGTCCCCACGTTGCTCGCGTTCCAGGCCCACGTCATCACGCCCGGCGTGGTGCGCCAGTTCGAGAGGCTCCGCCGCGCCGCGCCGCCGCACGTGCATCCGGTCTGGCTCATGCACGTTCCCGCGGGCACGCCGAAGCCCGCACGTCTCCACGATGTCCCGCACCACTTCGTCACGACGCCGGACATCCGCATCCCCGAGTACACCGGCAAGTCCGCGGGCGGCGCGGAGTGGTCCATCTGGGCGGGCGGCCACACCGACCTGCCGGCGCTGCACCTCTACCGGGAGCGGCCGGGATACGGCCGCTACTGGCTCGTCGAGTACGACGTGCGCTGGAGCGGGCGCTGGGCCGACTTCTTCGCGGCCTTCGAGGCGAACGACGCCGACCTTCTCGCGACGAGCATCCGCAGCGTCGCCCGCGACCCGACGTGGTGGATCTGGGACACCCTCATGCCGCCGGAGGGCGGCGAGGTCGTCCCGGATCACCGGCCGGAAGACCGGATGGCGGCCTTCATGCCGCTGTTCCGCGCGAGCCGCCGGGCGATGGAGACGATGGACCGGGCGTATCGCGAGGGCTGGGGAGGCCACATCGAGGCGACGTGGCCGACGATCCTCCGCGGCGCGGGGCTCGTCGTGGAGGACATCGGCGGGAAAGGTGAGTTCGTCGCGCCCGCCAACCGCGGACGGTTCTACGAGGCCGACCCGACGACGGTGGACCTCTCGCCCGGCACCTTCGTCTTCCGCCCCGCCAAATGGCCGGTGCCTCGGTTGCGACGGAACCGGCTGTGGCACCCGGTGAAGCCGCTCGACCTCACCCTCGGCGTCAACGCGCGCGACCACTACTGGGAGTTGCGCCGGACGCTCCGCCGTTGGGGCGGGAAGTTCGCGTCCGGCGCCGGTGCTCCCTCGTCGCGGTCCGGCACCGGCGCACCGCCCTCCTCCGGCAATCCTTAATACGGCTCCGGTCCGCCCGGCGCCGGAGGACGTGCTGCGGCCCGTCCTCCCGGGAAGCTAACCCGTGCCCCTGGGGGCCTTCGCCCCGGGGCGACCCAGGTCAACCGGCGGGGCGGGGCCGCAAGCGCGCGACAACGAGGGGCAGGACGTCCCGCCGCACCAGTCCGAGGAGAAGGGACTCCGATCCCTCGGGCCGACGGAAAAGGAGCCAGAGAAGCATCAGCACCGTCCCGTACGTCGCGAGCGAGACGACTCCCGTGAGGAGGCAGCGAAGGACGGCCGCCGCGCTCGACGTCTCGACCGCGCCCGCGACGAGGCCGGCGGCGGCCAGCGCACCGGCGGCGGCGCCGGCCGCGAGGGCACCCCGGGCCATGCTGCCCAGGAGCGGACGCAGCGGTGCCGGCGAGGTGCGATGGAGGAGGACCGCGAGGATGAGCGCCTCCAGGGCGACGCAGAAGACGACCGCCGCTGCCACCGCCTCCAGGCGATCCGTCACGGCCACCACGCCCACGAGAAGCGCGAGCTTCACGAGCAGCTTCACGAGGTTCGCGTGGAAGGTGAGTCGGACGAGACCGTGGGCGATGAGCGCCGTGCCGCAGACGTAGCTGAACGGCGAGAGGACGCAGAGCCAGGCGAGGATCGCGATCACCGGCGCGGCTTCCGCCCAGCGCGGGCCGAGGAGCGCCGCGACGACGTGGCCCGCAGCGCAGGAGATCCCGACGACGGCGGGAAGCACGAGGAGGACGAGCGCGCCGGACACCCGGAGCGCGACGTCCGCGGCGCCGCCCCCCTGCCGCTGCGCCGAGACGAAGCCGGCGAAGAGGGCATCGGCCGTCGGCGCCACGAGTTCCGAGACCGGCAGCACCGCGACCTCCTGTGCGAGGAGATAGGTGCCGAGGCGGGACGAGCCGAGCGACGGCCCGAGGACGAAGGCGTCCAACCGGTCCCAGAGGACGTTCGTGAGGCTGCTGGCCCAGGTCCAGAGCGAGAAGCTCGCGAGATCCCGCCAGCGGGAGATCGCGAAACGCGGGCGGTAGGGGTGGAAGGCGTAGGTCAGGATCGTGCGCGAGACCCGCCCGACGACCGTGCCGAGGATGAGGGACCAGTAGCTTTCCGTCATGATCGCGAGGGGGATCGTCGTCGCGAGCTGGAGAAGGCGCGGGATGATGAGGAGGCGGAACTGGACGTCGAAGCGAAGCGCGCGCTGGTACTCCACGATGCCGACGTTCTCGAACCCCGCGAGGAGGTTGGCCGCCGCGAGGACGTAGAGCAGCGCCTCCAGGCGCGGCTCGGAGAACCACCACGCCGCGAGCGGCGCGGCGAGCGCGACGGCCCCGGAGGTGACGACCGCGCGCGCGACCTGGAGCGAGAAGCCCGTATCGAGGAGCGCGCGGTCATGGGACGGGTGCCGCACGAGCCCGTCCTGGATGCCGACCTCGGACATCGCTTCGACGAGGTAGGCGAAGGTGCTGGCCATGGCGACGAGGCCGAAATCGGCGGGGACGAGGAGTCGCGCGAGGATGAGGGTGCTGGCGAAGCCGAGCAACCGGGTGAGCACGCGCCAGAGGACGAGCCAGCCTGCCCCGACGAGGGTCTTGCGCGCGAGCGAGCCGTTGTTCGTCATCGCCTCCTCGCTCATGTCGGCAGGGATACCGGGAGTGGGCGATGTGTGGGCGGCGCGGATGCGGCTTGCAAGCCCGCGCGGCATCGGGAGGATACGAGCGTTCCGCCGGGACGAAGGGTTGCGCTCGGCTGGCGACGCTGCGCGCGTCGGGCATCGTTACAGTACGCGTCGCACCGTGTTGACGCGCATGCTTTCCCGGGACGCGCTACCTGCGGCGCGACGCGGCAGCGCATGCGCCAGAACACTGGCCGCACGCGCCGCGACAGGATGATGGGGATACCCTTGCTCGACACATGCGGCACGACGGTGCGGAAGGCCGTCATCCTCGCGGGCGGCTACGGCACGCGCCTGATGGAGGAGACGGAGGCGCGGCCGAAGCCGATGGTCGAGATCAGCGGGCGGCCGATCCTCTGGCACATCATGAAGATCTACGCGGCGCACGGGATCACGGAGTTCGTGCTGCCGCTGGGTTACAAGGCCGACATGATCCGGCGCTTCTTCGCGGAGTATCACCTTCAGGCGTCGGACCTGACGATCGACCTCTCGACCAACGCGATGACGCTGCACCGCCACGCCGCGGAGCCCTGGACGGTGACGCTCGTGGACACGGGCCTCGACACGATGACGGGGGGGCGGCTCGCGCGCCTCCGCCACTACCTCGGCGAGGAGCCGTTCTGCATGACCTACGGTGACGGCGTCGCCGCCCTCGACATCCGGGCGGTGACGCAGTTCCACGGGTCGCACGGGCGGATCGCGACGGTCACGGCGGTGCGGCCTCCCTCGCGCTTCGGATCGCTGGAGATCGAGAACGGCGCGGTGCGGGCGTTCCACGAGAAGCCGCCGGGCGACGGGATGTGGATCAACGGCGGGTTCTTCGTGCTGTCGCCCGGGGTGTTCGACCTGCTGGAGGACGATACCACGATGTTCGAGCGCGGGCCGCTCGAGAGCCTCGCGGCCGGGTCGCAGCTCATGGCCTACCCGCACGAGGGCTTCTGGTACTCGATGGACACCCTGCGGGACAAGAAGCACCTGGAGGAACTCTGGGCGTCCGGCTCCGCTCCCTGGAAGGTTTGGTAAGGCGCGGTCTCAGCGCGGCGGCAGCGAACGCTGCAGCCGCCAGAGGAGATGGCGCTCCAGTGCCCGCCGCGCCCGCACGCCGTAACGGGGGTGGTAGTGCGAGGCGACCTCCAGGTGCCCATGAAGGTTGAGGTGGAGGAGTGCCTTGAGGATGGGCAGCCGAAGTGGCACGTGCGCCCGCCGGACGAGATCCAGCGTCACCGCCGTGGCGGGAAAGAGTCGCCCGAAGCGCGACGATGCGCTCTGGTAGCCGCTGCGGACGTAGTCCGACGGCGGCGTCAACTCCCGCGTCAGGAGGACTTCGGGGATTTCCGCGTGTCGTCCGTACAGCAGGGTCGCCGCGGCGACGGCGAGGTCGTAAGCGTGAAACGGCCGCGGCGTGAACGCCGCGCGCAGAGCAGATGTGCGATAGAGCGCGAAGATGCGCGTGTTCTCGTGCGGGGCGGCGAGATAGGTCGCGAGATTCATGACCACGTCCGCCAGAAGGGCATACGTACCGATCGCGAGTCGCTCGCTGCCATCGGGCAGGACGAACCGGCACCGCGACACGCAGGCGACGAGCGAAGGATCGGCCATCAGCGCGGCGCGAGTCTTCTCGACGTAGCTCGGGGCGATGAGGTCGTCCGCCGCGAGCCACATGAAATGATCGGTCTCCGCGGCGTTCAGGAGGAAGCCGAAGTTCGCGATGAGGCCGATGTTCTCGGGCTGACGGGTGTAACGCACCCGGGGGTGCGCCGCGGCCATGGCCCGCCCGACCGCCTCGGTCTCGTCGGTGGACGCGTTGTCGGAGATGTGGATCACGTCCGCAGGATGGGTCTGCGCCAATGCGCTCTCGACGGCACGGCCGAGCCGGTCCGCCCTGTTGCGCACGGGAATGGCGATCGTCACGGTTGGCGGCATCTGATCCTCCCGGAGCGCGCGAAGACCTGCCCCCGCGTCAGCGACGGAGTTCTTGCGACAGGGACGCGTCGTCGGCAAACACTTCGTGCGGGCGCCCGGCACTCGGCGTGTCAGGGCTCGCTACAGTTCAGTTTCGGCAGAAGATGGTCTCAAACGCCTCGCGGTGTTGAACCGAAACGGCTTTTCAGCCGGCAACGCCGTCGGTTTTGCTTACGGTTGCGCTGGCCAGGGTGCGAGCCACGAGGACGCACATTGCGCACGCTTGAACTGGGATTAGCATCCGGGCTTCCCGGAGGCTTGCTCGCCCTGAACTTCGGGCGAACCGAGAGCCGGAGGTGCCGTTCCCACGGGCGAGGCCGTGGCTCCGATGGGGGAGGTATTCCCACGCCGGCCTCTCTCGGCGGCTCCGTCCCCGCGCGTCTCGGCGAAGGATCCGACTCGGTGAAACTCCCGACCGGGGCGAAGACGCCGGCCCACCCTCCTGGTGTCACGCCGTCCGACATCCCACCGCCCGCGGCGGCGCGCGCACGCCGTTGGGACGATCACATCGAGAAGGACATCCCTTGCAGAAAATCATGGTGACGGGAGCCACGGGCTTCCTCGGTGGTTGGACGGTCGCGCGCTTGCTCGACGCCGGCCACGCGGTGGCCGTATGCCTCAACGCGCGGTCCCGCTCCTCGCACCGGGCCGCCTCCGGCTACCATCGGCGCGGCCTGGCCCGGAGATGCGAGGAGTTCAGCGTGGATCTCACCCGGTCCGAGGATGTCGAGGACCTGCTCGCGACCGTGCGCCCGGACGGCATCATCCACATGGCCGCCCTCGGCGACGTGACCGTCAGCCTGGAGCAGCCGTTCGAGACCTTCCAGGCCAGCGCCCTCATCAGCGCGAACCTGTTCGAGGCCGTTCGGCGCAGCGGGCGCGCCGTGCCCGTCGTGTCGCACACGAGCGACAAGGTCTACGGGAAGAACGACGTCCCCTTCCACGAGGCGATGGCCCTTCGACCCTTCCACGTCTACGAGATCGCCAAGGCGTCGCAGGACCTGCTCGGCCAGTTCTACGGAAAGCAGTATGGCCTGCCGATCGCGACGATGCGGAGCGGCAACTACTTCGGGCCGGACGACTTCAACTTCAACCGCATCGTGCCCTACACGATCCGCCAGAACATCCTCGGCGAGGAGGTCGTCCTGCGGTCGGACGGCAACTTCACGCGCGACTTCCTCTACATCGAGGACGCGGCCGAGGTGAACCTGCGGCTGCTGGCCGCGCTGCGGGACGGCACGCCGGGGGTCGCCGGCGAGGCGTTCAACTTCTCGCTCGAAGTCCAGCTCACGGTCCGCGAGGTGGTCGAGACGATCTGCCGCCTGATGGGCACGCCGCCACGCATCCGCGTGGAGGGCAGCGCCGCGGCCGAGATACCCGACATGCGCCTCGATTGCAGCAAGGCGCGTCGCGTCCTGGGCTGGAAGCCCGAGTACCCGCTGGAAGCCGCGTTGCTCAGGACGATCGAAGCCTATCGGGCGTACTGCGTTCCGGCCTGAAACCTCGTCGCATCCCTGATGGCGGCCGTGCGGGAGACGGAGCGGGCGGGGGTGGCCGGCGCCCGGTTCCCGGCGTTGGCGATCGTGACACTTCCCACGCGACATCTCGCTTGGTGCGTCACGCCCGTCGTTGATCCCCAACGTTTTCCGCCGCCATGCCGTGTCGCCGGTCCTTACGAACCGGCACTCATTCGCGTGAGGCCGGTGAAGCCGGATTGTCGCCATCCCGCGCCGACCTAGGTTGCCGTCCGAATCATGCGGAGCGTTCACAGGTGGAGCTGCATCAAACCCCGATCGAGGGCGCTTTCCTCGTCGAACCCGAGCGCCGAAGCGATGACCGCGGCTTCTTCGCGCGCGCCTTCTGCCAGGACGAGTTCGCGGGTGCCGGGCTGGAGACGCGCTTCGTCCAGTCCAACATCTCCTTCACGGCGCGGCGCGGGACGCTGCGCGGCATGCACTACCAGTTGCCGCCGCACGCGGAGGTGAAGCTCGTCCGCTGCGTGAGCGGCGCGATCCATGACGTCGTCCTCGACCTCCGGCCGGACTCGCCGACCTACAGGCGCTGGTTCGGCGCCGACCTGACCGCGGCGAACCGCCTCACGATGTACGTGCCGCGCGGCTGCGCGCACGGCTTCATCGCGCTCACGGACGACGTTGAGACGCTCTACATGGTGAGCGCCGCCCACGCACCCGGCGCGGAGCGCGGCGTGCGCTACGACGACGTCGCCTTCGGCATCATGTGGCCGATCGAGGTCACCGAACTCTCGGCGAAAGACGCCGCGTGGCCCGCCCTCGGGCGGCCGTTGCAGGAAGCCGAGAGGCTGACGGGCCTGACGAGCGTGGCGAAGGTCGCGGCATGATCATCATCGACACCGCGCTCGCCCGGCGCGAGGCGGACGGCAAGCCGGTCCGCGTCGGCATGATCGGTGCTGGGGCCATGGCCCGCGGCATCGCGAACCAGATCGTGAACTCCGTGCCGGGCATGCGGCTCGTCGCCATCGCGAACCGGACGCCTGCCAACGCGATCCGGGCCTTCCGGGAAGCGGGCGTAGGACCGGTGGCCGAGGTCACGTCGGTCGCGACCCTGGAGGACTGCATTCGTCGCGGCCGACCGGCCGTGACGGAGGATGCGTTCCACCTTTGCGACGCCGAAGGCGTGGACTGCCTCATCGATGCGACGGGTGCGGTGGAGCACGGCGCCGTGGTGACGCTCCGCGCCATCGCGCGCGGCAAGCACCTCGTCTCGATGAACGCCGAACTGGACGCCACCGTGGGCCCCATCCTGCACCGGCGGGCGCAAGCGGCGGGCGTGATCCTCACGGGCTGCGACGGCGACCAGCCCGGCGTGCAGATGAACCTCTGGCGGTACGTCCGCTCCATAGGCCTCACGCCGCTCGTCTGCGGGAACATCAAGGGTCTGCAGGATCCCTACCGCACGCCGCACACCCAGGCCGGGTTCGCGGCGCGCTGGGGCCAGAGCCCGACGATGGTGACGAGCTTCGCCGACGGCACGAAGATCTCCTTCGAGCAGGCGATCGTCGCGAACGCGACGGGCATGACCGTCGCCCGCCGCGGCATGGGCGGCCGCGACCACGCGGGCCACGTGGATGAGTTGACGACGGCCTACGACGTGGAGGAACTGCGGCGCCTCGGCGGCATCGTGGACTACGTCGTCGGCGCGAAGCCCGGACCGGGCGTCTTCGTCCTCGCGACGCACGAGGACCCGAAGCAGCGGCACTTCCTCAACCTCTACAAGCTGGGAGAGGGGCCGCTCTACTCCTTCTACACGCCCTACCACCTCTGCCACTTCGAGGTGCCGCTCTCCGTCGCGCGCGTCGTCCTGTTCGGCGATCCGGTCCTGCAACCCGTGACCGGGCCGCGTGTGGACGTCGTCGCGACGGCGAAGGCCGACCTCGACGAAGGGCAGGTGCTCGATGGCCTCGGCGGCTTCCACACCTATGGCCAATGCGAGACCTACGCGGTCTCGCGCGTGAGCGAGTTGCTGCCGATCGGCCTCGCCGAGGGCTGCCGCCTCCGCCGCGCGATTCCGAAGGACACCGTCCTCCTCTACGACGATGTGATCCTGCCGCCGGGTCGCACCGTGGACGCATTGCGCGCCGAGCAGGATGCGGCCTTCCCGGTGGCGCGCCCGTCCCGGATCGGTGGCGCGCCGCTGCGCACGGCCGTCGCGGCGGCCCGGGCGTGAACGTCGAACAGGGATCGGAAGCAGCCATGCGCGTCCTCATCACCGGCAACATGGGCTATGTCGGGCCCGCCGTCGTCCGGCATCTTCGCGCGACCTACCCGGACGCGACGCTGCTGGGCTACGACTCCGGCCTCTTCGCCCATTGCCTCACCGGCACCGGCCCAGTTCCTGAAACGCTCCTCGACGCCCAGCATCTCGGCGACGTGCGGAACGTCCCGGACGCGCTGTTCCACGGGGTGGACGCGGTGGTCCACCTCGCCGCCATCTCGAACGACCCCATGGGGAGCCGCTTCGAGGCGGTGACAGAGGCGATCAACCGCGACGCTTCCCTTCGCGTCGCGGATCAGGCGCACCGTGCGGGCGTGCGGTCCTTCGTCTTCGCGTCGAGCTGCAGCGTCTACGGCTACGCCGAGGGTGGGGCGCGGCGCGAGACGGACGGGGTGGACCCCCTCACGGCGTACGCCCGCTCGAAGGTCGGGACGGAGGAGGGGCTGCGGCAACGCGATCTCGCCGGCATGACCGTGACCTGCCTCCGCTTCGCGACGGCGTGCGGCATGTCGGACCGGCTTCGGCTCGACCTCGTGCTGAACGACTTCGTGGCGAGCGCCCTCGCCACGGGGCAGGTCACGGTGCTGAGCGACGGCACGCCCTGGCGCCCGCTGATCGACGTGCGCGACATGGCGCGCGCGATCGACTGGGCGATCACCCGCCGCTCCGGCAATCCCTTCCTCGTCGTCAACGCGGGATCGGACGAGCGGAACCAGCAGGTTCGCGAACTCGCCGAGGCGGTTGCGGAGGCGGTGCCGGGAACGCGGGTCAGCATCGCCGCGGACGCCCCACCGGACCGGCGTTCCTACCGCGTGGACTTCTCCCTGTTCCGCTCCCTCGCGCCGGACCATCAGCCGCTGGAGGATCTTCGGTCCTCCATCGCGGGCCTCGCCGCGGGTCTCGGGGGCATGGGCTTCGCGGATGCAGGGTTCCGGAACTCGTCCCTCATCCGGCTGCGGACGCTTTCGAAACTCCTCGACGACGGCCGCCTCGCCCAGGACTTGCACTGGGGTCGGCCCGCCCCGGCCCGCGCGCGAGTTGCCGAATCGGCGCTGGTGGCCTGATGCCGGCGGCGGCGGGCGGTCAGCCGGCCATGCCGCCGCCACCTGCGACCGCGTCGAGCAGCGCGGCGTGGGCCTCGAACATCGTTTCCTCGTCGTAGCACGCCTCGGCCCGCGCCCGGTTCGCGCGGCCGAGCCGGGCGCGGATCTCCGCGTCGCGGAGCAGCGGCCGCAGCGCCATCGCGAGGTCGTCGTCGCTCCCCGCCCCCGTGGCGAGGCATTCCCGGTTCTCCGGCGCGAGCATCGTGCGGACGTCGCCCACGTCGGTCGCCGCCACGGGCAGCGCCGTCGCCATCGCCTCCAGCACCGAGAACGGCATCTGCTCCGTCGTGGAGGACAGGGCGAAGACGTCGAATGCCCGGTAGGCGTCGGAGGGGTCTCGGATGGCGCCCGCGAAGCGGACGAGATGCGCGATGCCGAGATCGGCCGCGAGGGCCTCCAAGGATTGCCGCTCCGGCCCGTCCCCGACGATCACGAGCCGCATCGCGGTGCCGTCCGCGAGGAGGAGGGTCATGGCGCGGAGAAGCCGTGCAAGGTTCTTCTCTTCCCGCAGCGTCGCGACCGTGCCGACGAGCGGGCCGGGCCCCGGGATGCGGAATTCGGCCAACGGTCCGTCGGGACGGAAGCGTCGGAGGTCCAGCCCGTTCGGGATGTGACGCAGCCGGTCCGGCGGGAGACGCCATATCTCCGTCGCGGAGCGCAGGAGCGTTTCCGAGGGCAGGACGACCGTGCTCCGCCGCAGCAGCACGCGGCGCGCGAGGACGCGGCGGGGCTTCTGGCCCGCGCTCTCCTCCGGGCCGAAGCCGTCCTCGGTGTGAAGGTGCGGGAGGCGGGGCGGCAGGACGTCCGCCATCACCCAGTCCATGCTGCCCCAGTTGCTCGTCACGAGCGCGTCCGGCCGCAGCCGCCGAATGAGGCCGCGGATGCCCAGGAGATTCCGCAACGTCTCGCCAGGCCGGGCGGGCGAGGCGATCATGTCCACCGGCACGTCGGGGGAGAACAATGCCGCGCAGTCGTGCTTCCCATCCAGCGCGACCACCGCGTGACGCCAGCGCGACCCGTAACGGTTCGCGACGGCGCAGAACCGGACCTGCGCGCCCCCCGTCGCGAAAGAGGGGAAGACGTGCAGGAGGAGGGGAGCGGGCGTCGCCCTCACGACAGGGCCACCGAGGGAGCGACGGGCGCGGGACGTCCCGCGCGCCGGGCGATCTCCGCCTCCGCGAGGGCGACGACGCGCCGCGCGTTGCCCGCCCAGGTGAGGTCGCGGCGGAAGACCTCCGCCCGTGCGGCGTGACCGAGGCGTGCCCGCAGCGCCGGGTCTTCCGCGAGGCGCGCCACCGCGCGCCAGAGGGCACCCTCGTCCGACCGGTCGAAGAGCAGGGCGGTGCGGTCGTCCTCCAGCACCTCACGCAGGTTCGGCTGGTCCGGCGCGACGATGGCGCGGCCGGCGGCCATATACTCGAACACCTTCAGGGGCGAGGCGTAGTCCACCGCCGCCGGCTGCAGCGCGACGTCGAAGGCGGCGACGAGGCCGGGGATGTCGGCGTGGTCCACCGCGCCGTCGAAGGTGCAGCGGTCGGCGACGCCGAGGGAAGCCGCGAGCGCCTCCAATCCCTCCCGTGCCGGCCCGTCGCCGACGACGCGGAGATGCAGCGCGGGCGACCCTCTCCACGATGCGAGGCCGCGCACGACGCGGTCCAGCCCATGCCACGCGCGCACGAAGCCGACGAAGCCGAGGGTGAGCGTTCCGCCCGCCTCTCCCCGCGCCGGTTCCGGGAAGTCGGAGAGGCGGATGCCGTTGGGGATGACGGTGACGCGCGCGCGCGGCACGCCCGCCGCGGCGACGTGCACGGCGAGGACCTCCGTCACCGGCAGGACGCGGTCGGCGGCGCGCCACGTCCAACCCTCGGCCGCGCGGGCGAGCCGGGCGAGGCGGAGGCCGCCGTGGCGGCCCCGTTCCTCCGCGAGCGGCGCGTTGACCTCCAGCAGGAGCGGGAGGTTCAGGCGTCGCGACAGCAGGGCGCCCGCGAGGTGGAAGAGGTTAGCGCGCTCGTAGATCACGTCCGGGGCGAAGTCCCGCGCGGCGCGGGCGAGGCGACGGTAGGCAGCGGCGTTGTAGGCGAGTTCCGCCGCCTCCCCCGCCGCCCCCGGCAGGAGGCGCCGCGCGAGCGACACCGCCCGGCTGTCTCCGCCCCAGCCGCCCTGGCCGTAGGAGGGCGGACCGACGACGAGCACCTCGTGCCCCTCGGCGCGCAGGGCCGCGACCATCTCCTCCAGGTGCACGCCCTGGCCGTCGCGCGAGCCGATGCGGTGGCTGTAAAGGATCCTCATGCCGCGATCTCCGCGTCCGTGGCGCGTCCCGGCCGCCGTTCAGTCTCGAAGGGCATAGACGAGCCTCCCGGCCCATTCGCGGAGGGCGAACCAGCTTCCCGCGAGGTGGTCCGCGCGCGGCAGCCAGTCTCCCGCGCCGCCTCCGGGCAGCCGATCCGGCCGCAGCGGCGCAGGCACCACCGGCAGCCCCGCGCGGGCGAAGGCGGCGGCCGCGCGAGGCATGTGCCAGGCGTGGGTGACGAGGTGGGCCGCCGTGATCCCGTCCTGCCGCAGCCTGGCGGTGCCGAGGACGGCGTTGTCGCGGGTGTCGCGCGCCGCCGCCTCCGTCCAGCGCGCGGGCGTGCCGAAATCCTCCGCGAGCGAGCGGGCCATGGCGTACCCCAACGGCTCCTCGCCCGGCGCGTTCGGCCCCGCGGTGACGAGGAGCGGGAGGCCGGTGCGGCGGTGCAGGGCCGCCCCGGCGCGGAGGCGTTCGAGGGTCAGTGGCCCGACCTCGGTCCTGCCGGCCGCACGCGCGGCGTCGGCGCCGAGGACGACGATCGCGCCCGGCACGACGTCCGGTGCGGGCGGGAGGTGGAGCGAGGCGAGGAGCAACCCTGCCGCGACGGGTGTCGCGAGGACGAGTTGCCCCGTGCCCGCGATCGCGGCCACGAGGAGACCCGGCCGCCAGCCCCGCCACGCCGCCGCCACCCCGCCCAGCCCCATGAGGACGAGCAGCAGCGGCGGCAGCGCGAGCGCGCCGAAGAGGGCCGCCGTCGTCACCTACCCGGCCCGTCCCGTGGCCGGCGCACGCCGCCGGGCGATGGCCGACAACCAGCGGCGCGCGCCCGCGGCGACGCCCGCCACAGGCGCCGCGTCGCGGCCCGGGGCGTCGGCCGGGTCCATCCCGTAGATCGCGAGATAGCGTCGCGCGACCTCCCGCATCCCGAAGCGCGAGCGCGCGACGGCGCGGCCCGCGGCCCCCATCCGCTCGCGCAGCGCGGGGTCGCCCAGCAGCCGCGCGACCGCGGCGACGTAGTCCCGCGGACCGTCGAAAAGGATGCCGGTCTCGCCGTCCACGACGATCCCGTCGTTCACCCCGGGAAGGCGCCGGGCGACGACCGGGAGCCCGTGCGCCATCGCCTCCGGCACGACCGTGCCGAACCCCTCCAGCCGTGACGCGAAGACGAAGGCGTCCGCGGCGGCGAACCAGGGATGCGGGTCCGCGTGCCGCGCGATGATCGTCACCCGTGTCTCCAACCCGAACGCGCGGACGCGGCCTTCCAGCTCCGCGACCGTGTCCGGCTCCAGCGGCGGCCCGACGAGGACGAGCCGGGCGTCCGGCGCCGCCGCGAGCACGGCCGGGAAGGTCTCGACGAGGAAGCCCGGATCCTTCCGGCGGCAGAGGCCGCCGATGAACAGCAGCACGGGATCGGCCGGCCCGGCGCCGATGCCGGCCCGCACGCTCCCCCGGGCCTCCGGCGGCTGGGGCGTCGCGGTCACGCCGCAGGGGACGAGGTGGCACCGGGCGGGGTCGGCGCCCGCCGAGAGCGTCTCGCGCAGCAGCTTCGGGGAGATGGAGACGTAGGCGTCGAACAGCCGGAACGCGCGCGCCGCGATCCTCCGCAGCGATGGCCTGTACTGCCGTGCCAGCACGGGAAGGCTGTCGTCGAGCGTGGCCGAGAGGATGAGGCGCCGCCAGGAGAGTCGCGTCAGGAGGTAGGTGAGGAAGTACCAGTCGGCGTGGGTGCGGAAATGCACGGCGTCGTAGCGACGAAGGTTCCGGAGGAACCAGAGGACGAGCGCGGCCTCGTGCCGCACGGCGCCGAGCGGTCGATCGGTGAGGTGGTCCACGCGGCCGAGCGTCGGGCAGGAGGGGACGGAGGACGGGTCGGCGGGCCGCGGGGTGTGCGTGACGAGGAGGTCATGCGCCACGCCCGGCGCCAGTTCATGCATTGCGGCGGAGGAGCGTTCGAGGAACACGCCCTCGCCCGAAAAGTCGGGGCGGTGGATCTTCAGCACGTGCAGGACACGGCGCATCGTCAGGCCTCCCTCACGCGCCGACCGTCGCCGCGAGGCGCGGCAGCAGGTCCGCGGCGGTCGGCCGCGCGGCGCGGTGCACCCGGCGCAGCGCGACCGCCGCGAGCGGTTCCCGCATCGGCGAGGGCGCCGCGGACGGCTCCGCCGCGAGCCAGTCGAGGATGAGCCGGTCGGCGTGGGGGGGAAGGGCCGCGAAGCCCCCTCCCCCCTCGCGGTAGATCACGTGCCGGATGGCGGCGGATTCCAGCCGGCCGCGCGCTTGCTGCACGAGGCGACGCAGCTGCCGCCGCACGTCGCCCGGACGCCAGGGCTGCAGCGGCCGCACGGTCCAGGTCGCCCGCGGCTCCACCGCGACGCGCTCGGGGTTCCAGGCGCTTCCCGTGGCGTCGAGCGCGTGCATGACGAAGGAACCGAGCAGCCCGTCGCCGCGATAGAGGCCGACCGGCAGCCGCAGCCCCGCCTCCGCCAGCCGCTCCACGAAGC
The DNA here is from genome assembly GCA_964263755.1 of Roseomonas sp. Lineage (GTDB taxonomy): Bacteria > Pseudomonadota > Alphaproteobacteria > Acetobacterales > Acetobacteraceae > Roseomonas. The sequence goes on along the minus strand of CAXVWQ010000412.1, from coordinate 5,717 downwards.
GCCCGCGCAGGGCGAAGAGCGAGCCGTGCAGCTTCGGATGCGCCAGCATGTCCCGCCGCACCGCCTCCGCACCCCGCCCGGAGCCGGGCACCGCCGCCGCCGCGAGGGCCGAGGGAGCCCGCGCGAGCCGGGCCGAGAGCCGTCGGATCGCGTCCGGCTCCACCACCGCGTAGCCGTCCACCATGACGTGCAGCGGCGCGCGCGGGCAGAGGGCGTGGAGGTACTGGTTGATGGCGTTCGACTTGTCGCCGTGCGGGATGAGCCACACCCGCCCGCGCAGGGCGCACCCCCGCATGGCCCGCTCCGCGACGGCGGCGGAGTCGTCCGTCGTGCCGTTGAGGACGACCGAAACCTCGGCCCCCGTCCCGTCCACCGCCGCGGCGATGGCCCGGAGGCAGCCGCCGAGGGACGCCGCCTCGTTCCGCGCGAAGACCGCGACGCCGGGCGCCCCCTCCCCCGGCATGCCGCCCATCCCGCCCGACCCGAGGTCCACGGCTCAGGGCGCTCCCGCGCGGGCATGGAGGAACCGCCGGGCGGCCTCGGGGGCGGGGCGGCGATTCGACGACGTCCCGCTCCCCCTCGGCATCGGAGAGCGCGACGCGACGTTCTGAAACCGATCTCGTTCACCCCCTGCCCGAGTTGACTCCCCTGGCGGGACCGTGCGTCGTGCCAACATGGGAACGGAGCCGGCGAACCGGCGCCGGACGGCCCCGGACGCGGCCGAGGGAGAGGACACGCGATGAAGTCCCACTACCTTCGCGACCCGGACAGGGCGGCGAAGGACGGGGTCGCCGAGCCCGGTTCGTTGCGGGGTGGCGTCTCGCCCGCCGCCTGCGACGCGCCTCCGCGCCCGGCCCGGGCGGGGGGCAGGTCTCCCTGGCCCGTCGCGGCGCTCGTCATCCTCGCGGCATCCATGCTGCTCTGGGCGGTCATCGCCGGGCTGGTGAACGGGCTTTCCGGGTAAGGGGCCCGGATACTCGCGAGGCGCGCTGCCGCGTCGGAAGATGCTACGCCCCGCATCCAGTCCAGCGTCGCCGCCAGCCCGGTCCGCAGCGGCGTCGTCCCCCCCAGCCCGAGGGTCGCGCGGGCGCGCGCCGGCGAACCGAGGGAGTGCCGGACCTCCGACCGCCGCGGAGGCAGCGAGCGGACGCGGAGCGGCACGCCGCAGAGCGCCGCGATCCGCGCCGCGAGGTCCGTCACCGATGTCGGGTCGCCGGAGCAGACGTTGAGGACGGGCGCCTCGATCGAGGCACGGTCCATCGCCGCGAGGAGCGCCGCGACCACGTCCGCCACGTAGACGAAGTCGCGGGTCTGCGCCCCGTCGCCGAAGATCATCACCTCCTCCCCGCGGGAGAAGCGGTCGCAGAAGATCGAGATCACGCCGGAATACGGGGAGCGCGGATCCTGGCGCGGCCCGAACACGTTGAAGAACCGCAGCCCCGTGCTCCGCAGCCCGTGCGCGAGTCCCGCGGCGCGCGCGTGCCCCTCGCAGCCCAGCTTGTCCGCGCCGTAGGCCGAGAGGGGCTGGGGACGGCACTCCTCGTCGAGCGGCAGGTGCGGCGCGTCGCCGTATACGGCGGCGGAGGAGGCGTAGGCCACGGGGATGCCGCGCCGCGCGGCCTCGTTAAGCACGCCGACCGCCGCGGTGAGGTTCACGCGGTGCGCGCCGAGCGGATCGCGCACGCCGCGCTCGACGGAGGCGATGGCGGCGAGGTGGAAGCAGCCATCCACCCCCTCCATCGCGTCGCGCAGCGTCGCGGCCTCGGCGACGTCGCCGCGGACGAGGGCGGCGCCGACGGAGAGGTTGGCGAGCGAGCCGGAGGAGAGGTCGTCGAGCACGCGCACCGCGTCCCCGCGTGCGACGAGCGCTTCCCCGAGATGGGAGCCGATGAATCCGCAACCGCCGGTCACGAGATAGGTCGCCACGGGTGATGTCCCCTTCGCTGTTCGTGAGGTATGGCAACGCGCGTGCCATGCCGAAATCGATCATGTTTACAACGCGCTGTCGTCGCATCCGCCGAACGTGCGGCGGCGATGTCAAACGCTCCGACGAATGTCCCTGCGTGTCACTCCGCGGCGAGCCGCAGGTCGTCACCCATCATGGCGTCGAGCCGCCGGAGCGCGGTGGCCCAGTCGTAGCCCCGCTCGACCGCGGCCCGCCCTGCGGCACCGAGACCGGGATGTACCCCGTCCAGCACCTCCGTCACGCGCCGCGCCGTCTCCTCGACGCTTTCCACGACGAGGAGGTCGCGTCCGCGTTGCGCGCGCACGCCCTCGTGCGCGCCGGGCGAGGCGACGACGGGGCGGGCCATCGCCATGGCCTCCAGCACCTTGTTCTGCACGCCGCGCGCGATCCGCAGCGGCGCGACCACCACGTCGGCATGGGCGAGGTAGGGGCGCACGTCCGGCACGCGGCCCGTGACGTGGACGCCCGGCTCCTGCGCGAGGGCGAGGACGGCCGGCGCCGGGTCCGCGCCCACGACGTGGAACACGGCGCCGGGATGCCGCCGCCGGACCATCGGCAGCACTTCGCGCGCGAACCAGGTCACGGCGTCCACGTTCGGGCGGTAGCTCATCGTGCCGGTGAACACGATCGCCGCGCCCGGGCCGAACGGCCGCGCATGCTCCGCGCGCGGGTCGAAGCGGCCGAGGTCCACGCCGTTCTCGAGGTAGTCCGCCCGTCCCGCGGCTTCCGGCGCGAGTTCGAGGAAGCGGTCCCGCTCCGCCTCCGTGACGAACAGCGTCAGGTCGAACGCCGCGGCGGCTCGGCGTTCGTAGGCGAGAAGGGTGCGCGCCTCTCGTGCCCAGACCTGCCGCATCGGCGCGCGCGCGTCGGCGGCGTAGGCGAGCCACTTCTCTGAATCCACGTCCACCATGTCGAGGATGCGGCGGGGCGGGTCGATGAACGCGGGGGGGAGTGACGCGTAGGGCGCCATCGCCGAGGAATACGCGAAGACCGCGCCGTAACGGCCCGCCGCCAGGCCTTCACGCGCCCAGGCATGAAGGCCCGGCTCGTGGAACCAGCCGAGGGTGAGCGGCGCGCCGGGCCGCGCGCGGAGCATCGCCCGGGCGGCCTGGACGCGGCGCGTCACCGGCCGCCACGTCACCGCCGCGCAGCGATCCCGCAGGACCGGCAGGTGGTCGAGGTCGGCGGGGTCATCCACGAGGCACCCCAGTTCCACGTCCCAGGACCGCGCGAGGTGGTCGAGGATGTGCCACGCCCGGATCTTCTCGCCCTTCTCCGGCGGGTAGGGCAGCCGGTGGCAGAGGAACAGCAGACGGCGCGACATCAGCCGAGGCCCCGCACGAGCGGCGGCCCGAGACGGTTCGCCACCGCGACCGGCAGCCGACGCCACAGCGAGATGAAGGCCGCGAACTTCGGGTTCTTCGGGTTGTTCTCCGGCAGCGTCGCGCCAGGACGCAGGCGGTAGCCGTAATGCAGCGGCGACGCCTCGAAGCCCCAGTTGCGCTTGAAGGCGAAGGCGCCGGTGTCGGACTTGGAGCGGCCGAAGTCGAACAGCCGCGCCCCCCGCTCGGCGCCCGCGCGGCGCATCACCTCCCAGTACATCACGTCGTTCGCGGCGAGCCCGCGCGCCGCCGCCGTGCCGCCGCCGTAATAGGGCAGGACCTCGTCCCGGAAGTGGAAGTTCAGCACCGACGCCACCGGCCGTCCCTCGTGCAGCACGGTCGTGACGTCGTGCTCCTGCGGGAAGGCCTCGGCGAGAAGTCGGAAGTAGCGCCGGGGGAAAACGGGGCTCCCGAGGTTGCGGACGCTCTCCGCATACACCCGGTGCAGCGTGTCCGTGTCGGAATCACTGACGGAAACGAGGCCTTTCGCCAGACCCTTCCGCACCATCGCGCGCTGCTTGCGTGGAATGGCCTTCATGTCGGCGTCCGCGTTCCCCGTGATCGGCCTGCGGAAGGTCCAGTAGAGCGGCGGGCGCTGGTCCCAGCCCGCATCGGGCGCGTCGCGGCGCCGGAACTCGAGGCACGCCGCGCCGGTGCTGCGGTGGAGGTCGAGCGCGTAGTCCTCCAGCGCCGTCGCGGCCTCCGGCGTCGCGGCGACCGGGCCGCCGTAGACGCAGAAGGGGGTGGAGGCGAGGAGGTCGCCGAACAGCAGCGTCCGCATCCGCGCGAGCGGCAGGACGCCGACGACCGCGCCGTCCTGCTCCGCGACGGCGTAGTGGGTGGCGTGGCGGAACGCGCCCGCGATGACGTGCCGCCACGCCGAGAGGTGGAAGAAGGTCGCATCGGGCGACGCGCGCACGAACGCGTCCCACGCCCCCTCCTCCGCCGCCTCCAGCGGGCGCACCCGGACGGCCACGGCGCTACGCCCCCGCCGCGGAGAGGCCGAAGACCTCGTCCATCCGGCCCCAGGAGAAGTCGCGGAGGAGGCGTTCCAGCCGCCCCTCCATCGTCCCGAGGCCGACGCGGTGACGGAAGCGGGACAGGCGCGGCGCTTCCGGCACGCGGGGCTGTCCCGGGTCCACCTCCCAGGGGTGGAAATAGAAGACGCCCGACCGTTCCTCCGCGCGGTTCACCCGCCGCAGCCCCGCGCGGAACGCGGCGTAGGGGACGAGGCGGAACCAGCCGCCGCCCGAGCAGGGCAGGTTGCGGCCGAGGGCGCGCACCGTCGTCATCGGCACCTCCGTCACCCCGTCCGCGTGCGGGCGGTGCGGCGCGCGCGGCGCGTCCGGGGCGCCGTAGAGGTCGTGGCGGATCGGGAAGACGGAGGAGGAGTAGGCGTGCCCCTCCTCCGCGAGGACGCGGTGCGCCCAGGGCGTAAGGCGGGGCGTGATGGAGAAGGTCGGCGCGCGGTAGCCGCTGACGGCGATGCCCGCCGCATCCTCCAGCACGCCCTTCGCGCGGCGCACGTCGGCGCGGAACGCGGCCTCGCCGATGCGGTGGACGAGTTCGTGGCCGTGGCCGTGGCTCGCGATCTCGTGCCCCCCCGCGGCGATACGCCGGACGAGCGCGGGGTGGCGTTCGGCGACCCAGCCGAGGACGAAGAAGGTCGCGCGCACGCCCGCGCGGTCGAAGACGCCGAGGACGCGGTCCGTGTTCGCCTCGACGCGCGGCGCGAAGCCGGCCCAGGCGTCGCGCGGGATGACGCCCGCGAAGGCCTGGACCTGGAACCAGTCCTCCACGTCCACGCTCATGGCGTTGCGGACGGGAGCCGACGAGGTCATCGGTCCGACCTGCCGGACACGCCGATCAGGTCGCCCAGCCGCCCGAGGACGCGGTCGTGGCGCCCCACCGCGCCCTCCATCGCGGACATCCGGTGTGCGAGGGCGATGAGTTCGCCCTCCGTCTCCGGCCCGTCCCGTCTCCTGTCGCCGACGACCCCCGCGCCGAGGTCGGTGTCGAGTTCCCGCGCCGTGACCTCGACCATGTCAGAGGACAGGGTCGCGGCCTCCTCCAGCGCGCCGGCGAGCAGCACGCGCGAGCAGAGGCGGTTGATCCGGCGGGGAATGCCGTCGGAGTGCCGATGCACGCTGTCGAGCGCGCCGGGCTCCCAGTCCGGGCGCCCCTCCCACCCCACCGCGCGGAGCCGATGCTCAACGTAGGCGTGCGTCTCCTCCGCCGACATGCCCGCGAGGTGGTAGGAGGCGAGGACGCGCTGGCGCAGCTGGTCAAGGTCGGGGCTCGACAGCGTGCGGCGCAGCTGCGGCTGCCCGAGGAGGATGATCTGCAGCAGCGCCTGCCCTTCCTCCCCC
>CAXVWQ010000411.1:0-18900 GCA_964263755.1 Roseomonas sp. | reverse complement strand
GGGAGCCTCGCGCGGCGCATCGATGGCGACGCCTTCCGCGGGGGCGGACGCGACCTCGGAGCCCGCGGCCGCCGGGGCGGGCCGCGCACGGGCGGGCGGGGCGGGCGCGACCGTCGGCGTCGCGATCGCGGTCGCGCCCGTGACGGCGGGATCCCGACCGGTCGGTCCCACGGCACGTGGTCCCGTGGTGCCGGGGCCCGTGCCGCCGGGCGCGTGGGCGGGGACGACGGGTCCCGGCGTGGTGGGGTCGAGGACCGTCGCCGCCCGGGACGGCCCGGCCCCCGGCGGTGCTTCGAGGGGGGGTGGCATCGTTCCGGTCCCGTCACCCGGCGCGCGTCCGCCGGCCGCGGCGTCCGGGGGCGGGGCGGTGGTCGCATCGCCACCCTCCGTCCCCACGGCGGCCGCGGACGCTTCGATCGACGGTGGGTCCGATGCCCGGGTCTCGGAGGGCGCGTCGCGGGGCGGCGGCGCGTCGGCCACGGCCGGCGTCGCTCCGGCGATGACGGCCACGGCCGCCGCTTCGGCCGCGCCGGTTGCCGGGCCGTCGGGCGGCCCTTCGGAAGGAACCGTCCCGTCCGGCACGGGCGCCGCGGCCGGGGCGGCGGCGACGAGGGCTTCGGCCATCGGCGGGAGGGTGGCGGGCGCGGCCGTCGCCGCTTCGCCCGATCCCGGCGCGCCCGATCCCGGCGCGCCCGTGACGGGGAGAGGACCGACGCCGCCCGCCGCGGCGCGGGCGTCGCCCAGCACGGCCGAGAAGGCGACGGCGGGCCGTGCGCCCGGGCCGGCGGGTGCGACCCCCGCCGTGCTTCCCGCGCCCGCCATCGTCGCCACCGAATCCATGTCGTCCCGCCGCGGACCACCCGCCGCGCGCCCCGGCGCAAGCGGCTTGCCAGCCCCGCCGCGGGTTCGACAGGGCGGAAACATCCCCTCGCCCGGCAAGCCCTGCCGCCCGCCCGGCAGGCCGTACCGGTCAGACCCCGTCGGACCGCTGGCACGCGCGTTGCCGTTCACCCCTCTCGCGAACCCTGACGGAGAGACGGCCCCCCATGTCCCTCTATGCCTCCATGACCACCGCGATCTCCGGCCTCTCCGCGCAGTCCCGCGCGCTGGGCCACGTCGCGGACAACGTCGCCAATTCCCAGACCGTCGGCTTCAAGCGCACCGACACGAACTTCGTCTCCTACGTCACCCGCTCCACGCTGCGCACCAACATGCCGGGCTCCGTGCAGGCGCGGCCGGACTACGCGCACTCCATCCAGGGCACGATCCAGCAATCCGAGAACCCGCTGGCGATGGCGATCGCGGGCGGCGGCTTCTTCGCCGTGGCGGCGCAGCGCGGCGCGGTGAACGGGCAGCCGGCCTTCGATCCCAACCCGCTCTACACCCGCGCGGGCGACTTCCGGATGGACCGCAACGGCTACCTCGTGAACGGCCAGGGCTACACCCTGCAGGGCTGGGGGACGAACACCGCGGGCGAACTGGACCGCGCGCGCCTCGTGCCGATGCGGGTGGACCAGTCGGTGTTCAACCCGGTGGCGACGACGAACGTCGCCCTCGCCGGCAACCTCCCCGCGGCCAGCGCCACCGGCACCGCCTCGGCCCAGATGCAGGTCTACGACGCGCTGGGGCGCCAGCACGCGGTGGACATGACCTGGACGAGAGGCGCGAACAACGTGTGGAGCCTCTCCCTCGACGCGCCGACCGCGACGACGCCCGCGCTCGGCAGCATCGAGGTGCGCTTCGGCGACGCCGCGCCCCCGGCACCCCCGCCGGCCCCGGCGACCCCGGACGGCACCATCGGCGCGTTCGGCGCATCGACCGGTCTCACTGGCCTGAACACCGGGGCGGGCAACCCCGCGACGATCTCCTTCGACGCCAACTTCGGATCCGGCGTGCAGACCATGACCCTCAATCTCGGCACGTTCCACGGCGCGACGGGATTGACGCAGTACGCGACGGATGATTTCTCCGTCCGGAGCCTCGAGCAGAACGGCATCCCCCTCGGCTCCTTCTCCGGCGTGGCGCTGAGCGAGAACGGCGACCTGTCGGTGAACTACGACAACGGCCAGATCCGCACGATCGGGCGCGTGCCGATCGTCGGCTTCTCGGACCCCGACAAGCTGCAGCGCATGGACGGGCAGGCCTTCCAGCGGACCATCGAGAGCGGCGACGCACGGATCGGCGACGCGTCCTCCATCGGCACGGGCAAGCTCGTGGTGAACTCGCTGGAGGGGTCGAACGTGGACATCGCCTCCGAGTTCTCCAAGCTCATCCTGGCGCAGCGGGCCTACACGGCGAACACGAAGATCGTCACGACGACGGACGAGATGCTGCAGGAGACGGTGAACATGCGGCGGTAAGGCGGCCTTAACCCGCCTCACGCCAGGATGATCGCCGGATCATGAGCCTCGACCTCGCCCTCTCCATCGCGCGCGGCGGGCTGGCCCACGTGAACCGCGGGATGGCGGCCTCCGCGGACAACGTGGCCAACGCCGCGACGCCCGGCCGCACCCGCCAGGCGGTGGCGGGGCGGGCGAGGGAGGCGGACGGGACGTCCGGGGGCGTGCGCTCGCTCGCGGCGCGGCGGGAGGTGGACGGGGCGCTCGTCTCGGCCATCGGTGCGTCCCGGGCGGCCACCGCGGCGGCGGCGGCGCGCGCCGGCATCCTGCGCGACGTCGAGCTGGCGCATGGCCGGCCCGAGGCGGGGGAATCGGTCGGCGACCTGACGAACGCGCTGCGGGACGCCCTCGTCGCGGCGAACGCGGCGCCGGTGGAGGAACTGCCGCGCGCGGCGGTGGTCAACGCCGCGGATGCGCTGGCCCGCCGTTACAACGCCGTCTCCGACGCCATCGGCACGGCGCGGCAATCGGCGCAGGACGGGATGGTGGAGGGCGTGGAGCGGCTCAACGCCGCGCTGCGCCGCGTGGCCGCGATCAACGAGCGCGTGCGGCCCCTCGCGGCGGCCGGGGCCTCCACCGCGTCGCTCCAGGACGAGCGGGACGCGGCCATCGCGGAGTTGTCGGACCTGATGGAGGTCCGCACGATCCAGCAGGCGGATGGCGGGGTGATGCTGCTGGGGCGCGGCGGGCTGGTGCTGCCGCTGCACCCGGACCGCGACGCCTTCGGCATGGCGCCCGCGACCGTCGGGCCGAACGCCTACCACGGCGCCGGCGGGGTGCTGCCGGGCGTGATGCTCGGGGGAACGGACGTGACGGCCTCGCTCGGCCGCGGACGGCTCGCGGCGCTCGCGGAACTGCGGGACCGGACGCTGCCGCTGATGGCCGGGGAAATCGATGTCGGCGCCGCCAACCTCGCGGCGCGGTTCGACGCCCAGGGGATGCGGCTGTTCACCGACGGGACGGGCGCGGTGCCGGACGCCGCGACGCCGCATTCCACCGGCGGCTGGATCGGCTTCGCCGGCACCGTGACGGTGAACCCGGGCATCCGGGCCGATCCCCGGGGCATCCGGGACGGCACCCACGCGGTGGCGGGCGCGCCGGGGGGCGCCACGGCCTTCACGCCGAACCCCGCGGGCGGCCCGGCGGCCTTCACCGCGGCGCTGGACCGGGCGCTGGCCTTCGCGCTCGGCGCGAACGTGTCGGCGGGCAACCCGCATCCGGGATTCGCGACGAGCGGGCTGGGGCCGGCGGGCGACCTGTCCTCCTCCCTCACCTCGCCGCGCACGCTGGCGGATCATGCCGCGTCCGTCGTCGCGCGGCAGACGGGGCTGCGGGCGCTGGCGGAGGAGGATGCGGGCCATGCCACCTCGCTCCGGCACGCGCTGGAGGAGCGGTTCGGCACGGAATCCGGCGTGGACGTGGACGCGGAGATGGCGGCGATGGTGACCTTGCAGACGGCCTACGCCGCCAACGCCCGGATCATCGGCGCGGTGCAGGCGATGTATGACCAGCTTCTCCAGGCGGTGCGGTGATGGCGACGAGCGGCTTGTCCGGCACCGCCTTGGCACCCGGCGCGCTGGCGCGACTTCTGGCGGATTCGACCGTCACCCGGGCGCGGATGGATCGCCTCACGGCGCAGGCGGCGGACGGGCGGCGGGGCGACCTGTACGGCGACCTCGGGAGCGACGCGGCCCGCGCCATCTCGCTCCGCGGCGAGATCGCGCGGCGCGACGCGCACGGGACGTCGCTCGGGCGCGCGCTCGGCCGCGCGGAGGCGACGGGCGCGGCGATGGTGCGGCTCTCCACCCTCACGACCGACTTCATCGCCGAGGCCGGCAAGATGACGCGCGGCGACGTGGAGCGGCTGACGACCCTCGCCGCCGGCGCCCGGGCCGCGCTGGGGGAGGTCGCGACGCTCCTGAACGAGCGGCACGACGGGGAGTTCCTCTTCGGCGGGTCGGACGTGGGCAACCCGCCGGTCCCCGGCGGCACGGACCTGATGGCCACGGGGATGGGCACCCAGATCGCCGCCGCCGTCGCGGGGCTGGGCGCGAACGCGGCCACCGTGAACGCCGCGACGATGACGGCGGCGGCCAGCAACGCCGCGGGGACGACGCCCTTCTCCGCCTACCTCTCCGACCCCGCGCGCGGGCTGACGGAGTCGCGGCGCACCACGCTGGTGGAGGATGGCGATTCGGTCCCGACCGGACTCTTCGCCAACCGCAACGCCGCGGTCACCTCCTCCGGCGAGACCACGGGGTCGTGGTCCCGCGACCTGATGCGCGGCCTGATGACGCTCGCGAGCCTGACGCCGGGGCAGGCGACCTCGGGCGCCGACCTCGACGGGGTGCTGGCGGGCGTCCGCGGCGCGCTGAAGGCGGCCGCCTCCGGCCTCGCCTCTGAGGAGGGCGCCCTCGGCATGGTGGAGTCGCGGCTCGAATCGGCGAGGGCGCGTCACGCCGACCTCGGCACCGTCCTCTCCGGGCAGCTCGCGGCGGTGGAGGAGGTGGACCTCGCGGCGACGCTCACCGAACTCTCCGACACGAAGACGCGGCTGGAGGCCTCGTGGAAGGCGCTGGCGATGCTGTCGGAACTGTCCCTCACGAATTTCCTGCGGTGAAGGCCGCGGTCTTCACCGGCCGTTAGGGTGAAGCCCCGCATGATCCTCTCACACCGCAGGATGCGGACCGTAGCCGGGTCGGGGCGTCCTCTCTGGAATGAGGGAGCCCCCGGCCCACCACAGGAGGGCATGACATGGCCCTGAACTCCGTCAACACGAACATGGGCGCCCAGGTCGCGCTCCAGTCCCTCAACCGCACGAACGACGCGCTCGGCGTCACGCAGAAGCGCATCTCCACCGGCATGCGCGTGGCCGACGCGAAGGACGACGGCGCGGCCTTCGCCGTGGCGCAGACCGTGCGCGCCTCCGTCGCCGGCCTCACCTCCGCCAACGAGCAGATGGGCGGCGTCAAGGGCGTGCTGGACACGACGCTCGCGGGCCTGACGAAGGTCTCGAAGACGATGGAGGACATCCGCGGCGTCCTCGTGAAGCTCGCTGACGGCGGGTTGAGCACGGACCAGCGGACCCAGTACACGGCGCAGTACACCTCGCTCCGCGCGCAGGTGACGAACTTCGTGACGGACGCCACCTACAACGGCAAGACGCTGCTGAGCACCGCGGCCGGGTCGGGCGGCGGCAACATCGCGACGACGCGGAACGAGCTGGGGACGACCTACACGCTCACGGGCGTGGACGGCGCGGGCACCCTCATCATCGCGGCGGCGCCGACCGACGCCGCGGCGGCGGTGACGGCCCTCGGCACCTCCGGCGACTTCAACACGAAGATGGCGGCGATCAACACCTCGCTCAACACCTTCGGCTCCGACAGCAAGTACCTCGACAACCAGATCTCCTACAACAAGGAACGCGTGGACGCCCTCGACAGCGGCATCGGCTACCTCGTGGATGCGGACCTCGCGAAGGAGAGCGCGCGGCTCCAGTCGCTGCAGATCAAGCAGCAGCTGGGCTCCCAGGCGCTCGGCATCGCGAACCAGGCGCCGCAGACGCTCGTCAGCCTGTTCCGCTGACGTCATCCAAGGCGGCGCGGAAAACCCCGCGCCGCCCCCTTCCGCCCGACCGACAGAACGCCAAGGGGCAGAGAATCCATGTCCACGCTGGTCCTCGAGATGCGACAGGGCGACCTCATGGTCGTCAACGGCGCGCCCATCCGGTTCCGCAACCGCACGCGGATCGAACTCACGGCGAAGGCGCGCTTCCTCTTCGGCAAGCAGATCCTGCCGCCGGACGCCGCCGACACCCCGGCCCGCCGCATCTACTTCGCGCTGCAGACCGCCTACATCGGCACGGAGGAGGAGCGGGAGGGCGGGCTGCACGACGCCCGCCAACTCATCTCCGACTTCTCGGAGGCGACGACGTCGGGGATGGTGCGCGCCATGCTCGACCGCGCGCTGCACGCGGCGGAGTCGGATGACGGCTACATCGCGCTGAAGCTGGCCCGCCGCATCATGCGGCACGAGGAGGCGGTGCTGGGGCTGCCGCCGCCGCGGCGGGCCGGTGGCGCCGACCCGATGCCCGGCGGCGACGACGACGATGACGACCGGGGCCTGTGCCGCGAAAGGGCGGACGCGTGACGCCGGGGGTCGCGGGCACGCGGGCGGCGGGGGCCTACGGCGCGGCCCGCGCCGCCATGCCCCTGCGGGCCGCGGAGGCGGACGTCTTCCGCCGCGTCACCGGCGCCCTGCGCGCCGGGCTCGATGCCGAGGCGGTGACGGTCCGGGCGCGGGCGGTGGCGGACAACCGCCGCCTCTGGCTCGCCGTCGGCGGGCTGGTGGCGGACCCGGCGAACGCGCTGCCGGCCTCGCTGCGGGCCTCCATCATGTCGGTCGGCAACACGGTGCTGCGGGAGATGACGGCGGCGGAGCCCGACCTCGACTTCCTCATCGCGGTGAACGAGAGCATCGCGGCGGGCCTCGCGTGACCGCGGCGGCGGCGCTCGCGATCCTCGGCGGCGGGGTCTCCACCACCGCCGCGAGTCCCGCCGCGGCCCTCGCCGCCTTCCGCCGCGCCACGGCGCCGGGCGCGCAGGAGAGGGGCGTCGCGGCCATGGCGAAGGACCCGGCGGTGAAGCTGGAGTTCGCCCGCTTCCGCGACGCCGTCTCCCGCGCGAAGGACGTGGCCACGGCGCTGCGCGACCCGCGGGTGGCCAGGATCCTCCTCCCCGCCCTCGGCCTGCCCGACGCGGTGGACAAGCCAGGGCTCGCGGCGCGGGCGCTGACGTCGGACCTGTCGAAGAAGGACAGCGTCGCCAACCTCCTGTCCGACACCCGGTGGAAGGCGGCGGCGAAGACGCTCAACCTCGCGTCCCGCGGGATGGACGCGCTGCGCGACCCGGCGGTGCAGGCGACGCTGGAGGAGGGCTACCTCGCCTACCGCTGGCGGGCGAAGGCGGACGAGACGACGCCGGGGCTGTCCGACGCCCTCTACCTCCGCGATCGCGCGGCGACCGGCAAGGCGCCCTCCGTCTACGAGATCCTCGGCGATGCCGCGCTCCGCCGCGTCGTCACCGGCGCGCTCGGCCTGCCGGACGCCATCGCGGTGCAGAACGTCACCTCCCAGGCCCGCGCGGTGACGTCGCGGCTGAACCTCGCCGACCTCGCCGACCCGAAGCGCGCGGCGAGCATCGCGGAACGCTACGTCACGGGCCTCGCCTCGCGCTCGGCCGCCACGGCGCCGAGCCCGCTTCTCGGTCTGCTCGCGTAACGCCGCGCGGTTTGACCCGCGCCCGTCGCGGCGCGATCCTCCGCCGCCCCATGCCCGTCCCCGCCAGGATCCTGGCCGCGCCGCGCCGCCACCTGCCCGCGGCCCTCGCCGCCACCGGCGGCGGCGCCGTGGCGGCCCTCATCGGCATTCCCCTGCCCTGGATGATCGGCGCGATGGTCGGCGCCGCGGCCCTGACCTGGACCCGGGACGTCCCGCGCCCTGGGGGCGTGCGGCAGGCCGCGCTGATCGGGCTCGGGCTCGGGCTCGGCCAGACCTTCTCCGGCCCCGTCATCGCCGCCATCGCCACCGCCATCCCCGCGATGATCCTCGCGGGGGTGCTGACGATCCTCGCGGGCCTCGCCGTCGCCCGCCTCTTCGCCACGCTCGCCCGGGTGGACGGGCGGACCGCGTTCTTCTGCGCCGTCCCCGGCGGCGTGGTCCTCATGGCCGTGCTGGCGGCGCGGTCCGGGGCGCACGTCCCGACCGTCACCCTCTCCCAGACGGTGCGGCTCTGCCTCGTCGTCATCCTCGTGCCGCCGCTCGTCGCGGTCATCGCCCCCGGCGTGCCGGACGGGGCCTATTCCGTGCCGCGCCTGCCGACCGACCCCGCGGGGCTGCTCCTCCTCGTCGCCCTCGGCACCGCCGTCGCCTTCGCGGCGGAGCGGATCGGGGTGGCCAACCCGTGGATGCTCGGGCCCTGCCTCCTCGCGATCCCGCTCTCGGCGGCGGGATGGCTGCCCTCCGGCGTGCCGAACTGGCTCATCAACGCCGCCCAGGTCGGGATGGGCGGCACGCTCGGCCTCCGGCTCTCCCGGCGCTTCCTTCTGTCCTCCGGGCGGCTGGCGGCCATGTCGGTTCTCGGGACGCTGACGCTCTCGGTCATCCTCGCCCTCCTCGCCTGGGCCCTCGCCCGCGTCACCGGGCTGCCGGCCGCCGCCGTCGAACTCGGCATGGCCCCGGGCGGCATGCCGGAGATGGCGATCACGGCGAAGGCGCTGGACCTCGCGGTGCCGCTCGTCCTCGGCTTCCACCTCACGCGCTCGCTGCTGTGCAACCTGCTGATCGGGCCGATCTGGGCGGCGGCGGTCCGCCTCGGCGTGGCGCGGGACGACCCGCCGCCCGGTCCCGGCCCGCCGCCGCCCTGACCGTCCCGCGGCACCCGCACCGCGTGGCCCGGCCGCCGCGTCATCGGCCCGGGCCCGGGGCGGGCCCTACGGCACCCGCACCGTGTCGTCCGACCGCTGCGGCGGCAGCTTGATGGCGAGCGCCCGGAAGCGGCCGGTGGTAGCGTTCGATCCGGCGTGGTGGGTGCCGCGGGGGATGATGACGAGGTCGCCGGGGCGGACGGTGACCTCGCGGTCGCCGAGCCAGAAGGAGCCGGTGCCGTCGAGGATGAGCTGGATCTCGTCGGCGTCGGCGTGGAAGTGCTTCACCACGTTGCCGGACTGGACGCCGACCGTGCCCTCCCGCGTGGCGACGAGGGTGCGGGAGCGGAGTTCGGTGCCGGGGATGAGGGGGCCGATCTCGTCGTCCGTCATCGTCATGAGGTTGACGATGCGCGGGGTCATGGCGGTGGCCGCGGCGGGGGCGGGCTGGGCCTCGGCGTGGGGGAGGCCGCGGGCGGCGAGGAGGCCGGCGGCGAAGGCGAGGGCGAGGCCGCCGAGGGCGATGCCCGGACGGGCGAGGCTGGCGCGCATGGAGGTGTCCTTCCTGGTTGCCGCGCGATCTTCGGTACCGCGCGCGATGCGGCGCAACCCGGGCGGTCAGCTCTCCGGGTCGCGGACCGGGAGGGCGCGGATGGCGTGTTCGGCGGCGAGCGCCCCCTCCGCCCGGCCCGCGGCGCGTTCGCCCCGCGCTTCGCCGGCGAGGACGGCGACGGTGCGGGCGGCGTCCTCGGCCGCGCCGCGCATCCGCACTTGGCCGTCCCGATAGCCCCGCGCGAAGGCGGCCGCCTCGTCCCGCGTCATGGTCCGCGCCTCCCGGGGCACCCTTGCATCGCGCGGGCGGCGGGGCGATACCCGCGGCGTACATCGGGGGGAGCCCATTCCGGGCTGAGAGGCGGGGCAACCCGCGACCCCTGGAACCTGACCCGGTTCGGACCGGCGTAGGGATCGGTGGACTCTTTGCCCGTTCGGACGTCCCGCGCGTCGTCGCTTCCCGTGCGCCCCGCGCGCCGGCGGGCGGTCGCGCGCGGGGCCCTGCGCACCGCCCCCGCGTCCCCCGTGCCGCGCACGGAGGATACGCGATGCGCCGCCGCCACCTGCTGACCACCGGGCTGACCACGGGGCTGACCGCCGCGACCGCCGCGACGCTCCCCCTGCCCGCGCTGGGGCAGGCCACCCGCGCCCGCACGCTGCGCTTCGTGCCGCAGGCCGCGCTCGCGGCGCTGGACCCGCTGAACCCCATCGCCACGATCACCACGACGCACGGCTTCTGCGTGTTCGACACGCTCTACGCGACCGATGCGCGGCTCGCGCCGCACCCGCAGATGGCGGCGGGGCACGAGGTCTCCCCGGACGGGCTGACCTGGACGATCCGGCTGCGGGACGGGCTGCGCTTCCACGACGGCGCGCCCGTCACGTCGCGGGACTGCGTCGCGTCGCTGCGGCGCTGGGCGGCGCGGGACACCTTCGGGGCGATCCTCGCGCGGATCGTCGCGGAGTGGGGGACGCCGGACGACCGCACCCTCGCGATCCGGCTGACGCGGCCGTTCCCGGCGATGCTCCTGGCGTTGAGCAAGCCCGCCGGCGCGCCCGCCTTCATCATGCCGGAGCGGATCGCGAACACGCCGCCGGACCGGCCGATCCCCGAGGTGATCGGGAGCGGGCCGTGGCGCTTCGTGGCGGGCGAGTTCGTCGCCGGCTCCCGCGTCGTCTACGCGCGAAACGAGGCCTACGTGCCGCGCGACGAGCCGGCGGAGGGCGCGTCCGGCGGCAAGCGCGTAAACTTCGACAGGATGGAGTGGCACATCCTGCCGGACGGCGCGACGGCGGCGGCGGCGCTGCGGCGGGGGGAGGTGGACTGGATCGAGTATCCGCTTCCCGACCTCGTCCCGCAGTTGGAGCGGGACCGCAACCTGCGGACGCAGGTCTACGACCCCCTCGGCTTCCTCGGGGTGATGCGGTTCAACCACCTGCACGCGCCGTTCGACAACGTCGTCGCGCGGCGCGCGGTGCGTGACCTCATCTCGCAATCCGACCACATGGCCTCCGTCGCGATGCCCGGCGACTGGCGGGAATGTCGCGCGCACTTCCCCTGCACGATCCCCGGCGTGACGGAGTACGCCGCGACGCCCCGCACCGACGCCGAGGCGCGGGCCGCGGTGCGCGCGGCGGGGGTGGAGGGCGCGAGGGTCGTCATCCTCAACCCCGTGGACTTCGCGGCGATCGCGCCACAGGGGCGGCTGGTGGCGGATGTCTGCCGCCGCCTCGGCTTCGACGTGGATCTGGTGGAGACGGACTGGGCGGCGGTGCTGGCCCGCCGCAACAACCGCGGGGCGCCGTCGGCGGGGGGGTGGAGCATCCACCCGACGAACTTCCCCGCGGCGGCCAACTCCAACCCCGCGCTGAATGTCGGCACGCGCGGCAACGGGGAGGGCGCGTGGTTCGGCTGGCCGACCGACGCCGCGGCGGAAGCGGCGGTCGCCCGCTGGCTGGACGCCCCTGACGCCGCGGCGCAATCCGTCGCCTTCGCCGACCTGCAACGCGCGGCGGCGGAGAGCGTGCCCTTCGCGCCGACGGGCCTCTTCGTGCTGCGCACGGCGTTCCGCGCGGACCTGTCGGGCGTGCTCCAGGGGCCGAACCCCTACCTGTGGAACCTGCGCCGTGGGTAGCCCGGCTCAGTCGCCGCGGAGCAGCGCCCGGATCAGCCCCCCGACGTGGCGCACCGCCGGGTCGCCGTGCCTGCGCGCGTGCCACGCGAGATGCAGGGGAAACCCCTCCACCGGGATGGGCGGGGGCAGGAGGCGGAGCGACGCCGCGGCCTCCGGCGGCAGGGCGCGGGACGGCACCATCGCCAGGAGGTCCGACCCCGCGAGCGCCGCGGGGACGAGGAGGAAACTCGGTACCACCAGCCCCACCCGCCGCGTGCGGCCATGCGCCAGGAGCGCCGCGTCGAGCGGCCCCCGCGTTTCCCCCCGCGGGGAGACGAGGAGATGCGGGTGGGCGAGCCAGCGGTCCAGGTCGAAGGGGCCCGCCTCCCCCCCCGCCGCCGGGTGGTCCCGCCGCATCGCGACGACGTACTCCTCCCGCAGGAGTTCCGCGCGGTGGATCGCTTCGGCCTCCGGGAGGACGGAGACGGCGAGGTCCGTGGCGCCTTTCGCCAGCGCCTCCAGCGCCGCCGCCGCGCCGGCCCAGGGAAGGAGGACGAGGTCGAGCCCCGGCGCCTCGGCGGCGACGCGCGCGTAAAGCGGCCCGATGACGGTCGCGGCGGGCGCGTCCGCCATCGTCACCCGGACCGTCGCGCGGAGCGCGGCGAGCGACGGTGCCGGTGGGTCGAGGACGGCCGCGACCGCGGCGAGCGCGTCCTTCAGCGGCGCGCGCAGCGCCTCGGCCTTCGCCGTGCGCCGCATCCCGCCGCGCCCCCGTTCCAGCAACGGATCGCCGAGGAGATGGCGGAGGCGGTCGAGCGCGGCCGAGGCCGCGGGCTGCGACAGGTTCAGCCGCGACGCCGCGCGGGAGACGTGCGCCTCCTCCAGCAAGGCGTCGAGGACGGGAAGGAGGTTCAGGTCCACCGCGCGGATATTCATGAGGCGGATGATACGCCATACGAAGCATCGCTTGGCAGGATGACGTCCCGGCCGTCACCTTCGGGATTCCGGAGGAGACCGACGATGCCCGACACCCTCGTGATGATGTTCCATCCCGACCCCGCGCGGTCCCGCGCCAACCGCGCCCTCGCCGACGCCGTCGCGCGGCTCCCGGGGGTGGAGGTGGCCGACATGGGGGCCCTTCGCCCGAACGCCGACTTCGACGCGGAGGAGGAGGTGGCGCGCGTCCTCTCGGCGGGGCGGATCGTGGTCCAGTATCCGGTGCAGTGGTACGCCACGCCGCCCTCGCTCAAGGCCTGGATGGACCTCGTCCTCTCGCGGATGTTCTACGTCCACCCGAAGACCGAGGGCGCGCGGCTGTCCGGCACACCGCTCCTCGTCGCCGCGACGGCTGGCAACGTGCCGGAGGCCTACGCGCCGACGGGCGTGAACCTCTTCCCGCTGAAGGACCTGCTGCGCCCGATGCAGTCCACCGCGCACCGCTGCGGGCTGCCCTGGGCGGACCCCTTCCTCCTCTATCGCGCGAACAAGCTGGACGACGCGGCGCTGGCGGAGGCCGGGGAGCGCTACGCCGAGCGCCTGACGGCCTGGCGCGCGGCCGTGCCGGCGCGGGAGGGATGGGACGCCTGAACGGCCTCTCTCCCGCCCGGCGCGTCCCTCAGGCCTTGATCGTCGCGAAGTTCGCGGCGATCCGCCCCAGCAGGAAGTCCTTCGCCGTGATCGGCTCGTAGCGCCCCGACGCGGACCGGATCACCGCGTCGCGGTTCGCCTGGCAGAAGAACGGCAGGGAGTAGCGGGGGCCGAGGTATTCCCCGGCCTTCGGCATCCGCACGCGGTGCAGGGTGGATTGGAGTTGGTCGTCGCTCCAGCGCGTCAGCATGTCGCCGATGTTGCAGGTGATGACGCCGGGCAGCGGCTCCACGTCGGTCCAGGCGAGTTCGCCGCCCTCTGACGTCGTCCGGGCCGCTTCCTTGCCGGGGCACAGCTGCAACCCGCCCTGGCCGGCGCGCTGGTGCAGGATGGTGAGGCAGTCGTAGTCGGTGTGGGCGCCGGCGCGGATCTGGCGGAAATCCTCCTCCGTCGCGCCCTCCATGCCCATGTAGTGGATCATGCGCTGGGTGCACTGGTATTCCGGCGAGGTCGGGTCGTGCGCGTCCGTGAAGAAGTCTGCGGGGAAGTCCAGCTTCAGCGCGAGGCAGGACAGCACCTTCATCCCGAGCGCCCAGTTCGCCCGCTCGAAGGCGAGCATCGTCGCCTTGAAGCCCGGCAGTTCCGCGCCGGTGGGCCACAGGCCGGCCATGCGGGGGACGGTGACCTGGAAGGATTCCTTGTTGTCCGGCGTGCCGGTGGAGGGGCGGACTTGGGCCTTGTATTCCCAGCCCCAGTTCGTGCCCTTCACCATGGGATACTGCGCCTTCGTCTCCCGCGGCAGCGCGAAGAAGCGGGCCGTCATCTCGAAGGCCTCGTCGATCGTGGCCTGCGGGATGCCGTGGTTCGACAACTGGAAGAATCCGGTGTCGGTCGCGGCGGCCCAGAGGGCGTCGGCGATCGCCGGCTTGCGGCGCTCGAAGTCCGACATGTCGATCACGGGGACGTCGCGAGCCTTCGTCGTGCCCTCGCCGCCGAAGGCGCGTTCGCGGTTCAGTTCTTCCAGCGCGTAGGGCGCATCCATCGCTGCGGACATGGTGGTCTCCTCAAGGGTGGGACGGCGTCGCCGTCCCGGGTCGGGGAGCAATGTCGGGACGCCGCATCGGCGACCCGTCGCTTCTACTCCGGTGGTCCGGCGCCGCGGGATCGCGGGACGGGGGCCGGGTGGCGCCGGGGCGTGCCCGCCGCCGGGACGCGCGAGGCAAGCGCCGGGCCACCGGGGACCCGACCACGCGCCACGCCGTCTGACGAACGAGAGAGCAACGCTTCGACCACCATCCGTGGGAGCAATGCCCCGGGCGTGACGCCCTGGCCGCTTCTACTCGCGGGCGGCGGATTAGGCTGCGGGGGTGGCGGCGCGCAAGGGAAATCCGCGCCGCGTCAGGCCCGGCCGGCGGCGTCCACCAGCAGCAGCGGGTCCACCTTCAGCTTCGCCAGCGCCCGGCGCCACTTGGCGTCGGTGTCCTCCTCGCCGAAGAGGATCCCGTCATCCGCCCCGACGTTGAGCCAGGCGTTGGCGGTGAACTCCCCCTCCAGCTGCCCCGGCCCCCACCCCGCGTAGCCGAGGGCGAGAATGCCCGCCCGCGGCCCGCCGCCGGAGGCGATGGCCTTGAGGATGTCCACGCTCGCCGTCAGCGCGTAGCCGCCCTCCACCGGCAGCGACCCCTCGCTCGACCAGTCGCCGGTGTGGAGCACGAAGCCGCGTCCGCCCTCGACGGGCCCGCCGGCGTGCAGCGCGATCCGGCGCTGCGGCGGCTGCGGCGTGACGTCCAGCTGCTTCAGCAGGTCGTCGAAGGTCAGGTTCTCGATGGAGCGGTTCAGCACGATCCCCATCGCGCCCTCCGACGAATGGGCGCAGACGCAGATGACGGAGCGGGAGAAGCGCGGATCCTCCATGCCAGGCATGGCGATGAGGATCTGGCCGGCGAGCCAGGAATCCCCCACCTCCGACATCATCCGGGCCGAGACGAAGTTCATGGGAACGGCGTCGTCGCCCTCGGACTCGTCCTCGGGCGGCGGCGGGGGAGGGGGAGCAACCTTCGCGCGGCGGGCCATGCCGGGAAAGATGGCCGCCGGGCCCGCCCCCCGCAAGCCGGCCGCGGCGCCCCGGGCCTTCGCGCCGGTGTCGACCCCGCTGTCGACCCCGCTGTTGACCCCGCTGTTGACACCGACCCCGCGCCGTCCGACGTCCCGCCCTTCCCCCCCCGCGGACCGAGACCCCCGATGCCCATCCAGACCGGCGACGCCATCCCCTCCGTCAAGATCATGCAGGCGACCGCGGAGGGGCCGCGGGAGGTGGACACGGCCGAGCTGTTCCGCGGCAAGACCGCCGTGCTGTTCGGCGTTCCCGGCGCCTTCACCCCCACCTGCTCCGCGAAGCACCTGCCGGGCTACGTGCAGGGGGCGGCGGCGCTGAAGGGCAAGGGCGCGGACATGATCGCCTGCGTCTCCGTCAACGACGCCTTCGTCATGGGCGCCTGGGGGCGCGACCAGGGCGTGGCGGAGGAGGTGGTGATGCTCGCCGACGGCTCCGGCGCCTTCACGAAGGCCCTGGGGCTGGAGATGGACCTGACGGCGCGCGGCCTCGGCCTCCGGTCCCAGCGCTTCGCCCTCGTGGCGAAGGACGGGAAGGTGGTGCATCTCGGCGTCGAGCAGCCGGGGGCGTTCGACGTGTCCTCCGCCGAGGCGATCCTCAAGACCCTTTGATGAGCCCGTTCGCATGGGGCGTGTTCGCCTGGGAGGCGGCGACGGTCTTCGCCCTCCGCAGCGCCGACCTCATGCTGCGCGCCCCGCACGAGGCGCCGCACGTCCTGACCGGGATGGCGATGGAGAAGGGGCGCGCCTTCGCGCAGGGCTGGACGGATGCGGGCATGGCGGCGATCCGCGGCGCCGACGCCGCGGCGGTGCTGGCCGCCGCCGCGCGGCCGTCCCGCCGCCGCGTCGCGGCGAACCTGCGGGCGCTGCGGCGCGGGTGACCCCTCCCCGGATCGCAGCACCCCCGTCCGGAACCGCCCGCGCCGTCCTGACAGCGCCCGCCCGTTGACCCCGCAAGCCGCCCCGCTCCGGGGCTGGCCGCTGTGGTGGCGCCTCCTCGTCATCGGCGCGCTCTGGGGGTCCGCCTTCCCGGTGACGCGCCTCGCGGCGACGGAGATGCCGCCCTTCGCCTTCTCCTTCGTCCGCGGGGCCATCGCCGCCGTCGCGCTGCTTCTCTGGGCGCGGGCGGTGGGGGGGCTGACGCCGCTGCGCGGCGGCTTCGTGCGCAACGGGCTGATCATCGGCACCTCCAACGGCTGGCTGCCGAACATCCTGACGGCGGCGGCGCTCGCCACCCTCGCCGCCGCCTCGGCCGCGCTGATCCAGTCCACGGCGCCGCTCTTCGTCGCCCTCCTCGCGGCCCTCGTCCTGCCGGAGGAGCGGCCGACGCGCCGCACCTTCGCCGGGCTCGCGGTCGGCTTCGCGGGGATCGCCGTCATCCTCGGGCCCGACGCGGTGTCCGGCGGGGCCACCCTCCTGGCGGGGGCGATGATGCTCGCGACCGCCCTCTCCTACGCCGCGGGGACCGTCTACGTGCGGCGCTACCGCCCCGGCTCGCCCATCGCCCTCTCCGCGGGGCAGCAGGTGTTCGCCGCGATCGGCGCGGGCCTCCTCTCGCTCGCCTTCGACGCGCCCGGCTCGTACGACCAGCCCGCCTCGATCTGGGCCGCGGTCCTCTGGGTCGGCATCCTCTCCTCCGCCGTGCCGCTGACGATGTTCCTCTCCCTCATCCAGAAGGCGCGGGTGACGGACGCGGCGATGCAGGGCTACCTCCAGCCCGTCTTCGCCGCCCTCGTCTCCGCCCCGCTGCTGGGCGAGGTGCTGGACGTCCGCATCCTCCTCGGCGGCGCCGTCGTCCTCCTCGGCGTCTGGCTCGCCACCGCCGCCCGGCGGGCCTGAACCCCGCCGCACCCGCCGCAATCGGCCGCGCCGCTTCCCGGTCCCCTTCCCGCGCGGGGACCGGGAGGCCATACACCCCGCCGGATCACCGAAAGGACATGTCCCGCCGTGGACGCCGAACTCATCGTCGCCCTCCTCGCCCTCATCGGGATGGAGGTGGTCCTCGGCATCGACAACCTCGTCTTCATCGCGATCCTCACCAACCGCCTGCCGGAGGAACGCCGCCGCTCCGCCCGCCTCATCGGCCTCAGCCTCGCGGTGGTGCTGCGCCTCGGCATGCTCGCCGGCGTCGGCTGGCTCATCTCGCTCACCCAGCCGCTCTTCTCCGTCGCGGGCTTCACCTTCTCCTGGAAGGACCTCATCCTCATCGCCGGCGGCCTCTTCCTCATCGGCAAGGCGGTGACGGAGATCCACCACCGCGTGGACCCCGACTCCCAGGCGGAAGCCCATGCGAAGGACGCCGTCACCGCCGCCTACGGCGCGACGATCGTGCAGATCATCCTCATCGACATGGTCTTCTCGGTGGACAGCATCCTCGCGGCGGTCGGGCTGACCCAGGTGATGTGGGTCATCGTCGTCGCCATCCTCGTCTCCGTCGGCGTCATGCTCCTCTCGATGGACGCCCTGTCGAAGTTCATGGAGAAGAACCCGACGGTGGTGATGCTGGCGCTCGCCTTCCTCGTCCTCATCGGCATGGTCCTCGTCGGCGAAGGCTTCGGCGCCCACGTCCCGAAAACCTTCGTCTACGTCGCCATGGCCTTCGCCGGCGGAGTGGAAGCCCTCAACATCCTCTCCCGCCGCGCCCGGGACCGCCGCACGACGACCCCCGGAACGACGTCGCTCGCGCCGTGAACGGGCGCGCCGTCCCCGGACAGGCCAGGGGAACTACGCGTCCGCGTCACGCGCGCAGCATCGTGGCCACGCGGGCCGCGAGGGCGTCGAGGGCGAAGGGCTTGCCGATGACCGCCATGCCGGGGTCCAGCCCGCCTTCCAGGGCGCTGCCGGCGTAGCCGGTGATGAACAGCACGGGCAGGTCGGGGTGCCGTTCGCGCGCGGCGTCCGCGAGCTGGCGTCCGTTGAGGCCGCCGGGCAGGCCGACATCGGTCACGAGCACGTCGGGCGCCGCCCCGGATTCCAGCGCCCGCAGCGCCGCGGGGCCGTCGGCCGCCTCGGTGACGCGGTAGCCGAGTTCGCGCAGGCGTTCCGCGGCCACGCCCCGCACCGCGTCCTCGTCGTCCACCAGCAGCACCGATTCCCCCGCCCCGCCGAGGGCGGCGGGGGTCGGCGCGGGCATCTCCTCGGCGGGCGCCCCGTGGCGCGGCAGGAACAGGCGCACGGCGGTGCCGTGCCCCGGCACGCTCTCGATGCGGATGGAGCCGCCGGTCTGCCGCACGAAGCCGTAGATCTGGGAGAGGCCGAGCCCCGTGCCGCGCCCGAGCGGCTTCGTCGTGAAGAACGGCTCGAAGGCCCGCGCGCGGGTCGCCGCGTCCATGCCCTCGCCCGTGTCGCGCACCGCGATCTCGACGAAGGTCCCGGGCCGGCCGCCCTCGATCCGTCCGGCCTCGGCGGCGTCGAGGGCGCGGTCGCGCGTCGCGAAGGTCAGCCGCCCGCCGCCCGGCATGGCGTCGCGGGCGTTGATCGCGAGGTTCAGCAGCCCGCTCTCCAACCCCGAGGGATCGCAGAGGACGGAGGAGGTCCCGCCCCGGAGGTCGAGGTCGAGGGCGACCTCCGGCCCGACCGTGCGGCGCAGCAGCTCCTCCATGCCCCCGATGAGCGCGTCCGGGTCCACGGCGCGGGGCTGCAGCGCCTGGCGCCGCGCGAAGGCGAGCAGCCGGTTCGTCAGCGCCGCCGCCCGGTCCACCGCATCGCGG
>CAXVWQ010000410.1:0-9218 GCA_964263755.1 Roseomonas sp. | reverse complement strand
CGCTATGAAAACGGGGCATCGTCAGCCTCCCCTCGCCTTCGCTTCTTCGATGAGCCGGTCGATCTCGCTCCGCGACTGCTCCTCGCGGCGCTGCTGCTCGTTCCGCGTCTGGGCGCCCTGCCACATCTGGAGCGCCTGCGCTTGGACCTGCTGGGCCCCGATGTAGCTCTGCTCCGCCGCGATCCGGGCCCCGATGTCCGCGACCTCCTTCGCGTCGGACGCGCCGGCGAGGAGCCGCTCCAGGCCCCGGAGCGCCTCGATCCGGGCGGAGGCCGAGCGGTAGAGCGTCTCCGCCATTCCCTGCGCGTTCGCGATGCTCTGTGCCGTGCGCCCCATTTCCAGGGCCTGGAAGTCCCCTCCCGTCGGCGCGTGGACGCGGTTGCCGTCGAGGAAGCCCCGCGCCATCGCACCGAGCTGGCCGCCGTTCATCATCCCCGACAGCCCCGACACGTTCGGCAGGGCGTTGCGGAACTGGTCGATGTTCAGCTCCCTCCCGACCTGGTTCAGCGCATCGGTGGGCAGGTGCGCGATGGCTTGATAGGTCTGCTGCATCTGCTGGTACTGCTGCTGCAAGACGCTGATCTGCGCCTGGAGCTGCCGCACCTGCTCAACCGCCTGCGCGAGGTTCGACGGGTCGATGACCGTCCACTGCGCCCGCGCCGCCGGCGCGCCTCCCAGCGCGAGCGCCGCGGCGCCCGCCAACATCATCCGCCTCATGCCATCCCCTTCTCTCATGCCGCGCTTCTCCAGAGCCGCCGGAAGTGCGGCAGCCACGCCTCCGGGGCGGGCCCGACCTCCCCGATGAGCCGCTCCATCAATCGAACCGTGCTCGCCCGCCCGGAGAGCACCGCCACGAGGTCGTCGAGGCCTGCGAGATCGAGTTCGCAGGCCACCGACGCGACACCCTGCTTCAGGAGGAAGCGGCGCCCGCCTACCGCCAGGTCCTCGCGGATCGCGCGGAACTCCGGCTCCGTCAGCTTCAGCCCGTCGCGGTAGTCCGCCGCGTCCGCCCGCGCGTTCGGCATGAGGATCTGCGTCGGGCACTGCTCGATGATGGAGTGCGCGATGGGCGAGCGAAGCGCGTCCGCGGGCGACTGCGTCGCGAGCAGCACGAGCCCGTTGAGCTTGCGGATGGTCTTCAGCTTGTCGTTCACGAGCGTCCGGAAGCCCGGGTCGAGGAGGGCCTTCCAGAACTCGTCGATCGCGAGGACGAGCCGCCGCCCGTCGAGCAGCCCCTCGACGCGGTGGAAGAGGTAGGACAGCACCGGACCCCGTGTGACGGGGTCGTCGAGGACGGCTGTCACGTCGAAGCCGAGGAAGGGCGCGTCGAGCGAGACCTCGTCGGCGTCGTTGTCGAGCACCCAGCCGAGGGCGCCGCCGCGACACCACCGCTCCAGCCGCGCGCCCGGCCCGTCCGGGTCCGACTGGCCGAGGAAGGCCCGCAGTTCCGCGAAGGAGCGCGCCTCCGGCGGCAGCCCCATCACCGCGCCGACGCCGAGCGCGAGGCGGCGCTCCTCCTCCGGCAGGAGGTCGCGCTCCCCCTCCGCGCCGACGAGGCCGCGCACGAGGCCGACGACGAACTCCCGGTCGGCGGGCGTGTCGGAGAGGGCGCGCAGCGGCGCGAGGCCGGTCGGCGCGCCCGAGGGCAGGACGAGGTAGGTGCCGCCGACGGCACGGGCGAGGATTTCCCCACCGCGGTCCTTGTCGAAGAACACGACCTGCGCCCCTTGCCGCTCGGCCATCGCGAGGAGGAGGGCGATGAGCGTCGTCTTGCCCGAGCCGGACGGCCCGGCCACGAAGACGTTCCCGAGGTCCGTCACCGTCTCCGTCGGCGCGTGGAGATGGAAGCGGTAGGCGGTGCCGCCCGTCGTGCGGAAGACCGTGATCGGAGCGCCCCAGTGCCCTCGCGGCGCGCCGGTCGGGTAGTCGTGCAGCGGCGCCATCGCGGCGAAGTTCCGGGACGTGACCGCGCCCGGCCGAACCCGGAGCGCGGCGTTGCCGGGAAGCTGACCCCAGTAGGCCGCCTCCAGCGCGAGGTCCTCCCGCGCGACGACGGCGCCGCTCTCCGCGAGGTCGCGCCGCGCGTGCCCCGCGACGGCGGCGAGGCGGTCGGGGCTGTCCGCGAAGACGACGAGGGTGAGGTGGTGATCGCCCATGCAGAAGGTGTTGGAGGCGAGAAGGTCGGCCGCCTCCGTCAGCGCCTCGGCCTGGCTCGCCGCCTTGTCGCCGGCCGCGACCATCTGGTTCTGCTTCCGGCCCATGATGCCCTGGGCCGCCTCCTTCGCGAGGAAGCCGAAGGTCTGGGTGAGGACGAGCCGGTAGGGCGCGCCGAGGAGCGCGTCGAACATCCCGGGCCACGTCGTCGCGGGGTACTCGCGCATCGCGAACGCCGCGGCGAAGGTCGAGCCGCCGGCACCCCGGATCTCGATCGCCTCGCGCCCGACGATGACCCGGTCCGTGTAGATCGCGCCGCCGAGGTGACCGTCCACGAGCGGCACGGGGAGACGCTCGCCCGTGAGGATGAGGCGCAGCGCCTCCGCGGGCTCCGAGAAGAGCACGCCGCCCCGCTCGCGGAGGCCGAGTTCCCGCACGCCGTAGGACGCGAGCTCGCCGACGAGCGTCGCGACGAGGGCTGCGATCGTCTCCAGGCCCGCTGCCGAGGCGCCGCGCGCCCGGTCGCCGCGACGGCGCCGCACGAAGAGCGAGGCGACGTTGCCGTCTAGGACCCCCGACGAGCCCACGGGGCGCAGCAGCACCGAGAGGAAGAGCGCGTTCCGGAAGAGCCGGTTCCCGAGGAGGCGCTCCCGATAGGCCGCGTCGAGGTCCCGCGCGAACCCGCTACGGGTGGGCTCCCCGGGATAGACGTCGGGATCGGCGAGCGTGCGGACGAGATGCGACGAGAGCGTCACCCGGTCGGAGGCGACGTTCCGCAGCAGGACGTTCAGCGCCGCGTGGCGCGCGTTCACCTCCGCCACGTCGGCGAGCTCGGCCGAGAGGCCGTCCACCGCGAGCACCGCGAGGAGCGAGCCGTCGTCGAGCAGGAGGACGCCCGGCGCCGCGTGCCCGATGTAGGGCACGTAGGTGTCGGGCTCGCGCTCCCGCGCGGCGGCGCCGAACTTAGGCATGCACGCGGATCTCCCGCGCACGCCGCGCGGGGCGGAGCGGCAGGGGCGAGACGGAGGACCCGCCCCAAAGCTCGACGTTACGCGCCCGTCCTTTCGTCTCGACCCAGAGGCGGAGCGTGGTGAAGACGTTGGGATCGCGGCTGACGAGGACCCGCGTCGCGGCATGCACGGCGACGCCGACCGCCATCCACAGCGGGTTGCCCATCACGACGAAGACGATCGTCGTCGCCATCATGTTCAGGCCCACCGCCTCGATCGGCACGCCCCGCCACATGGCAGGGCGCGTGCAGGCGAGGAACAACGGGTCCTCCGTCAGCCGCTCCTCCATCAGGTTCCCACGATCTGATCTACGATCCAGGACGCCGAGAAGACGAGGATCACGCCGACGATGACGCCGCCCGCCGTGCGCGCGGACGCGGCCCCGAACATCCAGGCGATGCCGACGAGCGCGATCGCGATCACCGCGATGAGCTTCCCCGCGGTGCCGGTGATGATGTTCACGATGTTCTGGAGGAACGTCGTGATGTTGCCCGCGCCCGCACCCTGCGCCCACGCCGGATCGGCCGCGAGGAGCACCGCCGCGGCGGCGGCGAAGGCGAGCGCCGCACGCCCGTCCATCCGGCGGGCCAGCGCGAAGAGCCGGCCGGGGACGGGACGGATGGCATCCGGGGACGCGTGCAGCGTTGCCGCGCCGACGGCGCGACGGATGAAGGAACGCATGGAGAGAACCTCTTCTAGGGATTGACGGCGGTGGTGGCCGGGCGTCGGCTTGCACGGTGCAAGCACGCAGGGTCCGGCCGGAGCGGCACGCCGTCGCCCCCGGCCGGAAGGATGTCGGGTGCGCGGAGGGTCACCGGGCGGCCTCCGCGCCGCGGAGCGTCGCCTCCAGGCGCACGGGACCTGCGGGGGCTCCGGGTGGCGGCGCGGCCTCGCGCATGGGCGTCGGAGCCGGCGGCGGCGAGCGCCGCCACCGGGCCTGCCCGTACACGTCCCAGGAGGCAGGGGGCGCCGCGGGTGGGCGTGCGGCCTCGCCCACCGGTGCGGCCGGGTCGGAGCGGAGCCGAAGCGCCGGCACGACCTGTTCCGCCGAAGACTGGACACGTCGGACGTAGCCGTTCGCGAAGCCGCGCTCGGGATGGCCCGTGTTGTAGTGCGACAGCGCGCGGAGCAGCGCGGGTTGCGGGTCCTCGCCCGCCCCGGGTCGGAAGCCGTCGCGCAGCACGCGGGCACCGGCGGCGAGCGAGCGGCACGGGTCGAAGGCGTCCGCGACCGTCATGCCGAGCCGCGACAGGTTCGCGGAGTTCACCTGCATGAGGCCGAGGTCGATCGAGCGTCCCTCGTGGAGGAGCGCCGTTGCGACGGCGACCGCCTCCTCCGGCGTCGCCGGCCTGAAGGAGCGCCGCCCCGTGTTGTCGCCGATCGCGAGGGTGTTGAAGCCGCTCTCGGTCCGCGCGACCGCGGCGAGCGTGTCGGGATGCACCGTTGGCGCGCAGGCGAGCGCGAGCGAGGCGAACGCCGCGAGGGAGAGGATCACCGGCCCTTCCCCCCGTCGACGCGGTCAGGACAAGGCGGGAGGCTCCGCCGGTTGGGCGGGCACGATGCCGGCCGGGCCGCGCGCCTCGGGCGACATGGAGCGCAGCAGCGCGAGCCGGGGACAGCCGGCCTCGTACACCGAGACCGGGAGGGCGTAGCCCATGTCGCCGCGGAGGTAGCGCAGGAGCCGGTCGAGATCGCGCCACGTGCGGACGCCCGGTCCGCGGAAGAGCGAGATCGCGACGTAGCCGCGGCACCAGCTCGGGAGGAAGTAGGGCACGTGCTCGGGCAGGCCGGCGTCGTCGCGCCGGGTGATGACGACGACGCGCTCGATCCTGCCCCCGGCATCCACGCCGGCGCGCAGGTCCGCCTCTGCCAATGCGCTGCGAGCCACCCCGACGTCTCCGACGATCCCCTCGTCGGGACGGTAGCGATCTGGCGCGACGGCGCGAACGGGACCGTTTGCAGAACTCCCCTCCCCATGACCCAGGCACAGCGGCCGGGCTTCCCCCGCATGTGATCAGCGGGGCGCAACCTATGCGGGAGGCGCCGTGCGACTCAAGCCGGATTCCGCAGCCGTAACGCTGCTACACGCTGCTAACACTAGGTTTTTCAAAAAGAACAAAACCGGATTTACCAAAACGGTATTTGGGTGGGCGCCCACATGAAGGGCCCACGCTCGTTCCTCGTCGTACGGGACGCCACCGTGAGTTCTCCCCCGCCCAGGTCTGGTGATCGGCAGTCCGACGCCGGGAAGGGACGTTCGGGCCCGGATCGGCGCGTCAGGTGCCCCGCCCGAGTCGCGGAACCGCCGGGGGTTAACTCACGCCCAAGGTTACCCACACCCCGGCCGATCATCCCCGGGGGTTAACTCACGCGATCCCGGGGGTCTCCTCACGGGACTCGGGGTTATCCACGGGGGTCACCTCACGCACTCTACTAGAGTCCTTCAACAAGCTTCCCACTAGCTCGCGTGAGTTCTCCCCCGATTGACTCTTCCTGTCCGGAACCCGGAACTTGGACACCGATCGTTGGAGTCGCTCCCATGCACGAAGCCGATGGAGGCGTGAGGCGTCTCGTCCTCGTCCATGGCCGAGCAGGGGCCAAGGCGATGGTCGAGCCGGAGCAACGCCCGCTCGTGGACATCGCCGCGGAGGTGCTCGCCGACGACGCCGGGAAGATCGGCATCTCCTACAGCGGCTTCTGCCTCACCGGCCTCCCGCACAAGAAGCTCGCAGACGATCAGCCCTGGGAGAAGCGCGGTCATCGCGTGACGCTTCTCGTTGAGCCAGGACGCATGCGGGTCGGACCGGGTCCCGCGAAGCTCCTCGGCGTTCCCTACGGCGCGCGGGCCCGCATGATCCTCCTCTACCTCCAGACCCAAGCCGTGAGGACGGGGTCTCGCGAGGTGGAACTCGGGCGCAGCCTTCACGACTGGCTCGGACGCATGGGCCTCGCGTGGGGCGGAGAAACAGGAAAAGCCTTGAGGGAACAGGCCACGAGGATCGCGTCGTGTTCCCTCAAGTTCTTCTGGGAAGGCGAGAACGAGAGCGCTTGGGAAGCCGGACGCTTCGTGCGGTCCGGCCTGCGTTTTCATCGGCGAACCGGGGAGGAGCGACAGAGCGACCTCTGGGAGGACCGCGTGACGCTCGACGAGTCGTTCTACGACGCCCTGCGCCGCCATCCCGTCCCCCTCCGCGAGGCGGCACTCCGCGAACTGGCCGACCGAAGCGCGAGCCTCGACCTCTACATCTGGCTCGCCTACCGGCTGCACACCCTCTCCGGTCCGACTCCCGTCCGTTGGGCCGCGCTTCGCGACCAGTTCGGGTCGAGCTACGGCCAGATCCGGTTCTTCCGGCGCGACTTCCCGAAGATGCTCGGGCCCGCCGTCGCCGCCTACCCAGGAGCGCAGGTCGAAGTCGCGGACGAGGGGGTCGTACTGCATCCCTCCCCCCCGCCGGTCGGCCCACGCATCGTTGCCGTGAGCTCCGCCGGGGTCGCCGGAACGGGCCGACGCCGGGCCGGGGGTTAACTCACGCCCGGGCGTGCTGGGGCGGGTGTATCGCGAGCCCCGCGCCGACCTCACGCCCGCCGAGCACTGGAGTTGCTCATCCACCGCTGCTTCGTTCGCACGGCCAAGCCACACGACGACCGCTGGCCCTTCGACGACACCGCCGACGAGCCCGCGCCCGGGCCGGACGCGTCGGAGTAGCCGTCAGCCCCGCATACGGTGATCTTCCCCATCACGTCTCGCATGAGTCGGAGGGGAACATCCGCGGAGGGTGGCAGAGAAGCGATGAGCAACCGTCCGAGTCACCGCCTCCCTCCGGAGACCGCCAGCGGCGAATCAGATCCGCCCCGCCCCGCGCCACACCCTTCTGGGTCAGACAGTCAGGGCGTCGAGAAGCATTCCAAGCTGTCCGGTACGAGCCTGCCCTGCTCCGTCCTGAAGCGGTACTCGTAGGAGAACACGTCCTCGCCCGCCCGGTGCGTGATCCGGACCCGGCACCGCCCGCGGTCGCACGCGCCGCTCACCCGGTTGGCGCCGCGGTCCAGCCCGGACAGGGGCGTCGCCAGGTGATCGCCGATAGTCGGCCGTGGCACCCCCGAGAGGATGCTGTGACAGGAGGGGGAGGACGACGGGACCGGCAGCGACGACGCGGCCAGCAGGATCCGTAGCGCGGCCTCGGTCTTCTCGATCGTCGTGGCGGATGTGGGGCTCGGGATGGCGAGGGCGGCGGCGAGGAGGACGGCCCACGGCCTCAACGCGGCACCGCGCGGCAGCATGTCACCTCGTCCCTCCGGCCGAGGGGCTGATCGCCCCGTCTCGGCTTCGCTGTCCACCAGGACGGACGTGCTGTCCAGCGGCGCCCCGCGCCGGTCGAGCCGCCCGGCCGCTCGCTCCGCGCCCATCCCCCGGACGGCGCGAGCAATTCCATCGCAGAGCGCATGTCCGTGCCCCGTGGGCGCCCTCTGGGCTTGGCCGGGCGATCAGCGAGGCCAGCACCCCTGACTCCGCATCCGTCGCTACTCGGGTAGTCCGAACCGTCGCGCCGGGACCTCTCCCGGCTCTCCGCCTCCCATCCGAGACGGGACTCAGCGAATCACATCCGTCACGACCAACGCCACACCCTTTTGAGGCAGACAGTCAGTCTCGCAAGCGCGGGCACGGCAACGCAAGCGAAGGCCCGGAGGCTCGGCATCGCGGAGGACGGCCACGACGATGGTGCGGGAAGGCGAGAGGAAGGCCCGAGGGTGAGTCGGGAGACCGTCCACCTCCTCGGGCGCGAGGTCCCGGTCGCCACCGGTCCGGGCGGGGCCGTCCTCGCGTGCGACTCGGCCGGAAGGGCCGCGCCCGCGGAACCTGTGCGGAACTGCATCGCGCACGCCTTCGACGTCCGCCTCGACGAAGCCCGGGGCGCGATGGAACGGCTTGCCGCCTCGCCGCCTCGCCGCCTCGCTCGACCCCGAGGAACTGAACCGTGTCGGGTTCCGCCTCTACGAGGCCTTCCGCTCCGAGGTGCCCGAGGGCACGCGCGGGTGGGGCGCCAGGGGTGAGTTGCATCTCGACCGCATGCTGCGGTCGCACGGGGCCGGGACGGGATAGGCGGGCAGCGACGCGGCGGGAACGCGCCTTCTTCTCCCGCGTCTCGTCAGGCCCGATGCCGCTCGCCCTCATCCCGCAACGCGCAGCGTGGCAGGGCGCCTCCGGGCCGGATGCGGCGAACCATGCGGAAAGACGTGCCGGACGACGCTGTAGGCTACATCGCGGTACATCTGCCCTCGCTCCGTGCCGGGCAGGGCTTCCACGTCCGGGCCACATACCGTGCCCGTTGCGAGGCACTCCTGCGCGAAGCGGGCGGCGTCGTGCGCGACCCGCGGGTCGTCGGAGGAGGGATGGACCAAGCACGCACGCCTCCGGCTTGCACCGTGCAAGGATCGCAGGATCGGCGGACCAGCCCGCCATCGGCGCGCTGTAGGCGCTCGTCGCCCGGATCCTCACCCTCGCGGTGACCGAGGCCGCCCGGCTCCCGCCGGTGGTGTGAGGGTAGACGACCGGCGCCGCGGTCCATGCCCCTATATCGCCGCGGGTCGGCCTTGGCTCCTCGTGCGGGGCACCCCGGACCGAGGCCGCAGGTCTGCAATATCAACAGAGGTGGCGCGGATCGCGGCTGAGAACCGTAACGAAGCGGAGGAACGGACCTTCGCTGGGGTGACCCGTGAGGGCGAGATGCGCCGCGTCTCCTGCCGCTGTCCCGACTCACGCCGTCCGCTCTCCCTCGGGGGACGACGGCTCGCCCCAAGGATGCTCGTGCCTCACGGGAGGCGGACTCTCAGGGTGTGCCCGGGTCCGGCGGAGCCCAGGTCGCCGGTCGCTGGATCGCCTTGCCGTTGCGGCCCTGAAGAACGGGCGGGAACTGCGCCGCCGCGAGTCGGTTCGGGGTGACGTGCCGCACGAAGCTCGCCACGCCGCCGAGCTTGCCGGGCTGCGTGCCGTCCAGCCAGACGAGGCCGACCGTCTTGCCGATCTCGTCGCGGGTGATCCGCACGGGTGTCACG
>CAXVWQ010000409.1:0-6038 GCA_964263755.1 Roseomonas sp. | reverse complement strand
GAAGGCGCGGAGCTGGAGGGGCGTCGTGACGAGCACCCGCCGGCCCTCCGCACGCGAGAGGGATTCCGCCACCTCCACGGGGGAGAACCACGGGTCGGCGGTGACCGCGGCGTGGCCGTGCAGCGCCATCATGACGGTCGTCTCGAAGCCGTACATGTGGGCCGCGGGAACGGTGCCGACGACGGTGGCGGGGCGGGCGGGGTCGTCCATCCCGAAGCGCCGCGCCGCCG
Source organism: Roseomonas sp. (assembly GCA_964263755.1). GTDB lineage: Bacteria > Pseudomonadota > Alphaproteobacteria > Acetobacterales > Acetobacteraceae > Roseomonas. The sequence goes on along the minus strand of CAXVWQ010000409.1, from coordinate 5,808 downwards.
CCCGGGCGCCCGCGACGAGCGCCGCCCAGGACTTTTCGTGCGCGGTGGGTTCGCCGGTGGAGACGGAGGTGAAGCCGATCGCGGCGATCCGGTCGGCGGGGATGCGGGGGTTCGGGCCGTCGCCCAGACCCTCCGCGACGACGCGAAGGACGGGGAGGGGACCGCCGGCGGCCGCGTCGTCGTCGCAGAGGGCGACCGCCCCGGGGAAACGGGCCGCGAGGGCGCGCTGGCGGTGCGGGGAGCGGTCGGCGGAGAGGAGGGTGGTGACCCCGCGCGACAGGGCGGCGGCGAAGGCGACGAGGGCGAGGTAGCGGTCGGCGCAGAGGTTCAGCGCGTGGCCATCGGACGGCAACCGGGCCGCGAGGGCGGCGACGTCGCCGAGGAACGCCCCGACGGTGACGCGCGTCGTGCCGCGCAGCGCCAGGAGGGCGGCGGGGTCGCGCGGGACGAGGAGGAAGGTCGTGTCGCTACCCATGGCGCGCCCGCTCCGCCCGCCACACGGCGCGGATGGTGCCGGACGGCCAGGCCGCCTCGCGGAAGACGAGCGAGCGGACCACGTGTTCCCCGAGGAACAGGGCGGCGACGAGGCCGAGGAGGACGGCCGCGACGAGGGCGGGATCGGGCCCGCCCGGCCGCAGCGCGACGAGGGCGGTGACCGAGAGGAGGGCGAGGGCCGCGGCCCAGAGCGCCGTCAGCCGCCGGGCGTAGCGCGCCCCGTCGGCGGCGCGCGCGGGGTCGTGGCGGTTCCAGCGGACGATGAGCGGCTCCCGCCCCGGCAGGAGCGAGCGCCCGAACCAGAGCGCCGTGGCGGCGAAGGCGAGGGCGGGAAGAGCGGCGGGCAGCAGCCGGGCGACCGGGACCGGCGACAGCGCCACCCCCGCCAGCACCGCCCCGACCGCCGCGAGCAGCCCGGTGCCGGCCGGCAAGACCGAGGAGAGGACGAGGAGGACGAGGCCCGCCGCGAAGCCCGCCGCGAGCGCGGGCGCCTCGGCGGCGCGTGCCGCGAGCATCCCGCCGGTCAGCCCGAGGCCGAGGAACACCCGTCCCGCCCGCGGGAGCATCGGCCGGCCCAGGACGTTCGGACGGCCCACCGCCCGCCCCGTCAGGCCACGCGATGCCGCTCGATGTGCGCGGAGAGCGCGCGCAGCGAGGCGAAGATGCGGCCGTTCCGTTCGTCGTCCGAGCGCAGCTGGAAGCCGTACTGGCGCGAGACCGCGAGGGCGATCTCCAGCGCGTCGATGCTGTCGAGGCCGAGGCCCTCGCCGAACATCGGCGCCTCCGGCTCGATCTCCGCCGCGGCGACCTCCAGCTGCAGGGCGGCGACGATCAGCGCGGCGACCTCCGCCTCCAGCGCCGTCTGTCCCGCGCGTCCCCCCGTCTGGCCCGTTGCCGGGAGCACCCCCAATCCGTCCACGCCACCCTTTCCCTTCGTCAACGCCACCGGCAGAAACGCGGGATGGTCCGAGGCCGCTTCCGCCCCGCATGAACCCAGATCCTCCCGCGGGTCCCAAGGTAGAGCAGCGGCGTGGGGGCGGCAACGCTTCCCCCGGCATGACGCGCGACGCGCCGCCGGGGTGTGGCGCGCGGGTCGGGGGGACGGCGGCGGGGCCGGGTGAGGGAGTGGTGCCCCGGACGTCGCGCGGCGGGGATGGTGCGGCGGGCGGCGCCCCGGGCGATGCCGGCGCCGCGCGGGGAAGGCCGGCGGGGTCGGGCCGCGATCCCTTCGCCTCCCTGCCGGCCTCCGTCACCTTCACCTGCGACCTAGAGCCGGGCCTGACCGACCCGGACGGGCGCCGCCACGAGGCGGTGGCGCGCGACCTGCTCGACCGCCTGGACGCCTGGGGCGCGCGGGGGACGTTCTTCGTCCTCGGCGACCTCGCGGCGCGGGAGCCGGGGCTGGTGCGGGAGATCGCGGCGCGGGGGCACGAGGTGGCGGCGCATGGCTGGCGGCACGTCCCCCTCGCCGCGCTCGGCCCGGACGGGCTGCGGGAGGAGGCGCGGCGGGCGCGGGCGGCGCTGGAGGACGCGGCGGGCGCACCCGTCTCCGGCTTCCGCGCGCCGTACTTCTCCCTCACCCCCGCGACGCCCTGGGCGGCGGAGGCGATCCTCGCCGCGGGCTACGCCTACTCCTCCTCGGTGCTGCCGGCGCGGGGGTTCGGGCAGGGCTGGCCGGGGGCGCCGCGGCGGCCGTTCCTGTGGTCCTGCGGGCTGGTGGAACTGCCGGTGCCCGTCGCCTCGCTCTTCGGGATGCCGGTCCCGGCGCTCGGCGGGACGACGCTGCGCTGGTTGCCGGGCTTCGACCTGCGGCGCATCCTGCCGCGGCTGGAGGGGCCGCTGGCCTGGACCTACCTCCACCCCTACGACGTGGACGAGGGGGAGCCGCCGGGCCGGGCGCCGGGGGCGGGGCGGCTGGCGACGTTCTTCCTGCGGCGCCGGCGCGGGGCGATGCGGCGGCGGCTGGCGGCGATCCACGCCGGGCGGGTCTCGGTGCCGCTGGCGGAGCGGCTGGGGGAGGCGCGGGCGGTGGCCGAGGTGTGGACGCCGGGATGAGGCGTCAGGTCCGGGCGAAGAACGCGTCGAGGTCGAGGTCCAGGCCGGGCGGGTCGAGGCGGAGCGGGCCGCCGGGGAGGATCGCGGTCTCCACTTTCGCCGCACCCTCCGGGTGGGCGTGGTGCAGGACGAGGCGGCGGTTGGTGAGGATCTGAAGATAGTGACGGACGGTGGGGATGCGGAAGATGTCCGCGAACCTGCTCCCGGCGTCGTGGTCCCTGTCCCAAGGCGTGCGGATTTCGACCACGATGATGGGATCGGTCACCTTCAACGCGTCGCCGGGCAAGCGGTGGCCGCAACGCACCAGGACGTCGGGCGAGTGGACGTTGGCATCGTCCACCTCCACCGCCACGCCTTTCGGGAAGCCCTCGCAAGGCAATCGGGCCGCGAGGATGCTCTCGTGGATCACGCGGAAGACGCGGCCTTTCGCCAGAACGTGCGCCACGCACTCCGGAGCGAGCCGGACGGCGAGTCCGTCGTGCAACTCGTGATGCCCCTCCTCGCCCTCCGCCCAGGCGAGGAAGGCGTCAGCGGGCATGCGGTGCGCCGGCATCGCGGGGCCGTCGTCGCTCATCGTCGCGCGTGCCCTGCCATCCGCCGTCAGTCGAACGGATCGGCGGAGGACGCGACGGTGGCCGACGAGGTCCAGAACGACCAGGCGAAGCCGCCGACCGCCGTCACGTTCCAGTCGCGCCGGTGCAGCGGCGAGTCCGCGTTGGCGGCGCCGGCGAAGTTCTCCACGCGGCCGCCCGCCACCACCGACACGCTCCGCGTCACCGGTACGCGGTAGGAGAATTGCAGGCGCGTGCCGAGGTAGCCGCTCCGCGCCCCGTAGGCGCGCCGTCCCGGGCGGGCGAAGCCCGGCTCCACCTCGTAGAAATGCTCGTGGAACTCCTGGCTCGCGAGGATCGGGCCGATGCCCGCGCGGAAGCGGGCACCGGGGAGGAACAGCGAGCGATCCTCGAAGGCGAGTTCCGGGGCGAAGGTCACGCCGCGGAAGCGGATCTTCGTCAGGTCCGTGCCGAACACCGCGCGCACCGGAAGTTCGAGGTTCACCCGACGCGGGCGGTCCGCCGCGCGCCAGAGGGTGAGGCGCAGCGCGGGGCCGACCTCCCCGAGGGTGTCGAGGTCCGGCATGCCGCGCCGCGCCGGGTTGTCGTCGGAGGCGGCGGCGACGGCGCCGGAGAAGGACAGGGCCAGCCCCACCGTCGGGCCGCGCAGCAGCCGGCCACGCAGGCCCTGATCGTCGGCGCGCAGCGCCTCGCCGCGGTAGATGACGTAGGGCAGGGCGATGCCGCGGACGCGGTTGCGGTCGGCCGCGGGGTAGTCCGGCAGCCAGCCGCCGCCGCCCGCGACCCCTGCCTCGAAGACCGGCAGGCGGACCTCCCCTGGCGTCGCGCCGGACGTGCCGGCGGCGCCCTGGCCGAGGGCGGGCGCGGCGAAGGCAAGGGCGGCGGCGAGGCCCGCGCGCGCGCCGCGGGAGGCGGGACCGCGGCGGACCGGAACGACGCGCCGCGTCACGCCGCGCGCTCCGCGATCAGCAGCACGTTCGGCAGGGGCGTCCCTCCCCAGCATGGGGTCACGGTCGTGGCGAGACCCGCCGCCCGCAGCGTCGCTTCGAGGGCCGGGAGAGGGAGCGGCGCGATGGCATTGCCGTCCCGCCGGATCGCCCGCCCCGCGCGTTCCATCGCGAGCCCGACCGCGGAGCGCCACCCGCGGTCCGGGTCGAAGGCGCGGATGATGACGCGGCGGCGCGCGGCATCGGCGGCCTTGGTCAGCAGCGCGTGCTGCGCCGCCGCCGGCAGTTGATACAGCACGTCCACGAGCATCACCGTGTCCGCGCCGGGAAGCACCGATGCCGCGAGGTCCGCCGCGGCGAAGCGGGCGGGCAGCCCGCGCGACGCCCCCTCCGCCTCCGCCACCGCCGCCGCGTCCCGGTCCAGCCCCGTGAGGCGCGATGCCCCGCCCGCGAGGAGCAGCGCGATCCCGAGTTGCCCCCGCCCGCAGCCGAGGTCGAGGACGTGGCCGAGACCGCCGCGGTCCTGGGCCAGGCCGAGGATCGCCGCCGTCGCGGGATCGCGCCGCAGCTTCCCCCGCACGAAGCCGCGCGCCCAGCGCGACGCGCCGGCGTAGCGGGCGGCCACGGCCTCGGCGATGTCTGGGGTGACGGGCGGGGCGGCGAAGGGGGTCAGGTGTCGGGCTCCGGGATGACACGCGCAGGATGCCAGTCGCCGGCGGGGTGGACAACGCGACGTGCCCCGCGCCCGACGCGACCCGCCTGGCCCTTCACCCCCGCCGGCCGCGGTGCGACCCTCCCCTCATGCGGCCGAAGCCGATCCGGGCCCTCGCACGCGGCCTCGCCGTGCTGCAGGCCCTCAACCGACGGGGCACCGCCACCGTCCTCGACCTCGCGCGCGACACCGGCCTGCCGCGCCCGACCGTGCACCGGGTGATGGAGACGCTGGAGGTCGAGGGCTACGTCGCGCGCGGCACGTCGGACGACCGCTACCGCCCGCGCCTCGCGGTGCGCGGCCTGTCGGAGGGCTTCAAGGACGAGGAGTGGGTCGCCGCCGTCGCCGCCCCCGCGCTGGCGGCGCTCACCGGCCGCATCCTCTGGCCCTGCGACGTGGCGACGCCCGACGGCACGCGCATGGTGATCCGCGACACCACCCACCGCATCGCGCCCCTGTCCATCGACCGCGGGATGGTGGGACGGCGGTTGCCGATGCTCGCCTCCTCCGTCGGCCTCGCCTACCTCGCGCATTGCGGGGAGGCGGAGCGGACGGCGCTGCTGCGGCTTCTCGCCGTCTCCGACGACCCCGCCGACGCGCCGGCGCGCGACCCGGCCGCCGTCGCCCGCCTCCTCGGCCCGGTGCGGCGGCGGGGGCACGCGGTGCGGCAGGGCGGGGCGCTGTGGCCGCATACCGGGTCGCTCGGCGTGCCGATCCGCCATGCCGGGCGGGTGATCGGCTGCGTCAACGTCATCTGGATGGCGCGCGTGGTGTCGGCGGCGGAGGGCGTGCGGCGGCTCCTCGGCCCGCTGGCGGAGGCGGCGCGGGAGATCGAGGCGCGGCTGGCGGCGGGGGAGGGGTAGCCCGTCCACCCCGTGGTCAGATCGAACGCCGCCCTGGCGGGCGCGGGTCGGCGTGCCGTAGGACCGGGGGGATGGCCCGAACGGCCGCAGGGGGAACGGCGATGACCAAACGGCGCGGACTCCTCGCGCTGGCCGGCACGGCCGCCACGGCGCGCGGCGCGGCG
>CAXVWQ010000408.1:0-6712 GCA_964263755.1 Roseomonas sp. | reverse complement strand
TCGCGCGGGTCTTCAACAAGGGCGCCGCCCGCACCGCGGCGATCGTGCAGCGCTACGAGGGCGTGCGGGGCCAGATCGAGGTCATCGGCGATCGGCTGGACACGCATCGCACGCGGCTTCTCGAGGACGTGGAGCGGCTGGAGCGCCTCTACGGCGCCACCCTCGAATGGTTCCACGCCCTGGCGGACCACATCGCGGCCGGCGAGCAGGTGCTGGCCCGCACCGATGCCGAGGCGATCCCGACGGCGGTGCGCGCGGCGGAAGACCTGTCCGACAGCATCGCGCCCCAACGCCTCCGCGACCTCCGCGCGGCGCGGGAGGATCTGGACCGCCGGGTCCACGACCTCCGGCTCACCCGCCAGATCGCGATGCAGGCGCTGCCCTCGATCCGGCTGATCCAGGAGAACGACAAGGCGCTGGCGGCGAAGATCCATTCCGTGCTGGCGAACACCGTCCCGCTCTGGCGGACGCAACTGGCCCAGGCCCTGGCGATCCAGCGGATGCGGGAGGCCGGCGCCGCCGTCCGCGCCGCGACCGACCTCACGAACGAGCTGCTGACCGCCAACGCTGAGGGCTTGCGCCGCGCCAACGTGGAGGCGCGGACGGAGCTGGAGCGCGGCGTGGTGGACCTGGAAGCGGTCCAGAAGGCCAACGCCGCCCTCGTCGCGACGATCGAGGACAGCCTGCGCATCGCCCAGGACGGGCGGGAGCGTCGGGCCGCTGCAGTGACGGCGCTGACCGAGGCGGAGGGCCAGATCCGCCGGGCGCTAGTGTCCGCGCGGCCGTCCGCACCCGTCAGCCAGAGGACCTGACCCCCGAGGGTCGCCGCGGCCAACATCCAGGCCGAACCGCCGCTCCAGGTTCCGGATCGGGGCCGGGCCGCACCCCCGACGTTCCTCTTTCGGCAGCATTTCGGTGTGCCTTCGGCGATTTCTCGGGGCGGGCCGCGCCGGCCCGGCGTAGGGTCCGCCCCGATGAGGCACGCCCGCTGCGGCGGGTTGTGCCCGGACAGGGAGATCGGCCATGGCCAGCACGAACGACGCAGCCGACATCGACGACGCCGTCGCCAGCGGGAACCCGCTGATCGATGGCTTGTTGCTGCAGTATTACTGGTCGCAGTCGGCCCGGATCAACTTCCAGTACACGATCCCCGACAGCGAGACGGATTACGAGGACACGCGGGACGGCCTGATCGACGACTATCCCGACAACGTCCACGAGGACGTCCGGATCATGCCGATCTTTCTTCAGTTCGGCATCGTGGACGCGATCGCCGAGTACAACGCGATCCTGCCGTTCCAGATCACGCAGCAGCTCGAGAACGACGTGGATACCCAGCTGCGCTACGGCTTCGCGGACTTCGGGCAGTACGAAGGAGACAGCACCCCCCCCGCCTACGCCTGGGCCCCGAAGGATGACGGCCTGTTCTCGGAAAGCGACAACTGGAAGTCCGGGGACATGTTCTACAATGACGACCGCTTCAGCGTGGCGGACGGCACCGAGCTGATCGGCACCTATCAGCACCACACCCTGCTGCACGAGACCGGCCATGCCCTGGGCCTGAAGCATGGCCACGAGGCGGAGGACGATTTCCCCGTGCTCCCTGCCTACCGGGACTCCATGGAGTTCACGGTGATGACCTACCGCAGCTACGTCGGGGACGACCTGAACGTGGCCTACGGCGGCGGACCGGACGGGGGATACGAGAACGTCTTCGGGCACTTCGCCCAGTCGCTCATGATGCTCGACATCCTGGCGCTGCAATACCTCTACGGCGCCGACTTCACCACCCAGTCCGGTGGCACGACCTACCGCTGGGAAACCAACGGCACCTACAGGATCGACGGAACCGCCCAGTGGAAGGCCGGCAGCGGCGTGATCTTCCACACCATCTGGGATGGCGGCGGCAACGACACCTACGACTTCTCCGCCTTCGGCGGCGGCATCACCGCGGACCTCGCGCCCGGCGGATGGACCAACCTGAACGCCAACCGCGCGGTCCTCGCGCGCGCCGCGGGCAACCCCGACATCCTGGCCCGCGGCAACGTGTTCAACGCCATGCAGCACGGCGGCGACCTCCGCTCGCTCATCGAGAACGCCGTGGGCGGTGCCGGGAACGACCGGATGGACGGCAACGTCCTCGGCAACCGCCTCGCCGGCGGGGGCGGCGACGACATCCTCTACGGCGTGGCCGGGAACGACACCCTCCTGGGCGGCGCCGGGGCGGACCTGCTGAACGGCGGCGCGGGCTTCGACGTCGCCGAGTACGCCGCCGCGTCCGGGGAGCGCGTCGCCCTTCGCCCCGTGACCACCAACCCGGCGCTCGGCCGCTGGGTCGTAACCGGCGCGACGGAAGCCAACAGCGACATCCTCGCGGGCATCGAGGGCTTCCGCTTCGGCGAGGGCAACGACACGATCACCGCGGTTTCGGCGGACGCGGCCTTCTCCTTCGATCTCGACGGGCGCGGCGGCAACGACATCATCACCGGCGGGCCGGGCTTCGACGTGCTGACCGGCGGCGCGGGAACGGACCGGCTGCTTCCCGGTGCCGGCACCTTCCGCGTCCAGGGCGGGTATCTCTCCTCCCCGACCACCTGGGTGGAGGACGCGGCCCAGAACGACGAACTGGTGCTCGACCGGTCCTTCCTGTCCACGGGCTACGTGTTCCGCTTCTCCGGCCCGAGCGCCGGCTATTCCGTCGGCCAGTTCTTCAGCGACATGTCGCCGGCGGGGGACGGCAGCACCGCGCGCGGCATCCTCCGCCTGACCTTCACCGGCGGATCGGGCACCGACATGGTCTATGGCGGGCTCGGGGCCAACAGCCTCGCCGGCGGCGAGGGGGGGGACTACCTCTACGGAAATTCCGGCCGGGACACCCTCATCGGCGGGGCCGGTTCGGACTACCTAGTCGCGTACGAGGGCAACGACCTGGTGGACGGGGGGGAGGGGGCCGACTCCCTCTTCGGCTACGGGGGCGACGACGTCCTGCGCGGCGGGGCAGGCTACGACCTGTTTTACGGCGGCGACGGCAACGACCGGATCGAGACGGGTGGCGGCGGTGACCTGAGCGTCTATGGCGAGGGCGGCGACGACACGATCATCGGTGCGGCCGATGCCGAGTCGTTCTACGGGGGAGCGGGCGACGACGCGATCGCCGCCGGGGCCGGCAACGACGCCCTCCGCGGCGAGGCCGGGAACGACACGCTGAGCGGCGAGGCGGGCGACGACAACATCGTCACCGGCCTCGGTGCGGACATCGTGAACGGCGGGGACGGCGTCGACGCCCTCACCGTCGACCGTTCCGCCATGACGGCCGGCGTCACCTACTACCTGAACGGCGCCCTTGGCAGCGACGGCGCCCGCAGCCTCGCCATCGAGAGCTTCACCTACCTCGCCGGCAGCGGCGGCGACACGGTGCAGGGCGCGGGGAATGGCGACTACCTCACCGGCAACGCCGGGGACGACTCCCTCGTCGGGCTCGCGGGCAACGACACGCTCTTCGGCGGCGCGGACGACGACACGCTGCTCGGCGGCCTCGGTTACGACGGCCTCTACGGCGGCGACGGCGACGACCGCATCGAGACCGGCGGCGGTGGCGACCTCAGCGTGTATGGCGAGGCCGGCAACGACACCCTCATCGGTGCGGCCGATGCGGAAGCCTTCTACGGGGGCATCGGCAACGACGCGATCGCCGCGGGCGCCGGCAACGACACCCTTCGCGGCGAGGTCGGCGACGACACGCTGAGCGGCGAGGCCGGCGATGACGTGATCGTCACCGACCTCGGCGCGGACGTGGTCAATGGCGGTGACGGCTTCGATGTCCTCACCATCAACCGCTCCGCCATGACGGTCGGGGCCCGCTACACCCTGAACGGCGCGGTCGGCAGCGACGGCGCCCGGAGCCTCGGCATCGAGAGCTTCTCCTACTCCGCCGGCATCGGGAACGATACGGTGCAGGGGGCGGAGAACGGGGACTACGTCACCGGCAACGCCGGGGACGACTCCCTCATCGGCCTCGCGGGCAACGACACGCTCTTCGGTGGCGCGAACGACGACGTGCTTCTCGGCGGCCTCGGCTACGACGGCCTCTACGGCGGCGACGGCAACGACCGGATCGAGACGGGGGGCGGCGCGGACCTGAGCGTCTACGGCGAGGCGGGCGACGACACGATCATCGGTGCGGCCGATGCCGAAGCCCTCTCGGGGGGCATCGGCAACGACGCGATGTTCGGCCGCGCCGGCAACGACACCCTGCGCGGCGACATCGGCGACGACACGCTGAGCGGCGAGGCCGGCGACGACGTGATCGTCACCGATCTCGGGGCGGACGTGGTCAACGGCGGCGACGGCTTCGACTCGCTCACCATCAACCGCTTCGCGACGACCGTGGGCGTGAGCTACACCCTCAACGGCGCCATCGGCAGCGACGGCGCGCGCAGCCTCGGCATCGAGTCCTTCAACTACGCCGCGGGCAGCGGGGCCGACACCGTGCAGGGCGCGGGGAACGGCGACTACGTCACCGGCAACGCCGGGAACGACTCCCTCATCGGCCTCGCGGGCAACGACACGCTCTTCGGCGGCGCGAACGACGACACGCTGCTCGGCGGCCTCGGCTATGACCAGCTCTACGGCGGCGAGGGCAACGACCGCATCGAGACCGGGGGCGGCGGCGACCTCGTCGTGTACGGCGAGGCCGGCAACGACACCCTCATCGGCGCGGCCGATGCGGAAGCCTTCTACGCGGGCATCGGTGACGACTCGGTGGTCGGCGGCGCCGGCAACGACACGCTTCGCGGCGACCTCGGGAACGACACGCTCCTCGCCGGGCTCGGCGACGACGCGATCTTCACCGATCTCGGCGCCGATGTCGTGGACGGTGGCGACGGCTTCGACGTCCTCACCATCAGCCGCTCCGCCATGAACGTCGGCGTCAGCTACTATCTCAACGGTCCCGCCGGCAGCGACGGCGCGCGCAGCCTCGGCATCGAGAGTTTCAGCTACACCGCGGGAAGCGGGGCCGACACGGTGCGCGGGGCGGGGTCCGGGGACTACCTCGTCGGAAGCGCCGGGAACGACCGGCTGGAGGGCCTCGCCGGCAACGACACGCTGTTCGGTGGCGCGGACGACGACACCCTGCTCGGCGGCCTCGGCTACGACCAGCTCTATGGCGGCGACGGGAACGACCGCATCGAGACGGGCGGCGGCGGCGACCTCGTCGTCTACGGCGAGGCGGGGAACGACACGATCCTCGGCTCCGCGGACGCCGAGGCCCTCTACGGCGGCACCGGCGACGACCTCGTGACCGCGGGCGCCGGCAACGACACGATCCGCGGCGACGACGGCACCGACGTCCTCACCGGCGGCGCCGGCTCCGACGCGCTCTACGGCGGCACCGGTCTGGATCGCTTCGTGGTCACGACCGACGCCGGCGCGGAATACCTGGCGGACTTCGACGCCGACGCCGCCGGCGGCCAGGATCTCGTGGATCTCCGCGCCTTCGGTTACGGGAACTACGCCGGGATGATCGCCGCCGGGGCCACCTTCACGACGGTGGGCGCCGATACCCGGCTGGACCTGGCGGGTGGGTCGGTCATGGTCACCTTCGCGTCCGTCGCGACCGCGTCCCTCAACGCGAGCGACTTCATCTTCGCCTGACGGCCGCGGGCGGCGCCGCTTGACCCGGCGCCGCCCCGGCGGTCCCATTCCCGGAAGGACGGGGAGGGGACCGATGCGCGCCTGGGCGGTGGTGGAGAGCGGCGAGCCCTTGCAGGCCGTGGACTGGCCCACGCCCGTCCCGAGGGGGACGGAGGTGCTGCTGGAGGTGACGCACTGCGGCGTCTGCCATTCCGACCTGCATATCTGGGAGGGCGGCTACGACCTCGGCTCCCGCGGCACGCTCTCCCTGAAGGACCGCGGCGTGGTCCTGCCGCTGGCCATGGGGCATGAGGCCGTCGGGCGGGTCGTGGCGTTCGGGCCGGACGCGACCGGCGTGGCGACCGGCGACCACCGCGTCGTGTATCCCTGGCTCGGCTGCGGCACCTCGCCCGCTGCGCCGCGGGGGAGGACAACATGTGCGCGGTACGCGCGGCGTCCATCGGGATCTACCGGAACGGCGGCTACGCGACGCACCTCCTCGTCCCGCACCCCCGCTATCTCATTCCCTTCGACGGCGTGGCGCCGGAGGTCGCGGCGACCTACGCCTGTTCCGGCATCACCGTGTATTCCGCGATCCGCAAGTTCGGCGACCTGTCGCCGGAGGAGCCGGTGGTGCTGATCGGCGCCGGCGGCCTCGGGCTGAGCGCCATCGGGATGCTGCGCGCCACGGGACACCGTCGGATCGTGTCCGTGGACGTGTCCGCGGCGAAGCTGGACGCCGCCCGGGCCGCCGGTGCGACCGACACGGTCCTGGCCGAGGGCGATGTCGCAGCCGCGATCGTCGCGGCCTGCGGCGGCCCAGCCATGGCGGTGATCGACCTCGTCAACGGCTCCGCCACCGCACGCGCGGCCTTCGACGCCATGGGGAAGGGGGCCCGCTTGGTTCAGGTGGGACTGTTCAGGGGCGAGATAACGCTGCCCCTGCCGCTGATGGCCATCCGTGCCCTGACGATCCAGGGCTCCTACGTCGGCACGCCCGCCGACCTGCGCGCGGTCATCGCGCTCGCACGGGACGGCCGACTTGCGCCTCTTCCGGTCGAGACCACGCCGATGGACC
>CAXVWQ010000407.1:0-2776 GCA_964263755.1 Roseomonas sp. | reverse complement strand
GGCGGCTCCCCCATGGCGATCCGCCGCGCCAGCGTGAACCCCGTGTCGAACAGGTGCGCGAACAGCAGCAGCGGCACGATGAGGAAGGACACCCCCGCCGCGTCGAACCGCGCCGCCGCCACCGCCAGCACCGCCAGCACGAAGCCGAGGAACTGCGACCCCACGTCGCCCATGAAGATGCGGGCGGGGTGGAGATTGAAGGGCAGGAACCCCGCCAGCCCCGCCGCGAGGAACAGCGCGGCGGCGTAGATGAACCACCCCTCCTGTCCCGCCGCGATCACCGCCAGCGCCGCACAGGCGACGAGGAGGGAGCCGGCGACGAGCCCGTCCATCCCGTCCATGAAGTTCACCGCGTTGGTGCAGCCGACGATCCAGAACAGGGTGAGGAGCGGCCCCCAGAACCCGAGGTCCGCCACGCCGATCCACGGAAGCGCGAGCCGGTGGATCACCAGCCCGTTCGCCATGGCCACGAGCGCCGCACCGGCCTGGGCGGCGAACTTCACGGCGAAGCGGAAGTCCCGCACGTCGTCCGCCAGCGCCACGCCCGCGATGGCGACCGCGGCGAGGATGACGCCGATGAACTCCGGGTCGGCGATGCGGGCGAAGCGCGCCGTCCCGTAGAGGACGAGCATGCCCGCGACGAAGGCCGCGACGATCCCGACGCCGCCGCCCTTCGGCGTGGGGACGAGGTGGGCGGTGGCAGCGCGCCGCGCGGGGTCGTCGAGGATCGGTCGGGCGATCATCAGCCGCACGAGCGTCGCCGACAGCGCCGCGAGGGCGAGCGCGAAGCCGAGATGCGCGAGGACCGCGGAGGCTTCCATCAGGGCCGCAGACGCGCAACGTCGAGGGCCGCATACACGTCGCCCGAATTCGCGGCGTGCGGCAGGGCGGCGATCCGGGCGGCCATCGTCGCGGCGTCCACCGGCGCCGGCAGCACGAAGCGCAGGTCCTCGCCGAGTGCGAGGTTGAAGCGGTAGTCGCTCAGCGCCGCGAGGCGGTCGAGGCAGGCGGCGGCCACGTCGCGCTGGATCGTCGTGAACTCGAAGGACAGGGCGGGAACGGCTCGCGACAGGCCCGCCAGCGCCGCTGCCTCGTAGCCCTCCACGTCGATCTTCACGAAGGCCGGCCGGCCGTGCGCGGCGATAAGGGCGTCGAGCGTCGTGACGGGCCGCGCCACCTCGGCGTCCCAGCGCTGCCCCTCCCAGCCCGGGGCGCCGTCGGCGGCCGCGACGAAAGCGTCGGACGCCGTGGCGACGGTCGGGTTCGCCGTGTTCAGCCGCAGCACCCCCTTGCCCGCCACCGCGCCGACGAGGGCGGGGACGAGGGTCACGCCGGGGTCTCGCCCGAAGATCAGCCGCAGCGCCCGCAGCAGCGCCGGCTGCGGCTCCACCGCCACCGCGCGGGCGCCGAGGCGCCGGAAGGCGGCCGTGCGGTCCCCGACATGCGCCCCGACGTCGAAGGCGAGGTCGCCCGGCCGGAGGAAGCGGGCGAGGAAGGCGTCCAGCGGCGCCGCGCGCCCCGGCGCGTAGTAGGTGCGGAGCGACCGCCCGACGGCGCGGGCGGAGGGGGCGTGTCCCCCGGTGTCATCGGATGCCGTCACGGGGCGCCCCTTACCGCGGCGGCGGCGCGGCGCCCAGGTCGGCCGGCGGGCGGGGCGTCCCGGCTCGCGTCACCCTTCGCTCAGCCCGAGAAGGCCAGCGCGACCCCGCCGGCGTGGGAGGGCGGGACCATCACCCCGCCGGATTTCGCGGTGAGCGGCGCCTCCCGCAGCGGCAGGTGGCCGAGGTGGCGGCGGGTGGCGCCGAGGTCGGCCGCGCCGAGGACGATCCCGACGATGGCGGGAAGGGCAGGGGCCTCGACCCCCGGCAGCAGGGCCGCCACGGCGTCGGGCGGCAGGATCCGCACCCGCCCGGCCGGAAGGGACAGGGCGTAGCCCCCCGCCGGGTCCGGCTCCAGCGGCAGTCCCGCGAGGCGGGAGAGGCGGGCCGCCGACTCCGCGGGACGGTCGGACGCGACGATCGCCTCCCGCAGCTCCGTCGCCCCGTTCGCGTGCTCCGTCCAGCGGGGGTGCCACAGCAGGTCGGCGGTCAGGTGGCGGACGAGCTGCACCCGCCCCTCCGGCGCCTCGGGCAGGGGCAGCCGTTCGAAGCGCGCCACCGCGTCCCCCTCGCCCGCGGGCCGGGACAGGGGCGCGATGCCGGGGATCGCCACCCCCGCACGACGGAGGCGGGAGAGGTTCCCCGGCGCGTCCTCCATCCCGAGGGCGAGGATGTGCGCCCCTTCGAACCGCCCCAGCAGCCCCGCCGCCCCGTTGTCCGGCAGGGCGGGATCGAGCAGCGCGAGGAGTTCGAGATACCCCTGCCGCAGCATCGCGCAGCGGTTCCCCGTGCCGAGCGGCCCGCGATCCGAGGACTGCCGCGCGACGGGCGTGAGCGTGAACCCCAGCCGCTCATACAGCCCCCAGAGCGCCGGACCGTCCCGGGTGAGAAGCCCGACATGGTCAAGCCCGGTCGCGGCGGTCACGGCACGGGTCCTCCGGCGGCGTTCGGGGGGGGCGCCTGTGGGCTGGGTGGAGGGCTTTGCCCTCCTCCCAGACCCTCCACCCACCAGGGGGCAACGGCCCCCTGGACCGCGTTCTTGTAAGGGGATGCCCTCGTTGGACGGTGGGTCTCCACGCGCGCTTGCGCCGGGGGGGGACCCGCCGACCAACGGGGGCATCCCCGTAGAAGAGCGCGGGCCAGGGGGCCGGTGCCCCCTCGGGGGGGGAGGGACAGGG
>CAXVWQ010000406.1:0-10478 GCA_964263755.1 Roseomonas sp. | reverse complement strand
AGCGCCGCCTGCGGCACGTCCGCCTGCCCGCCGCCGTCGCCTTCGCCCGCGCCAACGGCCTGGACCGGGTGGTGCTGGATGCCCCGCGCGCCCGCATCGGCATCGCCGCCCGCGGCAAGGCCTACGCCACGCTGCGACAGGCGATGCTCGACCTCGGCATCACGGAGGACGTGGCCCGCGTGATGGGCCTGCGCCTCTGGAAGGTCGGCCTCGCATGGCCGCTGGACGCCGAGGCCGCCCGCGACTTCGCGCGCGGCCTGGAGGAGGTCATCGTCGTCGAGGACCGCCGCTCCTTCCTCGAATCGCAGCTCCGCGAATCCCTCTACGGCACGCCCGCCGCCCCGCGCATCACCGGCAAGCGCGACGCGGACGGGTCGCCGCTCCTGTCCGAACTCACCGAACTCGACACCGCCGCCGTCGCCCGCGCCCTCGACGCCCGCCTCCCGCGCGACGCCCGCCCGGACCGCTTTTCCGCCCGGATCGCCGAACTCGCCGGCCTCGTGCAGGCCGAACGCGCGCCGGTGACACTCCGGGAGCCCTGGTTCTGCCCGGGCTGCCCGCACAACTCCTCGACGAAGGTGCCGGACGGCTCCCGCGGCATGGCGGGCATCGGCTGCCACTACATGGTCACCTGGATGGACCGCGAGACCGTCGCCTACACCCACATGGGCGGGGAGGGGATGCCGTGGATCGGGCAGGCGCCCTTCGTCGGCGCGCGCCACGTCTTCGTCAACATGGGCGACGGCACCTACGCCCATTCCGGCTCGCTCGCGATCCGCGCCGCCGTCGCGGCGCGGGTGGACGTCACCTACAAGATCCTCGTCAACGGCGCCGTCGCGATGACCGGCGGCCAGACGCCGGAGATGGAGGCGACGGTGCCGCGCATCGCCGCCCAGGTGGCCGCCGAGGGCGTGGCGCGCGTCGTCGTCGTCTCCGACGACCCGGACCGCCATCGCGGCGATGCCGGGGTGCCGAAGGGCACCGCCTTCCACCACCGCGACCGCCTCGACGCCGTGCAGAAGGAACTGCGCGACATCCCCGGCGTGACGGTGCTGATCTACGACCAGGAATGCGCCACCGAACGCCGCCGCCACCGCAAGCGCGGCACCGCCGCCGCGGCGACGAAGCGCGTCGTCATCAACCCCCGCGTCTGCGAGGATTGCGGCGACTGCGGCGTGCAGTCCAACTGCCTCGCGGTGCAGCCGGTCGAGACCCCGTTCGGCCGCAAGCGCACCATCGACCAGTCCTCCTGCAACCAGGACTATTCCTGCCTGAAGGGCTTCTGCCCGTCCTTCGTGACGCTGGAGGGCGCGGAGGTCGCGGCCCACGCCGGCGGCGTCGCCGCGCCCGAAGGCCTCCCCGACCCCGCACTTCCAACGATCCGCGAGGATGCGTGGAACATCGCCCTCGCCGGCATCGGCGGCCAGGGCGTGACGGCGCTGTCGGCGATCATCGCCATGGCCGCGCACGTGGACGGCCGCCCCGTCCGCACGATGGACCAACTCGGCCTCGCCCAGAAGGGCGGCGGCGTCCAGGCGCAGCTGCGGATCGGCGCCGTCGGCGCGTCCCCCGCCACCCTCGCCGGCCCCCGCATCGGCGCCGGGCAGGCCGACCTGCTCATCGCCGCCGACATGGTCGGCGCCCACGGCCGCGTC
Organism: Roseomonas sp.; assembly: GCA_964263755.1. GTDB lineage: Bacteria > Pseudomonadota > Alphaproteobacteria > Acetobacterales > Acetobacteraceae > Roseomonas. The sequence continues at coordinate 8,823 of CAXVWQ010000406.1, read as the reverse complement.
GTCCGCCCCCTCCTCTCCGCCGCCCGCACCGCCGTGCTGGTGAACGCCGACGCCGCCCCCACCGCCGGCTTCCTGAAAGGCCGCGCGGCCGGCGACGGCGCCGCAATGCTCGACAGCCTCCGCGCCGCCTCCCGCGACCTCCTCGCCCTCCCCGCCGCGCGCGCGGTGGAGGACGCGCTGGGCGACGTCATCACCCTCAACGTCTACCTCCTCGGCGCCGCCTGGCAGCGCGGCCTCGTCCCGCTGTCGGAGGCCGCGATCCGCCGCGCGCTCGAACTGAACGGCACAGCGGTCGCCGACAACCTCACCGCCTTCGCCCTCGGCCGCGCCGCGTCGCTCGCCGCCCCCGCCGCGCCGCGCGCGCCGGAGACGACCCAAGCCCTCATCGCCCGCCGCGTCGCCGACCTGACCGCCTACCAGGACGCGGCCTATGCCCGCTCCTACGCCGCGGTGGTGGATGGCGTGCGCGCGGCCGAGGCCACGGCGGCGCCGGGCGACGACCGGCTGACCCGCGCCGTCGCCCACGCCCTGCACCGCCTCATGGCCTACAAGGACGAATACGAGGTCGCGCGTCTCCAGGCCGACCCGGCGTGGCGCGCCGACCTGGCCCGACGCTTCACCGGCACGCGCCGGATCGTCCTGAACCTCGCGCCGCCGGTCCTGACGGAGCGCGCCCCCGACACCGGCCTCCCGGTGAAGCGGGAGTTCGGCCCCTGGATGCTCCGCGCCATGGGCCTGCTCCGCCACGGCAAGGTGCTGCGCGGAACCGTCCTGGACCCGTTCGGCCGCACGGAGGAACGCCGGACGGAGCGCGCCCTCATCCGCGAGTTCCGCGAGGCGCTGGCCGCGATGCTGCCGCGCCTGACCGCGACCAACCATGCCGAACTCCTCGCCTGGGTCGAGGCATGGAACACGATCCGCGGCTTCGGCCACGTGAAGGCCCGCTTCCTCGCCGAGGCCCGGCCGCGCATCGCCGCCGCCGCCGCGGCCTACGACGCCGCCCCGGCGCGGCCCGTGCCGGTCGCCGCCTGAGGGCGGCGCCCGGATTGACGCGACCGCCCACCGCGCCGAGTTTGCCCGGGAGGACACGTCGGACCACCGGAACCATGACAACCACCCGCCGCCCGCTGCTGCTCGGCGCCGCCGCCGCGCTCGCCGCGCCCGCCGCCCTCGCCCAGGGCGCCTTCCCCAACCGCCCGGTGCGGATGCTCATCCCTTTCCCGCCGGGCGGCGGCTCCGACATCCTCGGCCGCCTCGCCGCCCAGCGGTTGCAGGAGACCCTCGGCTCCCCCGTCATCGCCGAGAACCGCTCCGGCGCCGGCGGCAACGTCGGCACGGAGGCCGCGGCCCGCGCCCAGCCCGACGGCCACACCGTGCTGATCGCCTTCAATTCCGTCGTCGTGAACCAGTTCCTCTACAGGACGCTGCCGTTCGACATGCAGCGCGACTTCATCCCCGTCGCCCAGGTCGCGCTCATCCCCACCGTCATGTGCGCCGGCCCGAAATGGCCCCGCGGCACCCTCGCCGACCTCGTCGCGGAGACGAAGGCGCGCCCCGCCGCGATCAACCACGGCACCCCGGGCATCGGCACCATCACCCACGTCTCCGCCGAACTGCTGGACGCGCGGTCCGGCGGCAAGATGACGCACGTCCACTACCGCGGCACCGGCCCCGCCGTGACCGGCTGCGCCTCCGGCGAGGTCGAGATCGTCTCCGCTCCCTGGTCCGCCGTGGAAGGATTGGTGCGCGGCGACCGCCTCCGCGTCCTCTGCAACATCGCGGGCGGGCGATCCCCCCTGATGCCGGAGGTGCCGACGGTGGCGGAGGCGACGGGCATCGCCGACTACGCCGTGGACGTCTGGGGCGGCCTGTTCGTCCCCACCGGCACCCCCGCCCCGGTCGTCGCCCGCCTCGCCGAGGCGACCCGCGCCGCCGTCACCTCGCCGGAGGGCGTGCAGCTCCTGACGTCCCGTGGCTTCGAACCCGCCTTCGCCGACGGCCCGGCGATGGCCCGCACCATCGCCGCCGACCTCGAACGCTGGGGCCCGGTCATCCGCGCCGCGCGCATCGAGGTCGAATAAGACCGGACGGGGGCCCACGCCATGCCGCTCGACGCCCCCAACCCCTTCGACCTGCCGGAGGACACCCGCGCCCTCCGCGACGTCGCCCTCGAATTCGCCCGCGACATCCTCGCCCCGAAGGCCCTCGAATGGGACCTCGAACGCCACTTCCCCGTCGAGGAGATGCGGCAAGCCGCCGCCCTCGGCATGGCCGCCCTCTACGTCCGCGAGGAATCCGGCGGCTCCGGCCTCACCCGCCTCGACGCCGCCGTGGTGTTCGAGGCGCTGGCGACCGGCTGCCCCACCGTTTCCGCCTTCCTCTCGATCCACAACATGGTCGCCTGGATGGTGGACCGCTGGGGCACCGACGCGCAGCGCACGACGTGGCTCCCGCGCCTCGTCACGATGGACCTCGTCGCCTCCTACTGCCTTACCGAACCCGGCTCGGGTTCCGACGCGGCGGCGCTGCGAACGCGGGCGGCACGCGACAACAGCGGCTACGTCCTGAACGGCGCGAAGCAGTTCATCTCCGGCGCCGGAATCTCCGACCTCTACCTCACGATGGTCCGCACCGGCGCCGACACCCCCGACGGCATCTCCGCCGTGCTCGTGGAACGCGACGCCCCCGGCGTGTCCTTCGGCGCGAACGAGAAGAAGATGGGCTGGAACGCCCAACCCACCCGCACGGTCGTGTTCGAGGACGCCCGCATCCCCGCCGACGCCCTGCTCGGCGAGGAAGGCCAGGGCTTCCGCATGGCCATGGCCGGCCTCGACGGCGGCCGCCTGAACATCGCGGCGTGCTCCATCGGCGGCGCGCAGCGCGCCCTCGACATCGCCCTGGACTACGTGCGGGACCGCCGCGCCTTCGGGAAGGCCGTCGCCGACTTCCAGGCCACCCAGTTCCGCCTCGCCGACATGGCGACCGACCTGGAAGCCTGCCGCGCCATGCTCTGGCGCGCCTGCGGCAAGCTCGACGCGAAGGCGCCCGACGCCACCGCCTTCTGCGCCATGGCCAAGCGCTTCGTCACCGACACGTGCCACCGCGTGGCCGACGACGCCCTCCAACTCCTCGGCGGCTACGGCTACCTGCACGACTACGGCGTCGAGAAACTCGTGCGCGACCTCCGGGTGCACCGCATCCTCGAAGGCACGAACGAGATCATGCGCCTCATCGTCTCCCGCCACGTCCTCGGCCGGCGGTAGGGACTCCACAGCACAACCAGGGCGTGCAAGGGTGATGGCGATGCGGTTGCACGGCTACTATCGGTCCACGGCGTCGTGGCGGGTGCGGATCGGGCTCGCGCTGAAGGGCGTCGGCGCCGAGGCCACCTCGCACCACCTCCGCAAGGGCGAGCAGCGGGCGCCGGGGTTCCTGGCGATCAACCCGCAGGGCCTCCTCCCCGCGCTGGAGACGGATGACGGCACGCCGATCACCCAGTCGCTCGCCATCCTCGAATGGCTGGAGGAAACGCACCCGCAACCGCCCCTGCTGCCGCGCGACCCGCTCGCCCGCGCCCAGGTCCGCGCCTTCGCCCTCGCCATCGCCTGCGACATCCACCCCGTCCAGAACCTCAAGGTCCTCGCGAAACTCCGCGCCCTGGGCCAGCCGGAGGACGCCGTGAACGCCTGGGCCCGCGACGTGATCACCGACGGCCTGACCGCCTGCGAATCCCTCGTCGCCACGTCCCCCGGCCCTTTCCTGTTCGGCGACGCCCCGACGATGGCCGACCTCTGCCTCGTCCCCCAGCTCTTCAACGCCCGCCGCTTCGGCACCCCTCTCGAAGGCTTCCCCCGCCTGCTGGCCGCCGAGCGCGCCTGCATGGCCCTCCCCGCCTTCGCCGACACCGTTCCGGAGAAGCAGCCCGATGCGGAGTAGCCCCGCCCTCCTCGCCCTCCTCGCCGCCCTCGCGGGCGGGGAGGCCGCCGCCCAATCCACCCTGAACGTCGTGACAATCCCGCCCGGCGCCGGCGTGGTCATCCCGCCGCGCGGCGCCGGCCCCCGCCTCGTCGCCCGCCCCCCCTCCGCCGTCCCGCTCCCCGGCCCCGTGACTCTGCCCGACACCGGAATCGGCCTCGCGGCCCCGGGCCTCGCCGCGCTCATCCTGCCGGCGGTCGCCGCGGCGGTGCTCGGCGGCACGGCCGCGGCCGGCGGCACGCGGGGCGGCAGCACCTCCGGTCCGGCGCGGACGCGGTAGCCGGCGTCGTTGCGGGGAGGGGGGCGGAAGACCATACTGCGTTCATGTCCGATGTGGCCCACACCGACCGTGACATCGCCAATCTCCGAGCCGACGTCGCGGAGTTGAAGGCCGACGTGCGGGCGATCCGGGAATCGGTAGCCCGCCTCGATGCCTCGGTCGCGAAGATCAGCGACTCCGTGGCGCGGCTGGGCGAGGCGGTGACGAAGGTGACCATGGACACCGCCGAACTGAAGGGCCGCGTCTCTCAACTGCCGAACACCGTCCAACTGCTCGGCTTCATCCTCGCCGTCCTCGCCATCTCCGGCCTCGTCCGCATCTTCGCCCCGTAGCGGCCTCGCCGTCGGGAGACCCCCTGGCCCCCCGCTTGCATCACCCGGTCACCCGAGGACCGCCCCGATGCTCGCCACCCAGTACCCCGTCTTCCGCCGCTTCTGGTATCCCACCCTTTCCCTGACGGACCTGTCCGCCGGCCCGAAGCCCTTCACCCTCCTCGGCCAGGAGGTCGTCCTCTGGCTCACCGCCGACGGCACCCCCGCCGCGCTGGAGGACCGCTGCCCCCACCGCTCCGCGAAGCTCTCCGTGGACAGCACGGTGACCGACGGCGCCCTCGCCTGCGGCTACCACGGCTGGCGCTTCGGCCCCTCCGGCACCTGCCTCTTCGTCCCGCAGATGCCCGAGCTCCGCCCCGGCGCCCGCAGCGCCGCGAAGGCCTTCCGCTGCGTCGCCCGCTACGGCTACGCCTGGGTCTGCCTCGACGACCACCCGCTCCGCGACATCCCCGACCTCCCCCATTCCGACGACCCCGCCTTCCGCCAGATCATGGAATACGAGGAGGAGTGGGACGCGAACTTCCTCCGCGTCTGCGAGAACGCGCTCGACCTCGGCCACGTCTCCTTCGTCCACCGCGCGACGATCGGGGACGACGCGAAGCCCGTCGCCCCCCGCCTCGATGTCTCCGCCCTCGACGGCGGCGTCCGCATGCGCTGCGACCTGCCCGTGGCGAACCCCGTGGAGCAGAAGCGCAACCTCCGCATCGCCGCGGAGGAGACGGTGCGGAAGGTGGACATCCGCTGGCTCCTGCCCGGCGCCTTCATCCTGCACTTCACCTATCCGAACGGCCTCGTCCACGCGATCTGCGGCTTCGCGACCCCGATCGACGACCACCGCTGCCGCCGCATGCAGTTCTGCTACCGCAGCGACACGGAGGAGGAGGCCCCCGCCGCCGCCATCGCCGCCTTCGACGCGAAGATCGGCTCGGAGGACCGCCGCCTCCTCGAATCCTGCCCCGCCGACTTCCCCCTGGACCCGCGCGCCGAGGCCCACATGATCCTTGACCGGCCCAGCCTGCTGATGCGCCAGATGCTGCGCGGGTTGCTGCGCGACCACGACCCGAACGCCCACCTCGCCGCGCACGAACTTGGCGCCGCCGACACCCTCCACGCGGACGCCGCATGACCCCCACCCCTCTCCCGCTCCTCCCCCTGACACCGGAGGCCTTCGCCCCCTTCGGCGCCGTGATCGCCCCGGAGGAGGACGGCCTCCCCTTCCGCGTTGGAGACGCCCCCCTCGACCTCTCCCGCGGCACCCCGCGTTTCTACGGGATGAAGCTGCACGCCCGCGGCCGGGTGTTCCGCCACATCACGCGCCACGCGAAGGTCACCCAGTGCCTCGGCGCGATGATGGGCGAATCCTGGATGCTCGGCGTCGCCCCGCCCGACCCCGGACGCGCCGCGCCCGACCCCGCCACCATCCGCGCCTTCCTCATCCCCGGCGACCGCGCCGTGATGCTCCACGCCGGCACCTGGCACGCCGGCCCCTACTTCGACGCGCCGGAGGTGAGTTTCTACAACCTCGAACTCGCCGACACGAACGTCGTGGACCACGACACCTGCGACCTCTCCACCCTCGGCGTGGTCTACGAGTTCGGGGGCGCCTGACCCGCTGGACACGCGCCCCGCCGCGTTGCACGGGACCGCGACAGCACGAAGGACCGCCTCCATGCCCAGCCGTGACGCCGCCATCGCCCGCGCCCGGGCCGGCTTCGATTCCGGCGCGTTCCGGTCCCGCCTCGACGCGCTGATCGCCATCCCTTCCACCTCCCAGGACCCGGCGCACGAGGCCGACCTGCGCCGCTACCTGGAGGACGGCATCGCCCCCTGGCTCGACGCCCTCGGCTTCACGAACCGCACGATCCACCCCAACCCCGAACCCGGCTTCGGCCCCATCCTCACCGCGATCCGGGTGGAGGACCCGTCACGCCCGAGCGTCCTCCTCTACGGCCACGGCGACACCGTCCGCGGCCTGGACGACGGGTGGTCCCCCGGCCTGAACCCCTGGACGGTCACCGACCGCGACGGCCGCTGGTACGGCCGCGGCACCGCCGACAACAAGGGCCAGCACGTCATCAACCTCGCGGCGCTGGAGGCCGTGATCGCCGAGCGGGGCCGCCTCGGCTTCAACGTGAAGCTCGTCTTGGAAATGGCGGAGGAGCGCGGCTCCCGCGGCCTCCGCGCCTTCGTCGGCGCGAACCGCGACCTGCTGGCCGCCGACGTCCTCATCGCCTCCGACGGCCCCCGCGTGGACCCCTCCCTCCCCACCATCGCCACCGGCACCCGCGGCACCTTCCACTTCGACCTCGCCGTGCGGCTGCGGGAGGGCGGCGTCCATTCCGGCCACTGGGGCGGCCTGACGCCCGACCCCGCGATCATCCTCTCCCACGCCATCGCCTCGATCGCCGACCGCTACGGCCGAATCGCCGTCCGCGAATGGCTGCCGGGCGCCGAGGTCCCGCCCGCGACGAAGGCCGTGCTGCAAGGCTGCCCCGTCGGGGGAGGGGAGGGCGCCGCGACCGTGGACCCATCCTGGGGCGAACCCGGCCTCACCCCCGCCGAGAAGATCTACGGCTGGGCCTCCTTCATCGTCCTCGCCATGACGTCCGGCCGCCCCGAGAACCCGGTGAACGCCGTCGCCCCCGACGCCCGTGCCCACTGCCAGATCCGCTACACCGTGGATTCCGACACCTCCCGCTTCGAGACGGCGTTGCGCGCCCACCTCGACGCCCACGGCTTCCCGGAGGTCGCCGTGGAGAACGCCGGCGTCCGGATGGCCGCCTCCCGCACCGCCCCCGACCATCCCTGGGTCACCTGGGCCAAGGCGAGCATGGAGCGCTCCCTCGCCACCCGCGTGCAGGTCATCCCCAACTCCTCCGGCGGCCTCCCCGGCGACGTCTTCGTGGACCACCTCGGCGTCCCGCTCGTCTGGGTCCCCCACTCCTACAACGGCTGCAAGCAGCACGGCCCGGACGAGCACGTCCTCCCCGCGATGGTGCGGGAGGGCCTGACCGCCTTCACCGGCCTGTGGTGGGATTTGGGCGAAGCGGGAACCCCGCCCCGTCAGTCGCCGATGAGGTGAAGGACGATCTCCCGTCGCGGCGACCCGCGGCGGTGCTCGAACACGTAGAGGGTCTGGAACTGCCCGAGCACGGGCCGCCCGTCCGCGACGGGGATCGAGACGCTCGTCAGCGTCAGCGCGGCGCGGATATGGGCCGGCATGTTGTCCGGCTCCCCGTCCTCGTGCCGGTAGAGGCCCGCCCCTTCCGGGACGAGCCGGACGAAGAAGGCCTCGATGTCCGCGATCACCTCCGGGTCCGCGTCGGCCTGCACGAGGAGGGACGCGGAGGTGTGCCGCATCCACACCGTCAGCAGCCCGGTCGCGGTTCCCGATGCGGTGACGCGTTCCGCGACCCGTCCCGTGATGTCGTGCAGTCCGGCGCGCCCGGTCTCGACCTGAAGGGTCTCGACGACCTGCCGCACGCGATCAGGCGAGGCACCGCACGAACAGCACCGACGGATGCACCGCATCCCCCACCGCCGCGGCGTCCCGCATCGCGCCGGTCACCGCCACCCGCGGCTGCACCCCGTTGGCGCGTAGGAAGGCGAGCGCCTCCGTCCCCTTCACCGCGAAGTTCACGTTCTGCGGGATGTCCCCCGTCCGCTGCGCCACCCGCTGGGCGTTGAGCTTCGACGTGATCACCCCGATCACGTGCCCCGCCAGATCCATCAGCGGCCCGCCCGAATTCCCCGGCTGCACCGGCGCCGAGATCTGGAACTGCTGCGCGTTGTCCGACAGCCCCGCCAGCGCCGACACGTCCCCCGTCGTCAGCGTCGGCCCGGAGGACAGCAGCCCCGACAGCGGGAACCCGTAGGTCACCACCGCCTCCCCCCGCCGGATCGCCGGATCGGAGCGGAAGGTCATCACCGGCCCCGCCCGGTCCCGCAATTCCAGCAGCGCGAGGTCGCGCGAGTTGTCCCGCGCCCGCACCGTCGCGACGATCTCCCGCCCCTCCGAATTGCGCGTCCGCACGGCGGTGCAGCCGCGGATGACGTGGTCGTTCGTCATCGCCTGCCGCTCGCCGACGATGAAGGCGGTGCCGGAGGACACCTCCCGCGCGTTCGGCGGCGCCTCCCCCGGCACGAGCGGCGCCGGCTTGCCGACGGCCGCGTTGCCGCGGGCGGCGGGACCGCCCGGCGCGCTCTCCGGCGGCCGGGTCGGCGGCCCGGCGCGAC
>CAXVWQ010000405.1:0-7765 GCA_964263755.1 Roseomonas sp. | reverse complement strand
GGCGACGATGCGGGCGGGGATCGTGCCCCGGGCCGCGACCCAGGCGCCGAGGCGGGCGGCCTGGGCCCGGCCCTCCGCCGTCAGCGGCAGGTCGGTGCGGGCGCCGACGCGGACGACGCGGTCGCCCCGCTCGAAGGTGTTGCCGTGCCGGACGAGGATCAGCATGCGGGGATCAGCACGCGGTCCCCGTCCCGTCCCAACGGTCCAGCAGCTCGCCCTCCGCCGCGATGATGGCCTCGCAGCGGCGCAGGTCGTCCGGCGTGTCCACGCCCCAGTGGGTGCGGCCGCGGTAGTCCACGGGGACCACGCGGACGGGGATGCCGTTCTCCAGCGCGCGCAGTTGTTCGAGGCTCTCCGCGCGCTCCAGCGGCCCGGGTTCGAGGGCGACGAGGGCGCGAAGGGTGTCGGGGCGGTAGCCGTAGAGGCCGACGTGGCGGAACACGGGGGTGTCGGACCCGTCGCGCCGGAACGGGATGATCGCCTTGGAGAAGTAGAGGGCGTCGCCGTCCCGGCCGGTGACGACGGTGGTGCCGCCGACCTCGCCCGCGGCCTTGGCGGCGGCGAGGCGGGCGAGGGCGTCCGGCGACATGCGGGTGGCGGGGGTGGCCATGCGGACGGCCGGGTCGGCGGCGGCCTCCAGCAGGGCGGCGATGACCCAGGGCGGGGTGAGGACGGCGTCGCCCTGGAGGTTGAGGACGAAGGGCGGATCCTCGCCGAGGGTCGCGAGCACGGCGGCGGCGCGCTCCGTGCCGTTGCGGATCGTCGGGTCGGTCATCGCGGTTTCCGCCCCGATCCCCGCGGCGAAGGCGGCGATGCGGTCGTCGTCGGTGGCGATGACCACCCGGGCCGAGGGAGCGGCGGCGCGGGCGAGGGCGTGGACGCGTTGCAGCATCGGCACGCCCCGCACCGGGGCCAGCGGCTTGCCCGGGAAGCGCGTGGAACCCCAGCGCGCGGGGATGACGATGAGCGGCGGCATGGGGGCCGGGGTGTATCGGGGTGGGCCGGGGGCGGCAAACCGCGGGGCGGCCCGCCCTCCGTCACACCGCGAAGATGCGGATCAGGACGGTGTCCGGGCGGCGTTCGCCGAGGGCGACGAAGAGCGTTCGGGTGAGCCAGGCGTGGGCGGGGGCGGCGGTCTCGAAGACCGGGGCGGTGCGGAAGTAGACTCGTTCCGGAGGCACGGCCTCGCCGCGGAGGAGGCGGGCCATGTCGTCCGGGGCGGCGTGGCGGATGCCGCGGTTGGTGACCTGGATCAGGGCGCCGTCGTCCAGGCGAAGGGTGTAGCGGGCCTCGATCTCGGCGACGCCGTCAGGGCGGATGAGCTGGAAGTCGGCGCCGCCGGGCAGCACCTCGCCGCTCAGGCGCGGGCCGGCGATGCGGCCGCCGAGGATGGGAACGATGCGGCGCTCCCCGTTCGGGGCGGGGCCGAGGGTGAGGGGCGGGCCGACCGCGACCTCCGCCTCCGCCACGAAGGCCGGGGCGAGGTCCGTCACGCCGCGGCCTCGCGGGCGCGGCGGGTGGCGGCGACGAGGGCGTGGCGGACGCCGTCCGCGTCGGCCACGCCGGGGGGGAAGGGGAGGAAGACCGTCGCCTCCGCCCCCGTCAGGTCGCAGCCGTCGGGGGAGAGGTTGGCCATGCGCCACGCGCGCTCGCCGCCGCCGAGGTGGCGGGCGATGGCGGTGAGGGCGTCGGGGTGGTCCTCGTTCACGTGGGACAGGATGTCCGCCTCGGCGGTGGCGAGGGTGGCGAGGGCGGCCGGGTCCGGGGAGAGATCGGCGGCGCGGAGGCGGTGGGCAGCCGCGAAGCCGCCGACGAGGAGGCCGCCGCCGGGAGTGACGCGCCAGAGGGAAAAGTCGGCGAACTCCGCATACTGCGCCGCGTAGGGATGGCGGGCGAGCCAGCGGGACTTGAGGGCGGGGTCGTCCATCCGCTCGGCGGTGCCGGTGACGGCGACGCGGGGAGTGGTCTGCGGGTTCGGGCCCGGGGCGGGCGCGGCGAAGAGGAGGGCGCAGCGCGGGTCGGCCGCGAGGTGGCGGGTGTGGGCGGAGAGGGAGGAGATCCAGAGGAGGATCGCCCCGTCCGGTGCCACCGCGGGGGTAACGAGGGCGGCGAAGGGCCCGCCGCCGTCCATCGCCGTGGCGAGGGTGGCGGAGGCCGCGGCCCGCATGATGCGGCGGGCCTCGAAGGCGGGTTCCATCTCGGTCACGGCGCGCCCATGCTTCCGCCACGATCCCCGGCCAGCGTCGCGCCAGCCCTGATCCGGGCAACGAGGGACCGGCCCATGACGTTCGCCTCCGTAACCACCATCGCCGCAACCACCATCGCCGACGGGCGCCCCCGGGCCTCGGACGGCGGCCCACGGGAGACTCCCGCCTTGCCCGCCACCATCGCCCTCGTGGACGACGACCGCAACATCCTCACCTCCGTCTCCATGACCTTGGAGCAGGAGGGGTTCACCGTGCGGACCTACACCGACGGGGAATCGGCCCTGCAAGGGCTGATGTCGCGCCCGGCCGATCTCGCCGTGCTCGACATCAAGATGCCGCGGATGGACGGGATGGAGCTGTTGCAGCGGCTGCGGCAGCGTTCCTCCATGCCGGTGATCTTCCTCACCTCGAAGGACGACGAGCTGGACGAGCTGATGGGGCTGCGTCTCGGCGCGGACGACTACATCACCAAGCCCTTCTCCCAGCGGCTGCTGCTGGAGCGCATCCGCACCCTGCTGCGGCGGAACGAGGCCTCCAAGGCCGAGGGAAGCGGCGCCCCGGCGGGCGGCATCATCGCCCGGGGCGACCTCGTGCTGGACGAGACGAAGCACACCTGCGCCTGGAAGGGCGGGCAGGTGCAGCTCACCGTCACGGAGTTCCTCCTGGTGAAGGCGCTGGCGCTGCGGCCGGGGATGGTGAAGAACCGCGACCAGCTGATCGACGCGGCGTACGGCGAGAACATCTACGTGGACGACCGCACGATCGACTCCCACGTGAAGCGCGTGCGCAAGAAGTTCCGGGCGGTGGACGACGAGTTCGGGCAGATCGAGACGCTCTACGGGATCGGGTATCGCTACAAGGAGGCGTGACCGAGGAGGGCGCGGGCCTCGGGGGAGACGTCGTTCCCCTCGAAGGCGCGGACGATGCGGATGCGGCCGAGGGCGGCGCCGGGGTGCATGTCCTCGGAGATGAGGGCGTCGCAGCCTGCTTCGGCGGCGGAGGCGAGGAGGAGGGCGTCCCAATACTGGAAGCGGTCGGCTGCCGCCGCGGTGAGGGCCATCCGCAGGGCGCCTTCCGAGGCGGCGAATGGTTCGGGGAACATTTGCAGCCAGCGCACCACCTGCTCAGCCGCATCGCGCCGTGGGATACCAAGCCGGCGCGGCGCGGCCTGCATGAACTCACCGAAGACCTGCAGGCCGAGCCGGACCTTCGCGGGGCGTCCCCGGCCGAGCAGGTCGAGTGCCGCGGGATGACGTCGCTCGCCGACCTGCACCGCGTAGATCAGGACGTTCGTATCGAAGGTCGTCGACACGCCGGTCAACGCGGCAGGAGGCCGCGCTCCCGGAGAACGTCATCGTAGAGTTCGTCGCGGTTCCGGGGCCATTCGGACGGCGGATCGACAGGCTTGAGCGTCGCGATGAAGGCGAGGGTCTCCTCCCAGGCGCGCTCCTGATCCGGCGTGAGGTCACGCCAGTCGTCTGCCGGCCGCGGCTCGGGGGCGGGCACCAGGCGGGCCACGCGAACACCCTCGCGGGTGATCGTGACCTCCTCGCCCGCCTCGGCGCGCGCGACGAGGCTGGACAAGCTGTCGGATTCCGCGTCCAGCGAGACCGTGTAGGCCATCATCATCTCCTCTCGCGGGGGTGTAGCACGGAGCAGCGGGCCCGTGCGAGATTCGGCGAAGGAGGCGCCCCATGCCCGACGCCAGCGGCCCGGTGACCGCCGACATCGCCCCGGCCCCCGTCCCGATCGAGCGGCGGGGCACGGGGCGCCGCGTGTCGCCGCTGCTGCGGCGCATCCTGCTGGTCAACATGCTGCCGCCCTTCCTCCTGGCGGCGGCGCTGCTCTATCTCGACCAGTATCAGGACGGACTGATGGCGGCGGAGGTGCAGGGGCTGCGGACCCAGGCGCGCATCTACGCCAACGGCATCGCCGAGGCCGCCGTCCGCATCCAGGACGACCGGGCGCAACTGATCCCGGAGACGGCGCGCCCGCTGCTGCGACGCCTGACCGAACCGAGTCCCGGGACGCAGGCGAAACTGTTCGATACGACCGGGCTGGTGGTGGCGGACAGCCGCGTGCGGGAGGGGCCGGGCGGCACGGTGGTGACGGAGCCGCTGCCGCCGCCCGCCGAGCCCGGCCGCGTCGCCGGCACGCTCGGCCGGACCTACGAGCGGGCGCTGGACTGGCTCCCGCGCCCCCGGGTGCGTGGCCCGGCCGTGGTGGTGGACGAGACGCCCGACGCGCCCTCCTTCGACTGGCAGCCGGACCTCGGGCCGGAGCGGCGGGAGGAGCTGCGGCTGGCGCTGGAAGGCGGCGTGAACCCCTACGTGCGGCGCACCGCGGACGGGCGGCTGCTCGTGTCCGTCGCGGAACCGGCGCGGCGGGGGAACCAGTCCGTCGGCATCGTGCTGCTGACACGGGAGGCGGCGGAGGTGGACCAGCGGCTGCTGGAGATCCGCGCCTCCGTGGTCGCGCTGTTCGTCACGGCGCTCGTGCTGACGGTGGCGCTCTCGGCCTACCTCGCGCGCACGCTGGCCTCGCCGATCCTCGCGCTCGCGGCCTCGGCGGCGGGGATGCGGCAGGGCAAGGGGCGGGGCGGCTCGGTGCCCGCGGGGATCATGATGCGGCAGGACGAGATCGGCGTCCTCGCGCGGGCGTTGCAGGCCGGCGCCAACGCGCTGTGGGCGCGGGTGGACTCCAACGAGCGCTTCGCCGCGGACGTCGCGCACGAACTGAAGAACCCCCTGACCTCCGTGCGCTCCGCCATCGAGACGCTGCGGCGGGTGGAGAACCCGGAGCAGCAGCGCCGCCTCCTCGCGATCATCTCGGAGGATGCGGTGCGGATGGACCGGCTGATCGGCGACATCTCCGATTCCTCGCGGGTGGACGCGGAACTGTCGCGCGCGGTGGCGTCGCCGGTCGACGTGGCGCCGATCCTCGCGATGCTCGTGGAACTGCACGGGGCGACGCGGGGGGAGGGCGACCCGCTCATGGACCTCGACGCGCCGGAGCGGCTGGTGCTGCGCGGGGTGGAGGACCGGCTCGTGCAGGTGTTCCGCAACCTCATCGGCAACGCCGTGTCCTTCTCCCCGGTGGACGGGCGCGTGACGGTGCGGGGCCGGGTGACCGGCGCCGTGGCGGAGATCGCCGTGGAGGACGAGGGGCCCGGCATCCCGGAGGCGCGGCTGGAGGGGATCTTCGACCGCTTCTACTCGGAACGCCCGCGGGGCGAGCGGTTCGGCCAGCACTCCGGGCTTGGCCTGTCCATCTCCCGCCAGATCGTCGAGGGGCTGGGCGGGCGGATCATGGCGGAGAACCGGCGGCGGGACGACGGGACCGTCGCGGGCGCACGCTTCGTGGTGCGGCTGCCCGCGGGCTGATCCGGGCTGGACGGGGCGGTCCGGCGGCGCGACGCTCCGCGGCGTGATCCCGATGCCCGTCACGGCCAGCGATGCGTGAACCGGTCCTCGTCGCGGGGGCGGGGCCGGTCGGCCTCGTCGCGGCGCTGGCGCTGGCGCGCGCCGGGGTGCCGGTGGTGGTGCTGGAGCGGCGGGACTCGCTCAACACCGCATCCCGCGCCTCCACCTTCCATCCGCCGACGATCGAGATCCTCGACGCGCTCGGCGTCGCCGGTGTGCTGCTGCGGGAGGGCGTGGTGGTGGACCGCATCCAGCACCGCTCCCCCGACGCCGTGCTGGCGGAGTTCCGGCTGGACCTGCTGGCGGGGGACACCCGCTTCCCGGCGCGGCGTCACCTGGAACAGGCGCGGGTCACGCCGGGAATGGTCGCGGCGATGTCGGCCTTCCCCCACGCGTCGTTGCGCTTCGGGGCGGGCGTCGCGGCGGTGGCGCAGGACGCGGACGGCGTGACCCTCACGCTGGATGACGGCTCGCGGCTGCGGGGGGCGATGCTGATCGCGGCGGACGGCGCGCGGAGCGGCGTGCGGGAGGCGCTGGGGATCGCCTTCCCCGGCGAGGATTACCCGCACCGCGTGCTGCGGCTGATGACGGCGGAGGACCTGACGCGGCGTCTGCCGGGCCTGGCCCCCATCTCCTACCTGCACAACGGCCGTTTCTCCGCCTCCTTCCTCCGGATGCCGGAGGTGTGGCGGATCATCCTCCGCGTGCCGCAAGACGTGTCGGACGAAGCGGCGATGGCGCCGGGCTGGGTTCTGGACCGGCTGCGCGAGGCGGCGCCTGCATGGGACCGCGTGCCGGCGGACGCACGGATGGACGTCTACCGCGCCTCCCGCCGCGTGGCGGACCGCGTCGCGCACGGTCGGGTGGTGCTGATCGGCGACGCGGCGCACGTCACGAACACGCGCGGGGGGATGAACATGAACGCGGGCATCCACGACGCCGCCGTGGTCGCGCGGGCGGTGGCGGCGTCCTGGCCGGCGCCGGACCTGCCGGCGCTGCGCGCCGCGGCGGAGGAGCGGGGGCGGGTGGCGCGGGAGGTGCTGATCCCCCGCACCGATCGCAGCGTGGCCGCGACGGGCGACTGGCTCGCCGACCTGCGCGCCCTGGCGGCGGACCCCGCGCGGGCGCGGGCCTACCTGCGGGAGGCGGCGATGCTCGACATGCTGCCGGAGGACGCGCGCCGATGACACTCCCGCCGGAGATCGCAGGCTTGCTCGACGGCGTGCCGGTCGGCGTGCTGGTCCCGCCGGCGAACCCGGCGGTGGAACCGGAACTGCACCGCCTGCTGCCGCCCGGCGCGCGCCTGCACGCGGCGCGGCTGCCGGTGCTGCCGGGCGACCTCGCGGCGCGCAACCGCGCCTACCCGGCGGCGTATCGCGGGACGTTGCCGGCCTTCGGGAACTTGGCGTTGCGGGCGATCGCCGTCGGGTTGACCGGCGCGTCCTACCCCCTGGGGTTCGGGGGCGACCGGGCGTTGTGCGCGGCACTCTCGGAGGCGGCCGGCGTGCCCGTCGCGACCGCGGGGGCGGCGCTGGTGGAGACGGTCGCGGCGCTCGGCGCGCGGCGGATCGGGCTGCTGTCGCCGTATTCGGAGGCGCTGACGGACGACGCCGTGACCTACTGGGCCGGGGCCGGGGTGACGGTGGCGCAGGTGGTGAAGGTGCCCGGGGAGTTCCGCGCCTACACGATCGGGACGGACGAGCTGGTGCGGCTGCTGTCCGGATTCGATTCGGCGGGCGTGGACCTCGTCGTGATGAGCGGAACGGGGATGATCACCCTGCCGGCGATCCTGTCGCGGGACTGGCCGGTGCGGGTGGTGTCGTCGAACCTCGCGACGGCGCGGTGGCTGTGCGGGGCCGCGGGGGTGGTGCCATCGCCGCTGCTGGGCCGGCTTCTGGGGTGACCCCGGCGCCGCTGTCCCGGCAGGTCCGCGATCTGCTCGACCATCCCTGGAACGTCGCACCCTCAGCGGACGCCAGGGGGCGGGCGCGGCTGCTCCTGCTCGATACGCTCGGCTGCGCGGTGGCGGGCGCATCCTCCGCGGAACTTCGCGCGCTCGCGGCGGAAACGATGCGCGGGCGGGACGGCGCCCATCGCGTGCCGGGGTTCGCGGTGCCGCTCGACCCGCCGGCGGTC
>CAXVWQ010000404.1:0-3584 GCA_964263755.1 Roseomonas sp. | reverse complement strand
TTCGACGTCATCGTCATCGGCTCCGGCCCCGGGGGCTACGTCTGCGCCATCCGCGCGGCACAGCTCGGGATGAAGGTGGCCTGCGTGGAGAAGCGGGAGACCCTCGGCGGGACCTGCCTCAACATCGGCTGCATCCCGTCCAAGGCCCTGCTTCAATCCTCGGAGAACTTCGACGAGCTGGGGCACAAGTTCGCGGAGATGGGGATCGTGGTGGAGGGCGTGCGCCTCGACCTCGCGCGGATGCACGCGCGGAAGGGGGAGGTCGTCGCGGCCAACGTGAAGGGCGTCGAGTTCCTCTTTCGCAAGAACAAGGTGACGTGGCTCAAAGGCGAGGGGCGTATCACGACGCCGGGCAAGGTGGAGGTGGGCGGCACCTCCTACGACGCGAGGAACGTCATCATCGCGACGGGAAGCGATTCGATCCCGCTGCGCGGCGTGGAGGTGGATGAGAGGACGGTCGTCACCTCCACGGGCGCGCTGGAGCTGGAGACGGTGCCGGGGCACCTCGTCGTCATCGGCGGCGGGGTGATCGGGCTGGAGCTGGGTTCGGTGTGGCGCCGCCTCGGCGCGAAGGTGACGGTGATCGAGTTCCTCGACCGCATCCTGCCGGGGATGGACGACGAGGTCGCGAAGTCGTTCCAGCGCGTGCTGCAGAAGCAGGGCTTCGCCTTCAAGCTGGGCCACAAGGTGACGGGTGCGACGCGGGGCGCCGAGGGTGTGATGCTCACGGTGGAGCCGGCCAAGGGCGGGGCCGCGGAGGAGGTGCAGGCCGACGTCGTCCTCGTCTCCATCGGCCGCCGCGCCTACACGGAAGGGCTGGGACTGGAGGCGGCGGGCGTCGCGGTGGATGACCGCGGCCGGGTGGTGACGGACGCGCATTTCGCGACGAACGTCCCGGGCATCTTCGCGATCGGCGACGTGATCGCGGGCCCGATGCTCGCGCACAAGGCGGAGGACGAGGGCGTGGCGCTGGCGGAGCGGCTGGCGGGGCAGGCGGGGCACGTGAACTACGACGTGATCCCGGGCGTGGTGTACACGTGGCCGGAGGTCGCGAGCGTCGGCAAGACGGAGGAGGAGCTGCGCGCCGCGGGCACCGCCTACAAGGTCGGCAAGTTCCCCTTCACCGCCAACGGTCGCGCCCGGGCGATGGGCGACACGGACGGGTTCGTGAAGATCCTCGCGGACAACGAGACCGACCGCGTGCTCGGCGCCCACATCGTCGGGCCGGATGCGGGGACGCTCATCGCTGAGGTGGCGATCGCGATGGAGTTCGGGGCGAGCGCGGAGGACGTGGCGCGGACCTGCCACGCGCATCCCACGCTGAACGAGGCGGTGAAGGAGGCGGCGCTGGCCGTGGATTCGCGGGCGCTGCACGTCTGAGGCCGCCTGCCCCGTCGCGGGCGTCCCGACGGGCCCGGACCGCGTCCGGCCTACTGATCGAGGGTGATGTTCGCGCGCTGGATGACGGTCCGGAGCTTGGCCCGCTCGGCGGCGATGAACGTCCCGAAGGCGGCGGGGGTTCCCAGTTGCATCAGGAGCCCCTGCTCGGCGAAGTTGGCCCGCACCGCCTCCGCCGAGAAGATGGCGTTGGCCTGCCGGTTGAGCCACGCGACGGCCCCCGGGTCGGTCCCCCTCGGGGCCAGCAGGCCGAACCATGCGGCCATCTCGATCGGCAGCCCCTGTTCCAGCAGGGTCGGGACGCCGGGCAGGAACGGCACCCGCTCCCGCGTCGCCACGCCGAGCACGCGGAGCCGGCCGGACTGGATGATGGCCTGGATGGGCGACAGGACGGAGAACATCATCGCCACCGTCCCCGCCGCGAGGTCCTGGGCCGCCGGGGCCGCGCCGCGATAGGGCACGTGGGTGATCTCGACGCCCGTCTCCAGCCGGAGCATCTCGCCGGCGAGGTGCCCCGTGGCCCCGACGCCCTGGGAGGCGTAGGTGACCCGCCCCGGGTTCGCCTTCAGGTGGGCGATGAACTCCGCGACGTTGGTGACGGGCATGGTGGACTGGACGACGAGGAGGCTCGGCGCCGAGACGAGGTTCACGACCGGGATGAGGTCACGTTCGGGATCGTAGGGCAGCGGCCCGAGGTGGGGGAGCGTCGCCAGCGGCGCCTCGTAGGCCATGAGGAGCGTGTGGCCGTCCGGGGCGGACCGGGCGGCGGCGAGGGTGCCGGGAACGCCCGCCCCGCCGGCCCGGTTGCTCACGACGACGGAGGCGCCCGTCGTTTCGCCGAGCCGCGCGCCGAACACGCGGGCGACCACGTCCGCGACCCCGCCGGCGGCGGCGGGGACGATGATCGTGATGGGTTGGGACGGGTAGGATTGCGCGGATGCGGCGGGGGGCATCGCCGCCCCGAGGATGGCGGCCGCCGATGCCGAGGCGCCCGCCAGGACCGGGCGCCGGTGGATACCTGCGGACATCGCTTCCTCCCTGCCGCCCATTCTTCCGCCGGGCCGGCTGCCCTCACGGAGGGACGAGGGGCGCGCGGCGGGCGTGGGTCGAAGCTTGCCGGCACGGGGGCACCTTGCCAAGCGGAACGGGCGCTGTCCCGTTCCGCCCGGTGATCGCTCGCCATGGGCGCCTCCACGTCCGGCCCGGTCGGCGGGCGTCCGGGACGCCGCGGGATGGCCGTCCCGGGACGGCCGTGTCACCCTTCCGGAAAGTGGCCGGCCCCGACGCGGCGATGGACGACGCGACGAAGGATGACCCGGCGAACCAGGATCCGGGAGGGGTGCGGGGATGCCGGCTGACGGAACGCGCGCGGCGGAGGTCGTCATCATCGGGGCCGGGCCCGTCGGCCTGGCGCTCTCGATCGAACTCGGCACGCGCGGGGTCCGCTGCATCCTCGTCGAGCAGAACGACGACGTCGGCTACAATCCCCGCGCGAAGCTGACGAACGTCCGCTCCCGCGAGCACCTCCGGCGCTGGGGCATCGCGGAGCGGCTGCGCGAGGCCTCGCCGATGCCGCGGGGCTACCCGTCCGACGTCGTCTTCGCGACCCGCCTCAACGGTCCCCTGCTCGCCCGGTTCGAGAACTGCTTCAACTGCGCGGAGGTGCCGAACAACGCCTATTCGGAGGCGGCGCAGTGGGTGCCGCAATACACCCTCGAACGCGTCCTCCTGGAGAAGGCGCGGTCGCTGCCGTCCGTGGAGATCCTGTTCCGCACGACGCTGCGCGGCTTCGAGCA
This sequence comes from Roseomonas sp., assembly GCA_964263755.1. Classification (GTDB taxonomy): domain Bacteria; phylum Pseudomonadota; class Alphaproteobacteria; order Acetobacterales; family Acetobacteraceae; genus Roseomonas. The sequence goes on along the minus strand of CAXVWQ010000404.1, from coordinate 390 downwards.
GGGGCCGGCCGGCGTCACCGCCGTCGTCGCGTCAGACGGCGCCGAACGGCGGCTGGAGGCCGCCTACCTCGTCGGGTCGGATGGCGGCCGCAGCGCGGTGCGCGAGGGCCTCGGCATCCGGATGCGGGGCCAGGGCGGGCTCGCCCCGAACTACAACGTCCAGTTCCGCGCGCCCGGCCTCGCGGCCCTGCATCGTCACGGCCGCGCCGTGCAGTACTGGATGGTGAACGAGGACGTCCCCTCGCTCCTGGGCCCGATGGACGCGAACGGCCTGTGGTACATCATCGCCACGAAGCTTGGCGGGGGCGTGGACCCCGCGACGATCGACCCGCGCGACCTGATCCGACGCGCCACCGGGCTGGACATCGAGATCGAGGTCCTCAGCACCGA
>CAXVWQ010000403.1:0-5608 GCA_964263755.1 Roseomonas sp. | reverse complement strand
GACCTACTTCCTGGAGAACTGGCGGGCGCTGCTGCCCCTCGCCGCCGCGGAGGGCATCCTGCCGACGATGCTGGCGCGGCCCGCGGAGAAGCGGGCGATGGTGGCCGCGGCGGACATCGGCCGCGTCGCCGCCGAACTGCTGACGGCGGAGGCCGCGCCCGCCGTCGTGGAACTCTCCGGCCCGGAGGACTACGCGGTGGAGGATGTCGCGGCGGCCTTCGCCGCGGCGGTCGGCCATCCCGTCGAGGTGGTGCAGCCGCCGCGCGAGGCCTGGGAGGAGATCCTCGGGGGCGCGGGACTCAACCGGGTCACCGCCCATCTCGTCGGCGAGATGTATGACGCGATCAACGGCGGCGTCGTGCACTTCTCCGGGGCCACGGAGGCGCGGCGCGGCCGGGTGACGCTGCGCGAGGCGGTCGCGGCGTGGGCGGCGTCCCTCCCCGCGACGCGGGCCGCGGCGGATTGAGGCGGGCCGGGCGGGGGCGCCCCCCCCCCGCCCGACGCGTCACGCCGAGGCGCCGTAATCCGTCATCGCGGCATACAGGTCGCGCGTGGCCGCCGAGAGGGAGCGGCCCATCTCCTCCATCTCCGCGATCGCCCGCACCCGGCCCTCCGCCCCCGTGCCTCCTCGTCCGACAGGATCAGCGTCACGAGCCCGGTCGCGCGGCACAGGCCGATCATCAGCGCGTCCCGCGGGTCCGGGGTCTCGCCGGAGAGCAGCACGTCCCGCAGGCGGGCGCGGACCTCCGTGACCTGCAACCCGTCCACCGGCGGGTAGCGCCGCTCGTCGCGGAACCGGAGGAGGCCGCCGCCCTTCACGCGCCGCAGCACGCCGCGGATCACCAGGCGGTCGAGGAATGCCTTGCGGAGCGCCCCCGCCTCGCGCGCCAGGGCCGCCATCCACCACCGGCTGTCCCGCGCGGGGTCGCCGGCCACCCGCACCAGCACGTCGTCCAGCAGCGCGTCGCCCGTCGGCGCGGGGGTGGCGAGGTAGAGGCGGTCGGGGTCGGAATCCAGGCGGCCGAGCAGACCGAGTTCCATGATGACGGCGCCCGCCACGGCGAGGTCCAGCGCGCCGGGCGGCACGCCCATGGTCAGGCCGTCGTCGTTCAACGCGAGGAGGAGGATCTCCTCCGGCATCGTCAGCGCCACGGCGTCAGCCCCGCACGGCGAGCGCCGCCGACCACGGCGACATCACGTCGGTGATGCCGACGGCTTCCGCACCGTCCCAGCGGATCATGTTGGGGCAGGCGAAGTTCACCGGCGCCGCGGCGTGCTCCACCACCTCCACCGGCCCGTCCAGCGCGAGGCCGCCGAGCACCGCCTCCCCCAGCCGCCGGTCGCCCGTCACGCCCTCCGGGCCGGACACGTCGAGGCGGGGGGTGTGGGCCGCCGTCTCCGGGTCCATCCCGAAGTCCAGTTGATAGGCGAGCATCTGGTAGACGCTTGCCAGGATGCGCCGCCCGCCGGACGCCCCGCCGGCCAGCAGCGGCGCGTCGGACCCCGCGGCGGTCACCACCACCGGAGACATGTTGCACAGCGGCCGGGCGCCGGGACGGATGGCGTTGGCGCTGCCGGGCCGCGGATCGAACCAGTGCATCCCGTTGTTCATCAGCACGCCGGTGGCCGGCAGCACCACGCGGCTGCCCATGGACGACAGGAGTGTCGTCGTGACCGAGACGGCCATCCCGGACCCGTCCACCAGCGTCAGGTGCGTCGTGCAGGTCTCCGCCGTCTCGACGGCGGCGCCCATGCCCGACAGGCGATCCACGTAGGCCCCGCGCATCGCCCGGGCGAGGGCGCGATACCACGCGGCGTCCGGCGCGGCCCCGGGCGTGACGCGCCCCATCTGCGCCATCACCGCCGCGAGGGTCGGCGCCGCCGTCAGCCCGCCCGCGGTGTGGACGGTGCAGGCCCCGCGCCAGTCCAGCGGCATCGTGTCCCGCACCGCCGCCCGGCATCCCGCGAGGTCGGTGGCCGAGACCACCCCGCCCATCGCGGCGACGTCCCGCACCAAATCCGCCGCGACCCCGCCCTCGTAGAAGTCCCGCAGCCCGTCGCGCCGCAGCCGCTCCAGCGTGTCCGGCAACGCGCCGAGGGTGAAGAAGCCCGGGCTGCCCTGGTAGGGCGGCACGGGCGGCAGACCGTCCGGCAGGTAGATGCGCGCGCTTTCCGCATAGCGCCGCAGCACGGCGGCGGCGTTGGCGATCTTCAGCGTCGTCACCCAATCCGCCGGCAGCCCCCGCCGCGCCAGCGCCACCGCCGGGCCGAGCAGGTCGGCGAGCGGCATCCCCGTCCCGAAGCGCTCCCGCAGCAGGTCGTAGCCCGCCACGGCGGAGGGGATGACGAAGGAGAGAGGGCCGTGGACGTTGCGGTCCTCCTTCACCTCCGGCCATGCGAACAGGTCTTGCGTCTCGCGTCCCGTCAGCGGGTAGTCCGCCGGGTCGGCCCCGGCGGGCGCGACGGGCCCGAAATCCACCACCTGCGGCACGCCCCGCGCCGGATGGACGATCGCGAAGCCGATGCCGCCGAGGCCGGAGTTCCAGGGTTCGACCGCCGCCAGCGCGAAGCAGGCGGCCACCGCGGCGTCCGCGGCGTTCCCGCCGGCCTCCAGCACCGCCACCCCCGCCTCCGCCGCCGCCCGCGACTGGGACGCCACCACCCCCCGCCCCCGCGCCGCGGGCTTCCGCACGAGCCAGTGCTGGGTGACGTGCGGCGGGGGGAGGTAGGCGCGGAGGTCGGGCATGGCCGGCAGGGTCGCCGCCCCCGGCGCCCGTCGCAATCCCCGCCCCCTATGCCGCCGCGACCCGCCCGGATAAGGGACCGGCCAGAACGCTGCCCCCAGGGAAGAGAATGTCCGAAGGCCTCACCGTCGCCCCCGTCCTCCGCCGCTTCGTGGAGGAGGAGGCCCTCCCCGGCACCGGCCTCGACGCCGCCGCATTCTGGTCGGCGATGGAGGCCACGCTCCGCTCCCTCGGCCCGATGAACGCGGACCTGCTGGGCGAGCGGGACACGCTGCAGTCGCGCCTGGATTCCTGGCACCGCGCCAACCCCGCCCGCCCGGTGGACGCCGAGGCCTACGAGGCCTTCCTGCGCGGCATCGGCTACCTCCTGTCCCCGCCGCCGCCGTTCTCGGTGGACACGTCCAACGTGGACGACGAGATCGCGCGCACGGCCGGCCCGCAGCTCGTCGTGCCCGTGAACAACGCCCGCTACGCGCTGAACGCCGCGAACGCGCGCTGGGGCTCGCTCTACGACGCGCTCTACGGCACCGACGCCCTGCCCGGCGAGCGCAAGCCCGGCGGCTACGACGCGGAGCGCGGCAACGCGGTGATCGCCCGCGCCCGCAGCGTGCTGGACGAGGCCGCGCCGCTCGACCGCTTCGGGCACACGATGGCCGAGGGCTACGCGGTGCGGGACGGCGCGCTCGTCGTCTCGATGAAGGGCGGCAGCACGGCGAAGCTCGCCGATCCGACGCAGCTCAAGGGGTATTCCGGCGACGCCGCGAGCCCGACCGCGATCCTGCTGGCGAGGAACGGCCTGCACCTGGAGGTCCGCTTCGACCGCACCCACCCCATCGGGGGGACCGACGCCGCGGGCATCGCCGACGTGGTGCTGGAATCCGCACTGACGACGATCATGGACTGCGAGGACTCCGTCGCCGCCGTGGACGCGGAGGACAAGGTCGCCGTCTACCGCAACTGGCTCGGCCTCATGCGCGGCGACCTCACCGCCTCCTTCGACAAGGGCGGGAAGACGGTGACGCGCCGCATGAACGAGGACCGGACCTGGACCGCCCCGGACGGCGCGGGCACCGTCACCCTCCCCGGCCGCTCCGTCATGCTCGTCCGCAACGTCGGCCACCACATGATGACGGACGCCGTGACGCTCGACGGGAAGGAGACGGCCGAGACCATCCTCGACGCCTACGTCACCGCCCTCGTCGCCCTGCACGACATCGGCCCGGGCGGCGCGCGGAAGAACTCCCGCGCCGGCTCGCTGTACGTCGTGAAGCCGAAGATGCACGGCCCCGCCGAGGTGAACTGGGCCGTCCGCCTCTTCGCGCAGGTCGAGGCGGCGCTCGGCATGGCGCCGAACACGATGAAGATGGGCATCATGGACGAGGAGCGCCGCACCTCCGTCAACCTCGCCAACTGCATCTTCATGGCGCGGGACCGGGTGGTGTTCATCAACACCGGCTTCCTCGACCGCACGGGCGACGAAATCCACACCTCGATGGAAGCCGGCGCGATGGTCCGCAAGGGCGACATGCGGAAGGCCGCCTGGATCGCCTCCTACGAGGACAACAACGTGGATGTCGGGCTGGCGTCGGGCCTCCGCGGCAAGGCGCAGATCGGCAAGGGCATGTGGGCCGCGCCGGACAACATGGCGGCGATGCTGGAGCAGAAGATCGGGCACCCGAAGTCCGGCGCCAACACCGCCTGGGTCCCCTCCCCCACCGCGGCGACGCTGCACGCGCTGCACTACCTGACGGTGGACGTGGCGGCGCGTCAGGACGAGCTGGTGGCGGGCGGGCGGCGGGCGAAGCTGGACGACCTGCTCACCATCCCGCTGGCCGAGGACACGAACTGGGCGCCGGAGGACGTGCAGGCGGAACTCGACAACAACGCCCAGGGCATCCTCGGCTACGTCGTCCGCTGGATCGACGGCGGCATCGGCTGTTCCAAGGTGCCGGACATCCACGACGTCGGGCTGATGGAGGATCGGGCGACGCTCCGGATCTCCGCCCAGCACATCGCCAACTGGGTGCGGCATTCCATTGTGTCGGAGGCGCAGGTGGTCGAGACGATGCGCCGGATGGCCGCGGTGGTGGACGGGCAGAACGCGGGCGACCCGACCTACCGCCCGATGGCCCCGGGCTACGACGGCGTCGCGTTCCAGGCGGCCCTCGACCTCGTCCTGAAGGGCACGACGCAGCCGAACGGCTACACGGAGTTCATCCTCCACGCCCGGCGGCGGGAGGCGAAGGCCGCCGCCTAATCCGCCCCGAGGGCGAGCACGGCGAAGGATGCCAGCCAGTGCTCGCCCATGTAGTCCTCCGCGAGGTGCGGGAGCGCCGCCTCGACGTGTGACTGCGCTGCCGTCTCGGCACGCCGTCGCGCCTCCCCGTCCGGCATCGCCGCCGCGAGCGATCGCCAGCACCACGCGCGGCTGAGGTTCAGCCCGTCGAGGTGCGCGATCTTCCCGTCGCTCCGATCGGATACGACCGCCGGCCGGAACAGCGTCGCCGGCTCGCCGCGCGCGAGGTCCGGCAGGAACCGCGCCAGCCAGCGCGCGAAATCCGTCGGCGCCATCAGCCGCCGCATGCATTCCGCCTCGATGAGCGCCGGGGACAGGAAGTCGTCCCCGCTCGGCTCCCCCCAGGCCGGGCAGGCCGTGTCGTCGCCGTACCAGCGCAGCGCGGTGTCCCGGAGGAGTGCGAGGTCGGCGCCCTCCGCGTGATCCGCCGCCATGCGCAGCGCGAAGGCGGTGTTGAAATGCGTCCCGACCCGCACGGGATAGGTCGCGAGCGGCAGGAAGTCGCGGAATCGCGCCGCGAACACCTCCGCCAGCGGCGACAGCGCGGCGGCCCAGGGCGCGTCGTGCA
>CAXVWQ010000402.1:0-19788 GCA_964263755.1 Roseomonas sp. | reverse complement strand
ACGTCGCTGTCGTGCAGGCCTTCCGCCATGGGGTGTTCCTCTAGCCGACGCGGATGCGCGTGTCGGAGGTGAAGCTGTAATCGGGAACCGCAAGGTTCGTCGGCGCCGGGCCGCGCCGGATGCGCCCGGCGGTGTCGTAGTGGGAGCCGTGGCAGGGGCAGAACCAGCCGCCGTAATCGCCCCGCGCGTCGGTCGGCTTCTGCCCCAGCGGCACGCAGCCGAGGTGGGTGCAAACGCCGAGGACGACGAGCCACTGCTCCTTGCCGGCCTTCGTGCGGGCCGCGTCGGTCGCGGGGTCGCGCAGCTCGCCGACGTTGACGGCCCGGGCCTGCTGGATCTCCTCGGGGGTGCGGCGGCGGACGAAGACGGGCTTGCCGCGCCACATGATGGTGATGGCCTGCCCCTCGGCGATGGGGCCGAGTTCCACGTCGGCCGAGGCCAGGGCCAGCACGTCCGCGCTGGGGTTCATCGAGTGGATGAAGGGCCACGCCACGACGGCGACCCCCACGGCGGCGAAGGAACCCGTGGCCAACTTGAGGAAGTCCCGCCGCACCGGCTCGGACGTGTCCGTCCCCACCGGGTCGGCCGTGCGGGGACCGGGCTCGGAGGGGCTGGTCTTCGGCGGGTTCGCCAGCACGTCGGCCATACGGTTCGTCACCCTGATCGTTGCCGGGTCGCCCGAGCAGCGGGGCGGCCGGTGGTCCTGCGGCCGGCGCGCCTCGCCGCGCGCCCGGCCCCGCTGCGACGCCGCTTATAAGGGGCCGTTCCGAAAGGTGGCAACGGCGCGGCGGTCACATCCGGCGGGCCTTTTCGCACCCCGCGCGGCGGGGCCCGGGACGCCGCGGGTCACGGCCAGGGTTGACGGCCGGGGTTGACGGCCGGGGTTGACGGCCGGGCCCTTCGCCGCCACGCCCGGTGCGACCCATGACCCCGACGCCCGACCCGCCGCCCGCCGGCCCACCGGCCACATCCCCCGCGGACCACACGCTGGCCGCGCCGGCGCGCGCGTGGTTCGAGTCCCTCCGGGACCGCCTTTGCACCGAGTTCGAGGCCATCGAGGACGAGAGGGGCGAGGACGAGAGGGGCGAGGACGAGAGGGGCGAGGACGCCGCCGGGGGGACCGCCCCCGCCGGCCGCTTCGCCCGCACCCCCTGGGACCGCCCCGGCGGCGGTGGCGGCGTCATGTCGGTCATGCGCGGCGGCCGGGTGTTCGAGAAGGTCGGGGTCAACGTCTCCACCGTCCACGGCGAGTTCTCCCCGGAGTTCCGCGCCCAGATCCCGGGGGCCGAGGCCGACCCCCGCTTCCTCGCCACCGGCATCTCCCTCGTCGCCCACCTGCAGAACCCCCGGGTGCCGGCGGCGCACATGAACACCCGGTTCATCTCGACCTCCCGCGCCTGGTTCGGCGGCGGCGGCGACCTGACGCCGATGTTCCCCGAGAGCCCGGAGGCGGGGGAGGACGCCGCGACCTTCCACGCCGCCCTGCGCGCCGCCTGCGACCGCCACGACCCCGACCGCTACCCCCGCCTCAAGGCGTGGTGCGACGAGTATTTCTTCCTGCCCCACCGGAACGAGCCCCGCGGCCTCGGCGGCATCTTCTACGACTGGTTCGGCCGGGACGACCCGGACGGCGCGTCCCTGCCGGACCACTTCGCCTTCACCCGCGACGTGGGGGACGCCTTCCTCGCCGCCTACCCCGCCATCATCCGCCGCCGCATGGGGGAGCCCTGGACGGCGGCGGAGCGGGAGGCGCAACTCGTCCGCCGCGGGCGCTACGTGGAGTTCAACCTCCTGCACGACCGGGGGACGTCGTTCGGGCTGCGGACCGGGGGGAACGTGGAGGCCATCCTCATGAGCCTGCCGCCGGAGGTGAAGTGGCCGTGAGCGCCGCCGGCGATCAGGGGTCCGACACCACGTCGAGGCAGGACTGGCAGAGGGACACGCGGTTGCGCGCGCCGTCCGTCGCCTTGCGGAGGTAGCCGAGGCGCTCGAGGGCGCCGACCAACCCGTTCGCTGTCGCGAAGGACACGTCGAGGAACGTCGCGGCCTGCCTCACCATTCGGACCAGGTTCCGGGGTGGGCGGCGTGGTCCGGCGCCGCGCGGGCGCCTCCGGGGATGTCAGGCCCGACCGCCACGGCGATGTCCGCGCCGAGCGGCAGGTCGAGCGCGAGCCACCCGTCCGGCCCGGCGACCGCCTCCAGCCGCCCGGCCTCCCGCCCCTCCACCGTGTTCCACAGCACCGCCCGGCGCGGCCCGGGCGCCATGCCGGGGATGCGCAGCGTCACGCGGCCGCCGCCCGACCCATCCACCCGGCCATCGGGCCGCAGCGCGCGGCGGAGGAGGTAGGCCACCGCCCGCTCCCCGTCGCCGCAGGCGAAGGCCGCGACCGCCTCACCCTCCGTCCGTACCTCCTCGTTCAGGTTCACCCGCCGGAAGCGCGACCAATCCATCAGCGGCAGGAACCCGGCCATCACCCGCTGCGCGCGCCGCATGCCCGGCGTGAGGACGTGCGGGGAACGGTTCGGCCAGCGCATCCCGCCGCCCGCGCCGCCGGACGCGAGGTGCGCCCAGGCGATGTGGCGGAAGTACTCGTCGTCGAAATCCTCCGGCAGCGTGCGGTGCTTGTCCTTGAACCGGTGGATCGGCCCGTGCTCCGAATCGAGGAAGGGCCGCATGTCCGCGACGTGCGCGAGCGCCTCCCGCGTCAGCCGGCCGACGGAGACGGCGGGCGCCACCGTGTCGCGGGGATCGTCGATCGTCCCGTGCTCGTAGAAGTGGGAGGAGGCGAAGTCGAGCGCGGGGTGGCGGAACACCGGATCCACCGTCGCGGGGTGGGCCACGAGTTCCGGCCCGTAGATGGAGACGCATTGCAGGTGCGCCCGCCCGTGCCGCCGCACCTCCAGGTCCCGCAGGAAGCCGCCCACGTCGGCGATGAAGGGCGCGAAGGCGCCGGGGTCGCCGCCGGCATGGGCGGGGTGGATCTCGTTCCACAGGTCCCAGGCGAAGATCGCGCCCGAGGCGCCCCAGCGCTCCGTCGCGAAGGCGAGGCGCGCCTTCAGCGCCTCCCGCGTCCCCCTGCAGGTGAGGAGCGCGTGGCGCCCCTCGCAGGGGCCGCCATTGGCGCGGGCATAGGGGTGGTGGCGCCAGCGGCGCCAAGTGAAGAAGGTGTCGAAGGGCGTCAGCAGCATCCGCATCCCTATCCGCTCGCAGATCGCGAACAGGTCGTCCCACAGCGCCACCATGTTCGGGGCGAAGCGGCCGACGGGCCGTTCGAGGTAGCGGTGCCGGCCCTGCGCGTACTCGAGCATGAGCCGCAGCACCGTCACGCCGTGGTCCGCGAGGTGGCGCAGGTGGCGCTCCACCGCCGGGAGGTCGCGGCGGCGGAACAGCGGGTCGAGTTCGGGCCAGCCGATCGCGTCGTTCGCGCCGATGGGATGCCAGGTCGCCCCGTCCTCCGTCGCGAAGTACGGCGCGCCGGGGGACCGGACGATCCAGGGGAGTGCGGGCAAGGGCGGACGGGACTTCCGGACGGCGGCGGAGCTTCCTCAACGTGGCGGCGCCGCCGAGGTTGTCGTGCCGCCCGCAGGCGCCCCTGGTCGCGGTCGCGCGTCGCCCCTACCCTGCCGGGAAAGCACGGGAGGAACGCCATGGCGACGCGGCGCGGTTTCATCGGCGGCGGCATCGCGGCGGGGACGGGGGCGCTCGGCGCGCCCGCCGCCCTTCGCGCCCAGGGCAACGCGTGGCCGGATCGGCCGGTGCGGATGGTCATCCCCTACCCGCCCGCCGGCTCCACCGACGTCTTGTCGCGCATCCTGTGTGAGCAGCTCGGGCAGCGCCTCGGCCAGACCTTCGTCGTGGAGAACCGGCCGGGGGCGGGCGGCAACATCGGCATGGACGCGGTGGCGAAGGCCGCGCCGGACGGCCACACCTGGGGCGCGGCCACCATCGGCCACTTCTCCATCAACCAGTATCTCTTCGCCCGGATGCCCTGGGACATCGACCGCGACTTCGTCGCGGCGGCGCTCACCTGGGAACTGCCGAACGTCTTCGTCGTCTCCTCCAACCACGTCCCGTCCCGCAGCGTGGCGGACTTCGTGACCTGGGCGCGGGCGCGGCCGAACGGCGTGTCCTACGGCTCGCCCGGCGTCGGCACCACACCCCACCTGTCCGGGGCGCTGTTCACGGCGCGGAACCGGCTGGACGCGACGCACATCCCCTTCCGCGGCGCGGCGCAGACCATCCCGGCGATGCTGTCGGGCGACGTGACCTTCGCGCTCGACAACCTCGCGTCCTACGTCCCCGTCATCGGGGAGGGGCGGATGCGCGCGCTCGCGGTCACCTCCGCCGAACGCTGGACGACGATGCCGGACGTCCCGACGATGGCGGAGGCGGGGGTGCCGGACTTCGTCGTGACGTCCTGGGCCGCCTTCGTGGCACCCGCCGGGACGCCGCGGCTGATCGTGGACCGGCTGAATGCGGCGCTGCGGGAGATCGCGCGGGATTCCCGCATCCAGGGGCGGTTCCTCCAGGCTGGCGCGAAGGTGCTGTGGTCCACGCCGGAGGACGCGATGGCGCGCGGGCGGAACGAGCGGCCGATGTGGCAGGAGGCGGTGCGGATCAGCGGGGCGCGGGCGGAGTAGAGGGAACGTTTACAGATGATCGTCACCTTGCCTAGTTTGGTGAACGCAACCAGGACGATGCATGGCCCTCTTGCCAGACCTCTTTTCCGAGGAGCGCTCCCCTCCGACGAAGCCGCGGCCGTTCCCACGTTCACACGACAGCTTTTCGGCCGCGGTGCGTCACTTCGCTGGACAGGGCACTGCGACGGTTGAGACCGAGGACGCGGGGATCCCATACCTAGTGAATGAGTTTTGGACCGCCGTTCAACGGGCTGCGCATTCGATTCATGAGATCAGTTATCGCGCCTGTTTCAAAGCGCAGTTGCCAGAGTTCTTCATCGAGCGGCTGACGCACGAAGGCGAGCGCGTATACGACCCGTTCATGGGCCGCGGGACGACGCTCGTTCAGGCCGCGTTGATGGCGCGTACTCCGGCCGGCAACGACATCAATCCGCTCAGCGTGCTGCTGACCCGTCCGAGGTTACGCCCGCCAACGATAGAGGCCGTGGCTCATGTTCTCGAAGCCGTCGATTGGCGCGCCGGGACTCTCGAGAGCCCCGAACTCGTGACTTTCTTTTCAGAGAGCACTCTTCTGCAAATCTCCGCACTCAAGCGCTGGCTGTTGTCGGCTGCGCCTCTGCATGCGGAGGCCCCTGACCCGGCCGTGGACTGGGTGCGCATGGTTGCGATCAACCGCCTCACCGGCCACTCCCCAGGGTTCTTCTCTGTTTATACGCTGCCACCAAACCAAGCGGTCTCCGTCAAAGCTCAGCAGAAGATCAATGCGGCCCGGGAGCAGACCCCCCCGGACCGAGACATTCGCAGGATTATCCTCAAGAAGACCAAATCGCTCCTCGCCGACGGTCGTCTACCAAACGCCCGAGATATCGTTCTGTCGGTCGCCCCCGCCTGGGATACACCGAAACTACGAACCGCCTCCGTAGCACTCGCTGTGACATCGCCACCGTTCCTAGACATCGTTCAGTATGCTGACGATAACTGGCTGCGCTGCTGGTTCGCCGGTTTCGAGGCGGCGGGTGTGACCATTGCTCATCATCGCAGCGAATCCGCTTGGCAGAATATGGTGAGGGATACGTTGACTGAACTGGCGCGCGTCGTCCGTCCAGGCGGACACGTCGCGTTCGAGGTTGGGGAAGTGCGCCGAGGGCGTGTCCTTCTCGAGCGCCTTGTATGGTCGGCAACGGAGGGCCTACCTTTCGAGCGGCAGTTCGTGATGGTTAACCAGCAAGAGTTCACGAAAACCGCCAACTGCTGGGGCGTCAACAACAATCAAGGCGGCACCAACACCAATCGCATCGTCGTCTTGCGGCGCTTGGAAGGATAGGCGGTGGACGACAAGACGAGGATGCAAGCGCTGGAAGGCGCGCTTGCCCAGATGCTCAAGCCGGTCAGGGGCGTTCCTTTCGACGTCATCATCCGTGCCCTGGCGGAGAAGCAGGTAGTTCGTGTGCAGCGGACCGACACACGTGACGCAAGGATGCTTGAGAAACTGGGGAGCGCCATCCAGGCGTGCGCAATGGAATTGAGGGCGAAGCCTGTTCTTCGGCCGCGACCCAATGAGGTCGGCAACGACGTCGAACCATACGTCATGCGCGCCCTCAAGGCGGTCGGACTGCGGTCAGTGCGCCCAACTTCTAGCAGCGGCATGGCGAAGTCGACCGGTTATCCGGACATCTTATTCTACGATGACGATGAGCGACCGACCTACCTGGAATGCAAGATTTTCGCTCATGGCGCAGAAACGACGACCATGCGTTCTTTCTTTCTCTCGCCATCAGAAGCGTTCAAGGTGTCGCTTGACGCGAGGCATCTCCTGCTTGCCTATGGCATGGATGCCGAGGTAGTGCCGGGATCCCGCAATTCGCTCTATCGTCCTCGTTCGTTCAAGCTCGTGGATCTCCATGATCTCCTCTGCGATGTGAAGTATGAGTTCAATTCTGATAACCGACGTCTCTACTCGGAAGATATGTTACTCCTTGAGGGATTGATCTGAAGCAGGTAGAATTCTCGCTTATCACTGATCCGTCCTCGAACTTCCGAAGCGTCTCACGCGCCGCTAGCCCTGGATCATGGACCTCCACCTCCGCGGCCTCCGCGCCCTGATCACCGGCGGCTCCAGGGGCATCGGCCTCGCTGCCGCCGAAACCCTCGCGGAGGTGGTATGCGACGTCACCCGCGTCGCGCGCGACGCGGCGGCGCTGGAGGCCGCGGCCGACCGCATCCGGTCGCGCTGGGGGGTCCGGGCGGAGACCATCCCCGCCGACCTTTCGACCGAAGCCGCGGTGCGCGACGTGGCGGCGCGGGCCGGAACGCCGGACATCCTCGTTAACAACGCCGGCGCCATCCCGCCCGGCAACCTCCTCGCCGTGGACGACAACACCTGGCTCGCCGCCTGGGCGCTGAAGGTCCACGGCTTCATCCGCCTCACCCGCGCCCTCTATCCCGGCATGGCGGCCCGGCGGTCCGGCGTGGTGGTGAACGTCATCGGCGCGGCCGGCGAACGCCTGCCCCCGGACTACGTCACGGGCGCCACCGGCAACGCCGCCCTCATGGCCTCCACCCGCGCCCTCGGCCGCGCGGCGCCGCGGGACGGGCTGGGGGTGGTGGGCAGCAACCCCGGCCCGGTGGCGCCGTAACCCCACGACCGACTCGGCCGCGCCCGGGCGTCGGCCGCGCTCGGCGATCCAGACCGCTGGCCCGAACTCGCGGTCACCATGCCCTTCGGCCGCGCCGCGACGCCGGGAGAGATCGGCGCCGCCGTCGCCTTCCTCGCCTCACCGCGCTCCGGATATACCTCCGGCACGGTCCTCACGGTCGACGGCGGGGGCGGCTGAGCCGTTGAGGCGCGCCGGGTCCGGCGCGGCCTTCGCCACGGGCATCGGCGGCGGCGAGGGCTGCATCGGGAAGGACGGCGGCCGCTTCCGCGCCGCCAGCGCCTCCACCACCGCCAGCTGCCGCGGCAGGCAGATGCGGGCGAGGTCGTAGCGCTCCTCCACCGTCTTGCGCGCGCGCAGCCGAAGGCGGTGGTGCGCCAGGGGGTCGGACAGCGCCTTCACCATCCGCGCCGCCAGCGCGTCCGGATCGAACAGGCCGGTGATGAGGCCGTTCACCCCGTCCTCGATCACCTCCCGCACCGGCGGGGTGTCGGAACCGATCACCAGCGCCCCGCACGCCATCGCCTCCAGCACGGACCACGACAGCACGAAGGGCGCGGTGAGGTAGACGTGCGCGGCGGAGACGCGGAACAGCGCGTGCAGGTCCGGGTGCGGGATGCGGCCGACGAAGAACACGCGCGCGGGATCGAGCGGCCCGACCTCCGCCAGCATCGCCTCCCGCCACGTCGGGTATCCCTGGACCTTGCGGCCGTAGCCCGGCTCGTCGCCGCCGACGATCACCACGCGCGCCCCCGGGCGCGCCGCCAGCAGCTTCGGCAGCGCCCGCATGAACGTCGGGAAGCCGCGATAGGGCTCGAGGTTCCGCGCGACGTAGGTCACCACCTCGTCGCCCGGGCGCAGCACGCTGCCGTCTGGAAGCGTGTAGGTCGCGGCGGCGTCGGGGCGACACACCGCGGTGTCCACGCCCTCGTGCACCACGCTCATCCGCTCCTGGTACCACTTCGGGAACTTGTCGTGCTGCCAGCGCGTCGGCGCGATGCCCCAGTCCGAGGCGTGCATGGCGGAGACGAGGGGCGCGTTCATGCCGCGCACCCGGATCGCATCCTGCACAGTCGGCGGCTTGCCCGGCTCGTAGCCCACGTCGGCGCCGACCGCGGCGTAGAGGAACTCCGCGTAGAGCAGCATGGGCGAGGTGGGGAACACATCCTTCAGGAACAGCGCGTCGCCCCAGCCGATGTGGCACCACACCATGTCCGGCGTGAAGCCGCCGCGTCGCAGGTCCAGGGCGATCCCCGCCACCCGCTCGGCGCGCGCCACCGCCGCCTCGAAGGATCGGGCGTGGGGGACAGGGGACTTCGAGGGGCCGGGTGCCTCGTAGCGTCGCAGTTCCACGGCCGGCGGCACGGGGTGGTCACGCGCGCCGATCGCGACGATGCGGACGCCCTTCCGGGCGGCCAGGGCCCGCATGATGTGGACCGTCTGGCCGGGGAAGTTGGGATGGACGAGGAGGACGCGCATGCGCGGTTGTTACGACGCCCGCGCGCCCCCGTCGCCTCCCCCGGGCGCCTCCCTCAGGCGATGAGGGTGACGTCGGCCTGGGCGAGCGCCGCCCCGTTCAACAGCCGCGCGATGATGATCGCGGCGCCCGCCCCCGTGCCGTCCGCATCGAAGGACAGGGTCCCGATCCCGGGGCCCGCGTCGTCGTAGAGCAGCACCGGCCCCGCCCCCGTCGGCGCCGGGACGGCCCCGACGACGAGCGCGAGCGCCGTGGCGCCGGACGGCAGCCCGAAGGCCGCGCGGGAGAAGACGAGGCCGTCCAGCCCCGCCTCGAAGTCGGCGATCCGGTCCACGACGCCCGCGACGGGCGCGGCGTCGAACACGAAGAGGTCGCTCTCCGTCCCGCCCGTGAGGAGGTCCGCGCCCGCGCCGCCGAGGAGCGTGTCCTCCCCCGCGCCGCCGTCGATGCGGTCGACGCCCGCCTTGCCGGAGAGCCGGTCGGCGCCGCCGCCGCCCGAGAGGCGGTTGTCCGCGGCGTCGCCGGTCAGCACGTCGCCCGCGGTCGCCGAGCCGAAGAGGGATTCGACGCCGATGATCGTGTCGCCGAGCGCCGCGGCGGCGTTGGCGCGGGCGACCCCTGCCTCGTCCGTCCCGTCGAGGTAGACCACCGCGCGGGCCACGAAGACCGAGAAGTCGAGCGTGTCGAGGCCGTTGCCGCCGTCGAACCGGTCCGCCCCGGCGTTGCCGAGGAGGAGGTCGTCGCCCTCGCCGCCCTCCACCGTGTCGTCGCCCCGCCCACCGTCGAGCGAGTCGCCTCCGCCGAGGCCGCTGACGAGGTTCGCCCCGTCATTGCCGCGGATGAGGTTGCCGAGGCCGTTGCCCGTGGCCGAGAGGTTGGCGGTACCGAGGAGGGTCAGCCGTTCCAGCCCCGCGCCGAGGGTGTGGGAGACGGAGGCGGAGACGAGGTCGGTCCCCCCGTCGTCCACGCCGGGGGCGGTCTGCTCGCTCACCTCGTCCCCCGCGTCGTCCACGACGTAGGTGTCGTCGCCCGCGCCGCCGAACAGGACGTCCGCACCCGTGCCGCCGTCGAGCCGGTCGGCGCCGCCGCCGCCGAGCAGCGTGTCGTCGCCCTCGAGGCCGGAGAGGCGGTCGTTGCCGTCGTTGCCGCGGAGGAGTTCGGCGACGGCCGATCCCGCGATCGCGTCGGCGAACAGGCTGCCGACCACCTCCTCCACACCGGTGATGATGTCGCGGCCCTGGTTCGCGCGAAGGGTCTGGATGCCCGTCAGGGCGAGGCTGAGCGTGATCCCGCCCGTCGCGTCGGAGAGATCGAGCGTGTCGAAGCCGTCACCGCCGTCCACGACGTCGTCGCCGGCGCCGACCACGAGCACATCGTCGTCCTCGCCGCCGGCGAGGGTGTCCGCGCCCGCGCCGCCGAGCAGCGTGTCCGCGCCGAGGAGGCCGGTGAGGACCTCGCCCGCCGCGCCGCCGGACATGCTGTCCCCGAAGTCGGAGCCGGAGACGTTGCGGATGTCGAAGAGGCGGTCCGTGTCGCCGAAGGAATCCACCACCGTCAGGTTCGCGGCGTCCGTCAGGTGCGCGACGATGCCCCCCGTGCCGGGCTGGGACGCGTTCCGGTAGTCCGCGACGATCGTGGCATCGCCAGCGACGCCACGGATCGTGTCCGCTCCCTCGTTGCCGCGCAGCCGCACGCCGACGCCGCCGAGGACCGCGCCGGTCAGTTGGTCCGCCAATTCGGTGCCGGACACCGCCTCGAACCGCACGAAGGTGTCGTTGCCGCCGAGGCCGTCCGTCGCCGTGCCCGTCGCGAAGTTCACTACCGCCCCCGCGGTCGGGTTAGGCGTATCGTAGCGGTAGGTGAGCCAGTCGAAGCCGCCGCCGCCATCGAGGTTCACGTCGTTGCCGCCGAGCGGCGCGAAGTAGTCGGTGGCGGAGGAGCCGGTGAAGCTGTCGGCGCCGGCGCCGCCGACGAAGTACTCGATCCCCTCGAAGGTCGTCGTGGCGGTGCCGCCCGCCGCGAGGGAGACGGTGAGCGTGCCCGCGCCCGGTGCGGTGAGGACGAAGGAGGCGGCGCCGAGATCGCCGCTGACCATCGTGTCGAAGCCCGCGCCGCCGTTCACGGCGTTCGCGCCGGTGCCCGGTTCCAGCGTGTCGTCGCCCTCGCCGCCGAGGAGGGTGTCGTTGCCGGCCTGCCCCTGGAGCCGGTCGTTGCCGCCGGCGCCGGCGAGGGAGTCGTTCCCGTCGTCGCCGTCGAAGCGCTCCCCGACGGCGCCGCCGAGCATCGTGTCGGCCCCGTCGGAACCGCGGATGGAGGTGATGTTGATGAGCGTGTCGGTGGCGCCGAAGCCGTCCACGACGAAACGGTTCGCGGCGTTCGACAGGTTGGCGTTGATGCCGGCCGTCGAGCCGTCCTGGTAGTCCGCGGTGATGAGGGTGCCGGTCGTGGCGGCGCGGAGGATGTCCGCGCCCTCCCGGCCGCGGAGCATGGAACGGCTCGCGCCACTCGCGGTCGTGCCCGTCAGGTCGTCGGCGAACGACGTGCCCTCGGCGGCCTCGATGCCGAGGAGGGTGTCGGTGCCGCCATAGTTGTCGGTGGCAGTGCCCAGGGCGAGGTTGACCGTGACGCCGGTCGGGGTCCCGAAGCCGTAAGTATAGTTGTAGGAGACGTAGTCGTAGCCCGCGCCGCCGTCCACGCGGTCGTTCCCGCCGCCCGGCCCCATGAAGTCGTCGCCAGAGGAACCCGTGAGGCTGTCCGCGCCTTCGCGGGTGAAAAGGACTTCAACATTCGTGAAGGAGGTGACGGAGTTGCTGCCCCCAGCGACGGTCATGGTGCCCGTGCCCGCCCCGGTGTGGGTGATGGTCACAGGACCGCCTGATGCGGCGAAGAGCCGGTCCGTCCCGTCCCGCCCGTCCACGGTGTTCGTGCCGAGGCCGAGACGGAAGCGGTTGCTCGCCGCGCTGCCGAACACGGTGTCGTCGGCGTCGTCCGTGCGGATGGAGACGACATCGATCAAGGTATCCGTCGCGCGGAGCCAGGTCGCGTTTCCGGCGGCGAGGTCGGCCGTGACCGCTGAGGCCGTGCCGCTGTCATAATCCGCCCAGACGTTGTTGATGTTGTTGCCGTCGAGGGTATCCGCGCCGCCGCCGCCGAACAGGAAGAGGAACGTGGAGGGCTGGTTCGTGAAGCCGACGGTCATCGTGTCCGCGAGGCCCGAGCCGCCAATGGTGCGGACGTCCTGGAAGCTGTCCGTACCGAGCCCGCCGCCCTTGACGACGGCATTGCCGGACGCGCCGCCGAGGGAGGTGCCCCAGGTCACGGAGACCGCTTGGCCGAGGCTGGCGTAGTCGAGGATGTTGCCGCCGGTGTCGCCGCCGGCGATCGTGTCGTTACCGGCCGAGCCCAGGAAGCGGTCGTCGCCCGCCCCACCGTTGAGGGAATCGTCGCCTGCGGCGCCGGTCAGCGTGTCGTCGCCATCGCCCCCGAGGATCGTGTCGTCCCCGCCCCCACCGTCGAGCAGGTCGCTCCCCCCAAGGCCGAGGATGGAGTCTGCACCGGCGCCGGGCGTGCCGCCCGTGACGCCGGAGGAGACGGTGGACGGGGTGATGGTGTCGTTGGCGGAGGTGCCGGTGAGCGTGGGCATGGCGAAACCTGCTGGAGGCGGAATATTGAGCCCGTTTGCCCGAACCTGATCCGAAAGTCTAACAACTCACGGTTGCGTTATTGCTAGAACGTTCCATTCAATGGAACGTGGGGGGCTACCACCGCAGACCCCGCAGCGCCGCGCGGGGCCGCACCCCCTCCGCCGCCGCCCGCGCCGCCAAGGCTTCGGATGAGGCCCGGTCCAGCCCCGCCTCCGCCGCCAACCCGCCGAGCGCCCAGACCGCGTCCAGCCCGACCGCCATCGCCCCCGCGAGGTCGGTGTGGGGCGAGTCCCCGATCGCCACCACGTCGCGTGCCGGCAGGTCCAGGATCGCGAGCGGCGCCTCGTAGGCCAGCGGCAGGGGCTTCCCCACCTCCAGCACCCGTCCGCCGTTCGCCGCATACCATTCGGACAGCGCGCCGGCGCAGATCAGGCGCCGCCCGCCGGCGATCACGGCGCGGTCCGGGTTGACGCAGATCATCGGCAGGCCCCGCGCCAGCAGGCGCCCGAGCATCGGGACGTAGGGCGCCACGTCGGAGGCGCCGAGCGCCGGGTCCGGACCGATGTTCAGCACCCAGTCCGCGTCGCCCTCGCCCGCCTCCGCATCGAAGCCGAGGTCGGCGAGGCCCAGCAGGTCGCGGGCGGGGCCGATGCGGAAGGCGCGGGGGCCGAGGCCGCGCACGAAGGGGTGCGTGCGGTCGCGCAGCAGGGTCCAGGTGATCTCGCCGCTCGACGCGATGGCGCGGTAGAGATGCGGGCCGATCCCGAAGGCGGCGAGCTGCTCCGCGATGACGGAGGCGCGGCGCGGGGCGTTCGTCAGGAACACCACGCGGGCGTCGCGGGCCGCAAGTTCCGTCAGCGCCTCGATCACGCCGGGGAACACCGCGCGGCCGTCATGCACCACGCCCCAGATATCGAGGATGAAGCCGCGGTAGCGCGGCGCGAGGCTCCGGACGTCCTCCAGGATCTCCACGCTACGCCTCGACGCCGACGGCGTCGGCGACGCGGGACAGGCCGTCGCGGCGGAGCAGGTCGGACAGGCCGTCGCGGATGCGCGGGATGATCGCCGGGCCCGCGTAGGCGAAGGCGGCGTAGACCTGCACGAGCGAGGCGCCGGCCTTGATCTTGGCGTAGGCCGTCTCCGCCGAATCCACGCCGCCCGCGCCGATCAGCGCCATCCGGCCGCGGGTCAGGCGGTGGACGCGGCGCAGCACCTCCGTGGACATCGCGAAGAGCGGCGCGCCGGACAGCCCGCCGGTCTCCGCGCGGTGCGAGGAGCGCAGCGTGTCCGGCCGCGCCACCGTGGTGTTGGAGACGATGAGGCCGGCGACGCCGCGCGCCGCGCAGGCCTCGACCACCGCCTCCAGCGCGTCCTCCGCCAGGTCCGGCGCGACCTTCACGAGCACGGGCGGGCGCACGGGCGCGGCGGCGCGCGCCGCCCTCACGGCATCGAGGATGGCGGCCAGCCGCGCCTCCCCCTGCAGGTCCCGCAGCCCCGGCGTGTTGGGGGAGGAGACGTTCATCGCGACGTAGTCCGCGTGCGGCGCGACCGCGGCGTACAGCGCGGGGTAGTCGCGTTCCGGATCGGCGTCGTCCTTGTTGATGCCGACGTTGGCACCGACCACCGCGGGAAGCGGCCGGCGGAGCGCCGCCAGCCGTGCGGCGAAGGGCTCCACGCCCCGGTTGTTCATCCCCATGCGGTTGATCACGCCGCGGTCCTCGGGAAGCCGGAACAGGCGGGGCCTGGGGTTGCCGAACTGCGGGCGCGGCGTCGTCGTCCCGGCCTCGACGAAGCCGAAGCCCAGGCGCATCAGCGGCGCCACCGCGACCGCGTCCTTGTCGAAGCCCGCGGCCAGCCCGACGGGGTTGCGGAAGCGCAGCCCGAAGGCCTCCACCGCCAACGCGGGGTCGTCGGTCCCCGCGTCGCGGCCCGCGAGGCCGAGATCCAGCGCGCGCAGCGTCCAGCCGTGGGCGCGTTCCGGATCCACCCCGCGCAGCAGGGGGACGAGGGCGGAGGCGAGGCGCGGGTGCATCGCCGCGCCCCTTGCCACGCGCCGCACCCGCCGGGAAGCCGCGTTGACCCGCCGCCCCCGCCCCGCCACACCACGCGCAACCCCGGGGGGGATGTCGTTGCGCGGTCCGCTGCTGCTCGTGTCCGCGCTCGGCCTCTTCGCCGTGCTCGACGCCAACTCGAAGGTGCTGGCCGGGGCCTACCACGTCTCCCAGGTGCTCGCGATCCGCTACGTCGTGCTGCTGGCGCTCCTCGCCCTCGCCTTGGCGGCGCGGCCCGCCGCGATCGGCACCCTCCGCACGCGGCGGCCGTGGCTCCACCTCGCGCGGGCGGCCTGCATGGTGGGCTCGGGCTTCGGCTTCTTCACCGCGCTGAAGACCCTGCCGGTGACCGAGGGCTACCTCGTCTACTTCACCGCGCCCTTCATCGTGCTCGGCCTGTTCGGGGTGCTGCTGCGGGAACCGGTGCCGCGCTCCGCCTGGGCGTGGTGCGCGGTGGGGTTCTCCGGCGTGCTCCTCGCCCTCTGGCCCGGGCTGTCGGGCGGCGGGTCGGCGGCGGCCTACGGCTGGGCGTTCTTCGGCACGCTGAGCCACGCCCTCGTCCTCGTGCTCAATCGCCTCATGCGGGACGAGCTGGGGATGGCGCGGCTGATCCTGTGGTCCTCCCTTCCCGCGCTCCTCGCCCTCGCGCCCTGGGCGGCGGTGGAGTGGGTGACGCCCGTCGGGTGGGACTGGTTCGCCCTGGCAGCCAACGGCGTGCTGGCGGGGGCGGCGACGATCGCGGTCGCCAGCGCCTTCCGCCACGCCTCCGCCGTCCGGCTGGCGCCGCTGGAGTTCTCCGCCCTCGTCTGGGCGGTGATCGCGGACGTGACGGTGTGGGGGGTCTGGCCCTCGGCCGCGGTCTGGGCGGGGGCGGCGGTGGTGGCCTTCGCGGGGGCGATGGGCCAGCGGCGGCGGGGGTGACCTACCCCGGCGGCAGGTCCACGGGGCGGGCGGGAACGTAGGTATCGAAGCGGAGGACGTCGCCGCGCCGCAGGGTGATGCGGCCGCGCGGCGCGTAGCGGCGCTTCCGCCCGGGCCAGGGGCCGTAGTCCCAGGCCGCCAGCCCGTCCGCCGAGGCGAGGGCGCGGTCCAGCCGCTCCAGCTCCGTCCCCGGCCCGAGCGCGTCGAGCGCCGCGCGCGTCAGGCCGACGACGATCGCCCCGTCGGGCGTCCGCACCTGGAACAGGGCGAAGCCGTCCCACCACAGGGCATGCGCGACGCCCGGGGCGACGAGGACCGCCGCGAACAGCGCCCGCCGGCCCATCACGGCACCCAACCGGGGAAGCGGTGGCGCCCGTCCGGCCCCGACGGCAACCACGCCGCGCCGCGCACGGCCGCGACGGGGAACGGCCCGTACAGGTGCGGGAACAGCCCCGCGCGCGTCCCGCCCGACGCCCCCTCCCACCGCAGCGCCTCGCCGAGCGCCGCGGCCTCGGCGGTGACGAGCCAGAGGTCGGGCTCGCCGGCGCGGTGCTTCGCCGCGCTCTCCCGCACCTGCGCGGTGGTGGAGAAGTGCAGGTAGCCGTCGCGCGCATCGTGTGCGGAACCGGGGGAGGCGCCGGCCTCCGCCATGGCGCGCCACTCCGCGCCCGTCATCAGCTTGTGCACGAGGCTTTTCGAAGCGGGGCCGTCCGCAGCGGGCACGTCCGTCACCCGTCGAGCGCCGCCCGCACGTGGGACGCGAGATCGTCGATGCCGAAGGGCTTGTGCAGCACGTGCGCGCCGGGCGGCACGCCGCCTTCAGCGAAGCCGGTGGCGAACAGCACCCGCAGAGCCGGGCGGCGGACGCGCGCGATCTCGGCCAGCCGCGGGCCGCCCAGGCCCGGCATCACCACGTCCGTGAACAGCAGCGCGACGGGGGTGGGGCCGTCGAGGACGGGCATCGCCTCCTCCGCGTTCGCCGCTTCGATGACGCGGTAGCCGAGGTCGCGCAGCGTCTCGGCGCCGAGCGAGCGCACCCGTTCCTCGTCCTCGACGAGGAGGATGATCTCGCCGCGCCCGCCGCCCGCTTCCTCGCCGGCGTCGACGTCCGGCAGGGGCACGTCGCCGGCGTGGCGCGGCAGGTGGAGGGCGACGCGCGTCCCCTCCCCCGGCGCGGTGTCGAGCGTGACGAAGCCGCCGGACTGCCGCACGAAGCCGAAGACCTGGGACAGGCCCAGCCCGGTGCCCTTGCCGATCCCCTTCGTGGTGAAGAACGGGTCGAAGGCCCGCGCCGCGACGTCCGCGGTCATGCCCGTGCCGGTGTCCGAGACGGTGATGCGCGCGTAGTCGCCGGGCGTCGCCTCGTGCCGCCGCGCCTCGCCGCGGCCGATCCGCAGGTTGGCGGTGGCGAGGGTGATCGTCCCGCCCTCCGGCATCGCGTCGCGCGCGTTGACGGAGAGGTTGAGCAACGCGCTTTCCAGCTGCACGCGGTCGGCGTGGACGGGCCAGGCGCCGGGCGTCAGCTCCGTCCCGACGCGGACGAGCGTGCCGAGCGAGCGGTTGACGAGGTCCGTCATCCCCTCCACCAGCGCGTTGGGGTCGAGCGTCGCGGGCGTGAGCGCCTGCTGGCGGGAGAAGGCGAGGAGGCGCTGCGTCAGCGACGCCGCGCGCCCCGCGCCCTCCATCGCCGCGTCCACGTAGCGCGCCACGTCCGTCTCGCCGCGGTCCAGGCGGCGCTTCAGGAGCGACAGGCCGCCCATTACCACCGCGAGCATGTTGTTGAAGTCGTGCGCGATGCCGCCGGTGAGCTGTCCGACGGCCTCCATCTTCTGCGCCTGCCGCAGCTGCTCCTGCGCCTCCGCCAGCGCGGCGCGCGCGGCCTTGTCCTCCGTCACGTCGCGGCCGTAGGCGAAGATCAGGTCGCCCTCCGTCGAGGTGTACCACGAGATGTCGCGGATGCCCCCGTCGGCGTGGCGGTAGCGGTTCTCGAAGCTCGTCAGGTCCCGTTGCGCGACCGCGTCGGCGAGCGCGTCGGCGGAGGGCGCGCCGTCCTCCGGCACGATGTAGTCGAAGACCGTGCGGCCGATCATCTCCTCCGGCGCGTGACCGAGGATGGTGGTCCAGGATGGGGAGGCGGCGCGGAAGACCCCCGCCGCGTCCACGACGCAGAGCAGGTCGCGCGAGCTGCGCCACATCCGGTCCCGCTCCGCGGTGCGTTCCGCGACGCGGCTCTCGAGCGTGGCGTTGAGGTGACGCAGGGCGGTTTCCGTCGCGCTGCGCGCCGCTTCGGCGTGGCGGCGGTCATGGACGTCGGTGATCGTGCCGATCCATTCGAGGATGGCGCCCGCATCGTCGCGGACGGTGGTCCCGTAGGCGTGCACCCAGCGCCACGAGCCGTTGCGCATCCGCAGGCGGAAGCCGACCTGCACCGGCTCCCCGCTCCGCCCCGCCCCGCCCCAGGCGGCGGCGGTGGCGGGCCGGTCGTCCGGGTGCACGGCGTCGAGGAAACCGGCGCCGGCGAACGCTTCCGGCGTCTGCCCCGTCCACTCCTCCCACAACGGGGCGTCGGTGAGGTGGCCGGTGGCGTCGGCGCGCCAGATCACCGCGTCCGGGCGGGTGACGAGGGCGCGAAAGCGCGCCTCGCTCGCGCGCAGCGCCTCGGCGGCGGCGAGGGCGTCGTGCGCGTCCTCCGTCGCGCCGTACCATTTCACGATGGCGCCGGCGGCGTCGCGGCGGGGATTGGCGCGGGAATGGGCCCAGCGGAAGCGGCCGTCCCGCATCCTCACGCGGTGCCGGATGTCGTAGGGCTCGCCGGTGGTCAGCGAATGCGCCCAGGCGGCGAAGGAGCGCTCCCGGTCCTCGGGGTGCAGCCCTTCGGCCCAGGTGGCGCCGAGGCCGGTGGTGCCGGTCCACTCGAACCAGCGGTGGTTCACGCGGTCCAGCGCGCCGCTCGGCAACGCGGTCCACGAGACCTGGGGGTGGAGTTCGACGGCGTGGCGGTGGTGGTCCTCGCTCTCGCGCAGCGCCGCGATCGCGCGGGCGCGGTCCCTCGCGCCGGCCACGCGGCCCGCCACGTCGCGCACGAAGGCGACCTCCGCCCCGGTCCAGGCCCGGGGGGCGGTGTCGTGCAGGAAGAGAAGGGAGGAGAGGCGCCCGCCCCGCAGCACGGGGACGTGCAGGCAGGCGGCGACGCCGACGGCGGCGAAGGCCGCGGCGAAGGGGGCGGTGCGCGGGTCGGTCGCGACGTCGGCGACCGCGACGGTCTCGCCCCGATGCAGGGCGTCCGCGAAACCGTCCCACAGCCCCGCCGGATCCCAATCCCCCGCGGCGGAGGGGACGTCCGGCCGGTGCCAGTCGCGGGGGACGTGGATGCGGGTGCCGGAGTCGTCGAGGACGCCGTAGCCGGCGCGCGCGACGCGCAGCGCGCCGCCGAGGGTCTCCGCGGCGGCGGCGGCGATGGCCTCCACCGCCTCCGCGCCGCGCAAGGCATCGCCGAGGGCGATGAGGGCGTCGCGCCGGCGGGCGCCGACCGTCGCCTCCGTCGTCTCCGCGGCCACCGCCAGCAGGCCGCGGACGGCCCCCGTCTCGTCGCGCACGGGTGAGATGGAGACGGCGAGCCAGGCTTCCTCCGCGGCGCTGCCGTTCCCGACACGGAACGCCATGTCGGCCAGCCCGACGCTTTCCCCGGCGAGGACGCGCGGGAGGACGGGGCCGAGGATGCCGTGCGTCTCGGGCCAGGCGGCGGCGAGGGGTTTACCGGCGGCCGGGCGATCCGGGCCGAAGCGGGCGCGGCAGGCCTCGTTGGGGATGGCGATCAGCGCGTCGCCCCAGGCGAGGATGGCGGGGAACGCCAGCCCGAGGGCCGCGTCCGCCGCCACCCGCAAGGCCGCCGGCCAAGAATCCCGCGGGCCGAGCGGCGTCGCCGCCCAGTCCACGCCGCCCCGGGCGTCCGGCACCCCGGCGCCGCCGGACGAGGCGCCACGCGCCGGTCCTCCGCCGTCGGGCACGGGGACGAGCGGCGGGACAGGCGTGGTCGGCGCGTCGTCGCGCGGCACAGGAACTCTCCGGGGATCGCCCGTTCTAGGACAAGGCGGCGCGAGCCGAAACACCCGCCGACCGCCGCCTCACGCCACTGCGAACAACGGGGGGCGCGTGGCGGGGACGACCGCGGCGGCGGCGTCGAGGCGGTAGAACGCGAGGCCGCCGATCTCCGCCGTCGCCTCGCGCCCAACCGCCCAGGCGGGGAGCGCCGCGGCATCGTGCCAGTGGGTCGCGCCGCCCGTGGGGTCCGGCAGCACGCCGGACGCCGCCCGTGCCGCGACCCGGCGGCAGATGGAGAGGCCGGGATCGGCCCCCGCGCCGTCCGGCCCCGGGGCCAGCCGCGCGGCCGAGGGGTGGCG
>CAXVWQ010000401.1:0-7674 GCA_964263755.1 Roseomonas sp. | reverse complement strand
CTGGCCGCCGGAGAACATTGAGGACCTCGCGCGGAAGGTGGACGAGCCCTTCTGAGGGCCGTCCGGGTAGGATAGAGAACGATGCGTCACGGCATTTCCGGGCGGAAGCTCAACGTCACCTCCGCGCATCGCGTCTCGATGCTGCGGAACATGGCGT
The DNA here is from genome assembly GCA_964263755.1 of Roseomonas sp. Taxonomy (GTDB): domain Bacteria; phylum Pseudomonadota; class Alphaproteobacteria; order Acetobacterales; family Acetobacteraceae; genus Roseomonas. Next base: position 7,517 of record CAXVWQ010000401.1, on the reverse strand, counting down.
CCTCCCTCCTGAAGCACGAGCAGATCACCACCACGCTCCCGAAGGCGAAGGAACTCCGCCCCTACGTCGAGCGGATCATCACCCTCGGCAAGCGCGGCGACCTGCACGCCCGCCGCCAGGCCGCGGCCCAGATCCGCGAGGCCGTGGTGGTGAAGAAGCTCTTTGACACCCTTGCCCCGCGCTACGCGTCGCGCAGCGGTGGCTACACCCGCGTCCTTCGCGCCGGCATCCGTTACGGCGATGCCGCGCAGATGGCGGTCATCGAACTCGTGGAGCGCGATGTCGCCGCGAAGGGCCTGGACTCCGGCCCGAAGCCGGAGGTCGTGGAGACGGAAGACGCCGAGGCGTGACGCTACCGCGTCATGCAGGCTTCCGAAGGGCGGGTGGGAAACCACTCGCCCTTCTGCTTTTCGCGCTCCTCCTCGGCGCCCAATCCGAACCCGCCCCCCTCGACATGGCCGGCCGCCCCGTCCGCGAACTCGCCGCCCACCCCGCCGTCCGCATCGGGTTCCGTTCCGTCGTCCGCGGGCGACAATCCATCGTCTACCGCCACCTGCAGGCCACCGGCCCAGGCCTCGCCGTCGAAGCCGGCCGCTTCGTCTATGCCTGGACCTGCGAAGGCGGCGACTGCGCCACGAACGGGCTCTTCCTCGGCTACGACGCCCGGGACGAACGCTTCTTCCTCATCCTGCTGGACGACCGGAATCCAAGCCTGACCGTTCCCCCCCGCGGCGCCCCCTGGCCCCCGGAACTCGCGGCGCCCGTGCTCGCCGTTCGCCCGGACCTCCGCCGCCGCATTTCCTGACGCAACACCGCCCGCCGAGCTCGTTCTGGCGATCAATATTGGGGAATGGGGTGATGCCCCGCCTCATGCGCCTCGCGATCGTCATCGCCGTGATCTTCGGCGTGGTCGCCCTCGCCGCACGCCTCTTCGAGTTCCCCGATGACGGCCCGCTGCTCGCGGCCGCCGCCATGGCGCTCCTCGCCGCCGTCGTGATCGCCGTGGGCTCGGTGATCCGGGGCGACGGCCCGTGGCGCAACGGCAAGCCGGGCAGGCCGCCCACCCCCGAACGCCTGCGCCCCGCTTCGGGCACCACGGACGATTGACCTACTCCGCCCGGACGCCCGCCTCGCGCACGAGCGTCGCCATCGCCGCCCGCCCTTCGCGAACGAACCCCGCGAAGGCGGCGGGCGACGACCCCACCGGCACCGCCACGATCCCCTCCAGCCGCGCCCGCACCTCCGGGTCCGCCAACGCCGCCGTGATCCCCGCGTGCAGCCGCTCCCCCACCGCCACGGGCGTCGCCGCCGGCGCGAACAGTGCGGTCCATTCGGACAGGGTCACCCCGGACACCCCCGCCTCCGCGAAGGTCGGCACCTCCGGCCGCCGCGGCAGCCGCGCGTTCGTCGTTACCGCCAGGATGCGCGCCCGTCCCGAATCCGCGATCGGCCCGGCCGACAGCGCCGTGATGAAGGTCGCGTCCAGCACCCCCGCCGCGAGGTCGCGCGCCGCGTCCGCCCCGCCGCGATACGGCGCGTGCGTCACCTCGATCCCCGCGCTCCGTTGCAGCGCGACGAGCCCGAGATGCCCCGCCGTCGCGTTGCCCTGCGTCCCCACCGTCAGCGCCCCCGGCCGCGCCTTCGCCAGCGCCACGAACCCCGCCACGTCGCGCGCCGGCAGGTCGTTCTTCACCGCGAGCACCTGCGGGAAGGTGGCGACGAGCGACACCGGCAGGAACGCGGTCGCGTAGTCGAAGGCCAGTCCCCGCAGCAGAGAGGGGTTCACCACGTGCGACGACGCGTCCCACAGCAGCGTGTAGCCGTCCGGCGCCGCCTGCGCGACCATCGCCCCGCCCGCCGATCCGGACCCGCCGGTCCGGTTCTCCACCACCACCGTGACCCCGAGCCGCTGCCCGAGGGCGGGCGCCACCACCCGCGCCACGCTGTCCGCCGCTCCGCCCGCCGCGAAGGCGACGATCAGCCGGATCGCCCGGTTCGGCCACGCCGGCTGCGCCCGCACCGCCGGTGCGGCGAGGGGCGCCGCGAGGATGGTGGCGCCGAGCACCGCGCGCCGCGTGGCCTGGATGGTCATGTCCGCGTCCTCCCCGTCGCCGGCCTTCCGCGGCGGCGCCCGGCAGGGGTGGCGACCGCGTGGCGGGTCGTCAAGCGCCACCCTTGCGGCGCGAACCCCGCCCGTGCCCTATGCCCGCGCACTCCCCAGGTCCCCCCATGCGCGTCACCGCCGTCCAGATGAATCCCGGCGCCGACAAGGCCGCGAACGTTGCCCAGATACGCCGTCTCGCGACCGCGGCGATCGAGGCCGACCGTCCGGGCCTCATCGCCTTCCCCGAGATCTGGACCTGCCTCGGCGGCGACCGCGCCACGAAGCTCGCCGCCGCCGAACTCCTGCCGGAGGAGGGCAGCAACGCGCCGGGCGGCGAGGCCTACGAAGCCCTCCGCGACCTCGCCCGGACCCACGGCCTCACCGTCCACGGCGGCTCCCTCGGCGAACGCGTCGGCGACCGCCTGTTCAACACCACCGTCGTCTTCGCCCCGGACGGCCGGGAGGTCGCCCGCTACCGCAAGATGCACCTGTTCGACATCGTCGCCCCCGACGGCACCGGCTACCGGGAGTCCTCGACCTACGGCGCCGGCGACCGCGTCGTCACCTTCGACCTGAACGGAACAACCGTCGGCCTCGCCATCTGCTACGACGTGCGCTTCCCGGAACTCTTCCTCGCCCTCCGCCGTGCCGGCGCCGAACTCATCATGCTCCCCGCCGCCTTCACCCTGCAGACCGGCAAGGACCACTGGGAAACGCTCATCCGGGCCCGCGCCATCGAGACCCAGTGCTGGTTCGCCGCCCCCGCCTGCTGGGGCCAGCACATGGAGCCGAAGGGTCCTCGCCACACCTACGGCCACTCCCTCCTCTGCGACCCCTGGGGCCACGTCGTGGCGAAGGCGTCGGACGGCGTCGGCTGGTGCTCCGCCCGGCTCGATCACGAGGTCACCGCCCGGGTCCGCCGCGACATGCCCGTGCTGGAACATCGGCGCCTGCCATGATCACCCACCACGGACGGCCGGGAAGGCGCGCCGGCCGGTGAGCGCCCCGCTGCCCGCGCCCGACCTCCAGTGCCACCCGCCGCGGGACGACATCGCCGGCCGCATCGCCTTCCACGCCGCGACGACGGAGGAGGCGGCCGCCGCGCATGCCCGCCTCGTCGCCCGCTACGGCGACGCCGACCCGGCCGACGCCGCCGTCATCGTCGCCCTCGGTGGCGACGGGGCCATGTTGGAGGTACAGCATCGCTTCCTCGGCCGCGACCTCCCGATCTACGGCATGAACCGCGGCTCCGTCGGCTTCCTGATGAACGCCTACCGCGAGGACGACCTCGTCGAGCGCCTCCGCGCCGCCCAGGCCGCCTCCGTGAACCCGCTTCGCATGCGCGCCGTGACGGCCGATGGCGGCGAGCACATCGCCCCCGCCATCAACGAGGTCTCCCTCCTCCGCGAAACCCGGCAAGCCGCCAAGATCCGCATCATCGTGGACGGCGTGGAGCGTCTCCCCGAACTCATCTGCGACGGCATCCTCGTCTCCACCCCCGCCGGTTCCACCGCCTACAACCTGTCCGCCCACGGCCCGATCGTGCCGCTCGGCTCCAACCTCCTCCCGATGACCCCGATCTCCGCCTTCCGCCCCCGCCGGTGGCGCGGGGCCCTCCTGCCCGGCGAGGCCCGCGTGACCTTCGAGGTGCTGGAGGCCGCCAAGCGCCCGGTCGCCGCGGTGGCCGACTACACCGAGGTCCGGGACGTCCGCCGCGTCGAGATCCGCGAGGACCGCTCCCTCCGCCTCACGATGCTGTTCGACCCGGATCGCGGCCTGAGCGAGCGCATCCTGGCGGAGCAGTTCACGGTGTGACGCGGAGGAACGGCCGGAGCGCCGCCAGCACCTCGCCCGGCGCCTCCTCCGCGAGGTAGTGGCCGGAGTTCACGGACCCGCCCTCGACCGTCGCGTCGGCGTAGTCCCGCCACACCCGCAGCGGCTCGTACCACGTCCCGATCCTCCCCTTCGCGCCCCACAGCACGAGGAGAGGGCAGGGGATGCGGCTCCCCTCCGCGCGCGACGCCCGGTCGTGGTCGAGGTCGATCCGCGCCGCCGCCCGGTAGTCCTCGCAGATGGAATCCACCGTCCCCGGCTCGTGCAGCGCCCGCAGGTAATCCGCCCGCGCCTCGGCCCGGAAGAACCCCTCCTCCTTCGGCTCGCGCGAGGTCTGGAGGCGGAACCAGTCCTCCACGTCGCGCAGGATCATGCGCTCCGGCAGCGGGTGGCGCTGGGCGAGGAAGAACCAGTGCCAGTAGCCCAGCGCGAAGGCCATGTCGGTGCGTTCGAAGTGAACGACCGTCGGCACGATGTCCATGACGCAGAGCCGGGTGACCCGTCCCGGATGGTCCAGCACCAGCCGGTGCCCCACCCGGGCCCCGCGGTCATGGGCCACCACCCCGAACCGCTCGTGCCCCAGCCCGGTCATGAGCGCCGCGAGGTCCGCGGCCATCGCCCGCTTGGACATCCCCGCGCAGTCCCCGGACAGCCCCGGCTTGGAGGAGAGGCCGTAGCCCCGCAGGTCCGGGCAGATCACCGTGTGCCGCGCCGCCAGCGCGGGGGCCACGGCGTGCCACATCGCGTGGGTCTGCGGGTTGCCGTGCAGCAGGAGCAGCGGTGGCCCGTCCCCCGCGCGACGGAGGCGGAGGATCTGCCCGTTCGCCTCGCGGGTCTCGAGGGTGAAGCCGTCGAAGAAGGTCATGCGCGTCTCCCGGTGCGGGGGGTCTAGCGCAGGATCGCCGACGGCTGCAGGGGGCGGGCTCCGGGATCGCGCGCCGCGGGGCGGGGGCGGCCTGCCGGCCCTCCGCCCAGCCCGGTTCCCGGAGGGGGCGTTCCGTGCGATCCCTCGCGCGACGAAATCGACGGGATGGAGGCGGCGCGATGGTCGGTCGGCGTGGTGTTGTGGCGGCGGGCGCGGCCCTGCCCCTCGCGGCGCGGGCGCAGGGCCCGTGGACCCCCGGACGCACGGTGACGGTGGTGGTGCCCTACCCCGCCGGCGGCCCTTCCGACATCCTCGCCCGCCTCGTCGCCCAGGAGATGGCCCGCGACCTCGGCTCCCCCGTGGTGGTGGAGAACGTGGCGGGCGGCGCCGCCGCCATCGGCACGGCCCGCGTGGCCCGCGGCGTCGCGGACGGCACGCAGATCGCCTTCGGCACCAACCAGACCCACGCGACGAACCTCTCGCTGTTGCCGGACGGCGGCGGCTACCACCCCCAGCGCGACTTCGCGCCGATCCTCGGCCTCGTGGACCTCCAGCACATCCTCGTCGTCCGCAACGAGGTCCCGGCCCGCACCGTGCCCGAGTTCCTTGACCTCCTCCGCGCCCGCCCCGGCGCCGTGACCTGCGCCTCCACCGGCCAGGGCTCCGCCGCCCACCTGACCTACGAGCTGTTCCAGGCGAAGACCGGCCTGCGGATGGTCCACGTCCCCTACAGGGGCTCGGCGCCCCTCATGAACGATCTCATGGGCGGACACGTGGACGTATCCTTCGCCACCACCCCCACGATCCTGTCGCAGGTCCAGGCGGGCGGCCTCCGTGCCCTGGCCGTCGCGTCCCCCAACCCGTCGCCCTTCCTGCCCGACCTCCCGACCCTCGCCGCGGCCGGCGTCCCGGGCGTCGAGGCCGACGCTTGGTTCGCGCTCTTCGCCCCTGCCGCCACGCCCGCCCCGGCCCTCGCCCGCCTGCGCGACCTCGCCGCCGCGGCGATGACGCGCGGGCCGGTGCGCGAGGCCGCGACGCGCGCGGGCATGACCGTGAACGTGCGGGGCGCAGACGCGCTCGGCCGCTTCGTGGACGAGGACATCCGCCGCTGGCAGGAGGTGATCCGCACCGCGAACGTCCGGGCCGAGTAATCCGTGACGTCCACCGCCCGGGGAGGGCCAACCCCTCCCCGGATGGAGGAGTGCTACCGCCGCGCCTTGCGGAGCGCGTAACGCCGGTCGCGGGCCGCCTTCTGCTCGGACAGGAGCGCGGCCTTCATGGCCTCCGCCTCGGAAGCGAGGCGCAGGCGCTCGGCCTCCTCCTCCTCCCGCTTGCGGGCCTCCTCCTCCTCCTTGAGGCGGCGGCGTTCGGACTCGCGGGCGTCTCGTGCCTCGACGATCCGGCGGCGCTCCTCCTGCTTGGCCAGCAGGTCGGGGTCGTCGGCGGGGGGGCGCTTCTTGAAGCGATCGAGGAGTGCGGCCTTCGCCTCGGCGGAGGCCTTGGCGCGGTCCTCGGGGGAGGTTCCCTTCAGCAGTCGCATGCGGGTTCGATGTTCGTCCTGGAAGCGAGGGGGATGGGGTGCGCGCGGGCGGATGCCATCACGCGCGGAGAAAAGAAAGCCCGGAGAACATGGGTTCCCCGGGCCAAGTTCAAAAGGGAGGCTTCACGTCAGGGAGACGTGGGGGCCGGGAGGCCCCGTCCGGGGAGTCGTCCGGACCGCTTGAGCCTATGCGGCCGCGTCCTTGTTGCGATACGGCAAGAGGGCGGAGCGGCCATGCGAGTCGGGCATGCGCCCTTTCACCGGAAATTCATGGATGCAGCGCCGCGAGTTCGGCGATCAGGAAGTCCCGGAACACCGCCACCCGTTTCGAGTTCCGCATTTCCTCCGGATACACGAAATACGCCTCGATCCGCGGGGTATGGAGATCCGGCAGCACGGGGACGAGGTCCGCGATGTCCTCCCCCATGTAGTCCGGCAGCGCCGCCAGCCCGAGGCCCGACCGCACGGCCCGCAGCATCGCCGGAAGGGAGTTCACCTCCACCGCCGTCCGCCGCGGCGCCCCCGGCCGGCGCCCGGCCTCCGCGAGCCAGTTGATGTCCTCCACCGGCGGCCGGTAGTCGCCGTAGATGATGAGGCGGTGATCATCCAGGTCCTCCGCCGTCTTCGGGATGCCCGCGGATTTCAGGTATTCCGGTGCGCCGACCACCTTCCATCCGAAGGTCGCGACGTGCCGCTGGACGAGGTCCGGCTGCCGGGGCGGGTGCATCCGGATCGCGAGGTCCGCCTCCCGCATCGCCAGGTCCAGGTCGGTGTCGTCCAGCAGGAGGGTGATCGTCACGTCCGGGTGGCGCGAGAGGAAGCGTTGCAGGCGCGGCGCCAGCCAGGTCGCACCGAAGCCGGTCGTCGTGGTGACCTTCAGCCGCCCGGCCGCCCGTTCCCGCGATTCGGTCAGCAGCGCCTCGGTCATCGCCAGCTTGGCGAAGACCTCCCGCACCGTCTTGTTCAGCGTCTCGCCCTGCTCCGTCAGGATCAGCCCGCGCGCGTGGCGGTGGAACAGCGGGACGGAGAGCGATTCCTCCAGCGCCTGGATCTGCCGCGACACGGCGGACTGCGACAGGTTCAGCGTCTCGCCCGCATGGGTGAACGACCCCGCCTCGGCGACGGCGTGGAAGACGCGGAGCTTGTCCCAGTCGAGCGGCATCCCCCGCTACCCG
>CAXVWQ010000400.1:0-10379 GCA_964263755.1 Roseomonas sp. | reverse complement strand
CGCGGCGGCATCGCGGGGCCGGGTCCCGGGATCCCGGGCGGGGGGCGCCGGGCGGGCCGCCGCCGCGACGAGGGCACCGGCCGCCATGACGAGGAGGGCGAGGGCTTCGACCGCCGTCGGCGTCTCCCCGAGGACGGGGATGGCGAGGGCCGCGGCGAGGCCGGGCACGAGCGAGAGGCACACCGCGGCCGGCGCGGCGCCGAGGAGGGCGATGGAGCGGTTGGTCGCGACCGTCCAGACGACGCCGGAGAGGATGCCCTGGTAGATCGCCTGGACGAGGAGGGTGCGGCCGTCGAGCGCCGCGAGCGGCCCGGGCCCCTCTACGATGAGGAGGGCGGCGACGCCGCCGAGGCCGGAGAAGACCGCGACGAAGGCCGCGCCCTGGAAGGCAGTGAAGCCGGAGCGCCGGAGCCGGATGAAGTAGGTTGCCCCGAGGAAGGCGGCGGTGACGAGCATGGCGTGGCCGAGGAGGGAGCCCCCGGCGACGTGGGCGAGGACGGCGAGGGCCACGGCGCCCGCCGCGATGAGGGCGGCCCCGAGGGCGGCGCGCGACGACGGCTTCGCCCCCGCGAGGGCGCCGACGACGAGGATGGCCGCGGGCATGAGGCCGAGGGTGAGGGCCCCGCCATGCGCCGCCGGCGCGTGGACGAGGGCGTAGGCGACGAGAAGAGCGAGCGGCGTGCCCTGGAGCGCGGCGAGGAGCGCGCCTTCCCGCCATGCCACCGGGGTGAGCGACCCCGCGGTGACGGCGAGGACGGGCAGGAGGATGACGCCCGCGATGCCGTAGCGCAGCGCCGCGATCTGCAGCGGCGTGACGCCCTGCCCCGTGACGCCGAGGCGGGTCATCACCGGGAAGGCCGCGGCGATGCTCAGGCCGAGGAGGGCCCAGAGCAGGCCGTGGACGCCGGGGCGGCGGGAGAGGGCGGCGGGCGTCACGCCGCGTCCCCGTCCGACCGCTTCTTGCCGCGCCGGGATTCGGCGGCGTAGGCGCCGCGGCGGCGGTCCGGGTCCTGGTTCGGCCGCACGATCGTGCGCCGGAAGGCGTCCCACTCGTCGGCGCCGAAGGATTCGAGGCCGGCGCCGACCTCCATGCTCTCCAGCACCGCGTCCGTCAGCGTATCCCGCCGCACCGGCTGGGCCTGGAGGACGGGGTAGCCCGGGTCGAAGCGCACGGGCTGGCCGGTGCGGGTGAGGCGGACGTTCATGAAGACCGGGCCGAACCAGCGGTCGGTCTCCACCACGCCCTCGTAATGCTCGTAGCCGAGGTCGCGCGGCACGTTGGCGGGGGGGCGGAGGAGGAGGTTCCAGCCCGGCGCGGTGCGGGCGACGACGCCCGTCCAGATCTGGACGTGGCCGGGCTCCGGGAAGGTGGCGAGGAAGGGCGGGGAGTAGCCGCGCTGGTCCTCCGGCGCGTGCTCGTCGAAGTGGTCGGCGAAGTGCGGGAACTGGGCGACCTTCAGGGCGAACCAGCCCTCGGCCCCGTCATAGGTCCAGTTCACCGTCGTGCCACCGTCCCAGAGCAGCTCGAACCCGATGGGGGGGAAGAGGTGCCAGCCGAAGGCGGCGGCGGAGGTCATCGCCTCGCAGTGGCGGTAGGCGCGAATCGGCATCGTGCCGTGGGCGTCGCGCGCCGCGCGCTGCGGGGCGCGGGCGCCGGGGAAGAGGAGGTGGAAGCGGGCGACCGGGCCGGAATCCCGCGACCCGCCGGGCGTGTCCCCGGCGGGCCGGGGCGGGAGGGTCGGTGCGGTGACATCCATGCGGCCACGTCCCGTGGAAGTAGGGGGTCAGACTGGGATGGCGTGGCGGGGGCCGGGCGGAGGTTGTCCCGCCCGGCGTCCGGTCCGGCGTCAGACGGCGCGCTGGTAGCCGCCCGTGGCGACCCGGCCGGCGTCCGCGACGGACTTCGGCGCGGCGACGACGCGCTGGTAGCCGCCGGTGGAGACGTGGCCGGCGTCCGCGACGGACTTCGGCGCGGCGACGACGCGCTGGTAACCACCCGTGGCGACGCGCCCGGCATCGGCCACCGTCTTCGGAGCGGCGATCACGCGCTGGTAGCCGCCGGTGGACACGCGGCCCGCATCGGCCACGGCCGGGGAGGTGACGAGGAGGATCCGGGTGGTGCTCATCGGGGGTCTGCCTTGGCTCGGGGTGTGTCGGGTCGGGGTGGCCGGGGTCGGACCAGGCGGCCCGCGTTCGGTGACGGAAGGCAAACACGCCGGCCGTGAGGGCGCTGGGAAGATATCGTCAATGCAACGTGAATTCTCGCGTGGGTTGTGGAACCGACCCCGTTCCTCGCCGAATCGCCGGCGAGGTTGGCGAAACCGGCGGTCCGGTCCCGGGCGTGGCGCGTGCCACGCGGGCCCGGAGGGGTTGCGATGGGTCAGGCCCTGCCCGCATCCTTCCCCGCGACGAGGGCGAAGCCCCGCGGAGGAGGCGATCGATGACCCCCAGCACACTCCCCGCCCCCCGGACCATCGGGCCCGGTCGCCGCGCGTTGCTGGCGGCGGGGGCCGCGCTGCCCATGCCGGCCTGGGCGCAGGGCGGACCGCAGGCCCGGGTCGCGCCGATCACGGTCGTGATCAACCAGTCGCCCTGGCTCGATTCCTTCGCCCGCTGCGTCGCGCAGTACGAGCGGGAGACGGGCAACAAGGTCGAGCTGGACGTCAACCCGTTCGCGGGGTCGTTGGAGAAGCAGCGCAACTCCGTCCGCGCGACGCGGGGGCAGTACGACCTGCTGATCATGAACTCCGGCTGGTTCGCGGAGATGTATTTCGGCGGCTTCGTGGAACCGATCCACGCCATCGAGCCCGGCTTCCGCCTGGACCCGGAGGTCTACACCCTCGGTGACACGATCTACTTCGACGCGGGCAACCGCACGATGACGCCGGGGGGGCGCCTGATGGCGCTGCCGATCGCGCCGATCGTGCCGCTGACCTACTACCGCGGCGATCTCTACCGCGAGGCGGGGATCGGCGGGCCGCCGAAGACCTTCGCCGAGCTGGAGGCGAACGCGCGGCGCCTGCACCGCCCGCCGCGGATGACCGGGATCGTGCAGCGCGGCGCGCGCGGGCCGCACACCGTGGCCTACGACTTCTATCCCTACCTCTACGGCCACGGCGGCAGGATCTTCCGCGACCAGACGGCGAACGACTACACCGTGACCTTGAACGCGGCCGAAGGGCGGACCGCGCTGGACTACTACATCCGCCTCGCGCGCGAGGCGGGGCACCCGCGCACCGCGGCGCTGGACCAGGCGGAGGTGCTGCAGAACTTCGTCACCGGCCGCACCGCGCACATGCTGACCGTGGTGGCCGCGTGGTCGCAGGTGGACGACCCCCAGCGCTCCGGCATCGTGGACCGGACGGAGTTCGCGCCGACCCCCTCCCTGCCGGGGATGCCGACGCAGCCCGGCCTGGGCCACTTCGTCGGCGGCGTGGCGCGCAACGTGCCGGACGACCGCAAGCGCGCGGCGGTGGCGTTCCTTAACTGGTTCCAGACGAAGGACGCGCAGGTGGCGCTGGCCCGCCACGGCGGCATGCCGGTCCACGCCGCCGCCTACCGCGACCCCATCGCGGAGGAGCGGCGCTACCGCTGGATGAAGCCCCTGGCGGAATCGCTCACCCACGCCGTGAACATCTACCAGTTTCCCGAGGCGTCGGAGGTCATCGCCATCCTCGAACTCGGGCTCAACCGGGCGATCGCGGGGGAGGTCACGGCCGTCGCGTCGCTGAACGACATGGCCCACGGCATCCACGAGGTGATGGCGGCGCGCGGCTATCGCACGGGGCGGGTGGAGCCGCTGCGCTGAGGGCGACGCGGCGCCGCGACCCCGACGCGCTCTGGCGCTGGGGCACGCTGTCGCCGGCGCTGCTGCTGATGCTCGCCCTCGGCGTGCTGCCGGTGTTCAACCTCGCGGTGCTCGGCTTCTTCGACGTGCGCTGGGCGGACGGGCGGTCGGAATGGCGCTTCGTCGGCGGGACGCACTACGCGGCCCTGGCGCGCGACCCGCTGTTCCGCGCGAGCGTCGTCAACACGATCGTCTTCGCCCTCGGCGCCGTGGTCGGGCAGATGATCCTGGGCTTCGCGCTGGCCCTGCTGTGCAGCAAGGCGACGCGGGGGCGGGTGTTCTGGCGGGCGCTGTTCATCCTGCCGGTGCTCATCCCCGGCATCGTCATCGGCGCGATGTGGAAGCTGCTGCTGAACCCGGATTTCGGCGCGGTCGGACAACTCCTGGAACTGTTCGGCCTGCCGCCGGTGAACTGGCTCGGCGATCCGTCGCTCGCCCTGTTCTCCGTCATCCTCGTGGACGTATGGCACTGGACGCCGTTCTGCTTCCTCCTCTTCCTCGCCGGCCTCGAATCCCTGCCGCAGGACGTGTTCGAGGCGGCGCGGGTGGACGGCGCCGGCGCCTGGGCGGAACTCCGCCACATCATCCTGCCGCTGATGTGGCCGACCATCGCCGTGACCTTCGTCTTCCGCCTCGTCCTGGCGTTCAAGGTGTTCGACGAGGTCTACCTCCTGACCGGCGGCGGCCCCGGGACGGCGACGGAAGTCGTCTCCTTCACCATCTACCAGCGCTTCTTCACGGAGGACCGCGCGGGCTATGGCGCCGCCATGTCGGTCGCGGTGATCTTCCTCGTCTTCCTCATGCTCGCGGCGGCGGCCGCGGCACGGCGCCGGGTGGCGGCGTGATGCGGACCGGCTTTTGTCCTAACCTCCTCGAGGATGTCGCCTGTGGGCCGGAGAAGGGCTTTGCCCTCCTCCAGGGCCACAAGCGCACCCCCCGAAGAGATCAGGACAAGGGCCGATCGGCATGAGGCGCGAGGCCGGCATCCAGGCCGCGTTGCTGGTCGGCGGCTTCCTCGTCGCGGCGCCCTTCGCCTGGGTCGTGTCCGCCGGCTTCCGGACGCAGATCTCGCTTCTCATGGGCGAGCCTTGGTTCACGCCGACGCTGGCGGCCTTCGAGGAGGTGTTGTTCTCCCGCACCTCCACCTTCCTCCTCAACGCCCGCAACTCGCTCGTCGTCGGGCTGGTCTCCACCGCGCTCTGCCTCGTCGCGGCCACCCTCGGCGCGTGGTCGCTGCACCGGGCGCGCTGGCCGCGCTGGTGGGTGTCGCTCTTCCTCGCCTGGGCGCTGCTGTTCCAGATGATCCCGCCGATCGCGCTCGCCGGCGGCTGGTTCGTCATGGCGCGCGCCGTGGGGCTGGACAACACGCTGCTCGGGGTGATCCTCGCCCATGCCGCGCTGAACCTGCCGATGGCGCTGTGGATGATGGGCATCTTCGTCCGCGACGTGCCGGAGGAGCTTGTGGAGGCCGCGTGGATCGACGGCGCCTCCAACGCCACGCTGTTCCGCCGCATCGTGCTGCCGCTGCTCGCGCCGGGCCTCGCGGCGGCGGGGGTGCTGTGCTTCGTCTTTTCCTGGAACGAGTTCGCCGCCGCCCTGAACCTGACGATGCGCGACACCGCCACCGTCCCCGTCGCCATCGCGAAGTTCGCCCAGGACTTCGAGATCCGCTACGTCCAGATGGCCGCCGCCGCCGCGCTGTCGGCCATCCCCGCGCTCATCCTGCTGCTCGTGGCGCAGCGCTGGATCGTGCGCGGCCTCACCCTCGGAGCCGTGAAGTGAAGGCCGTCCTCGTCCTCTTCGATTCGCTCAACCGCGCCATCCTCGGCCCTTACGGCGGCACGCGGGTGCCGACGCCGAACTTCGACCGGCTGGCGCGGCGGGCGGTGCGGTTCGACGGGCACCACGTGGGGTCGCTGCCCTGCATGCCCGCGCGGCGCGACCTGCTGACGGGGCGGCTCAACTTCCTGCACCGTTCCTGGGGGCCGATGGAGCCGTTCGACGAGGCGTTCCCGGACATCCTGCACGGGCACGGCGTGTATTCCCACCTCGTCACCGACCACTTCCACTACTGGGAGGATGGCGGCGCCACCTACCACCCGCGCTACGACTCCCACGAGTTCGTCCGGGGGCAGGAAGGCGATCCGTGGAAGGCGATGGTGCAGCCGCACTGGGACCGGCTGCGCGAGCGCTACCACGCCCGACAGTTCACGACGGAGCGGCGGGAGTACTTCTCCCAGAACATCATCAACCGGGAGTTCGTGCGGGACGAGGCCGACTTCCCCTCCGTGCAGTGCTTCGCGCACGGGCTGGACTTCCTCGCGCGCAACGGGGATGCGGACGGGTGGTTCCTGCAGATCGAGACCTTCGACCCGCACGAGCCCTTCACCGCCCCGCCGCGCTTCCGCGACGCCTTCCCCACGGACTGGAAGGGGCCGATCCGCGACTGGCCGCGCTACGGCCGTGTCGATGAGTTGCCGGAGGAGTGCGAGGAACTCCGCGCCAACTACTACGCCGTCGTCGCCCTCTGCGACCACCTGCTCGGCGGATTGCTGGACGATTTCGACCGGCATGACCGCTGGCGCGACACCGCGCTGGTCGTCACGACCGACCACGGCTTCCTGCTGGGCGAACACGACTTCTGGGCGAAGAACCGGATGAACGTGTACCAGGAGGTCGCGCACGTTCCGCTGTTCGTCCACGACCCCCGGGCGCCCGCGGCGCCCGGTGAATCCTGCGCCGCGCTGACGCAGACGCACGACCTCGCCGCCACCTTCCTCGACCTGTTCGGCGTCGTCCCCGGGCCGTTGGTGGACGGCATCCCGCTCGCGGCGTCGCGCGCCGGCACGCGGCGCCGCGACGCCATCCTCTACGGCTACTTCGGCGGCGCGGTGAACGTCTCGGACGGGCGGCACACCTACCACCGCTACCCGCCGGACCTCCGCGCCCAGGAGATCCACCAGTACACCCTCATGCCCACCCACATCTTCGCGCCCTTCTCCGTGGAGGAACTGGCGGATGCGCGCCTCGCCGGCCCGCTGCCGTTCACGCGGGGCGCGAAGGTGCTGCAGGTGCCGGTGATCGAGCGGTCGCCGTTCTTCGACGTCTACGGCCCCGGCGCGCTGCTGGAGGACGAGACGCGGCTCTACGACCTCGCCGCCGATCCCGGCCAGGACCGCCCGCTGGCCGACCCCGCGGCCGAGGCCCGGATGGTCGCGCACATGACCCGCCTCATGGCCGCGAACCACGCCCCGCCGGAGGCCTACGCCCGCCTCGGCCTGACCCCGCCGTGAGCCTCCCGCCGCGCCACCTCGTCGCCTCCCCCCGCGCCGTCGCCTCGCTGCGGCGGATGACGCTGACGGATGGCCCGGAAGCGGGCCTCGACGCCCTGCACCTCTCGACCGGCGGCGGCCTGGACGCGCTCCTCCTCCCCGGCCGCACCCTCGACATCGGGCCGCTGTGGTGGCGCGGCCGGCAGATCGCCTGGATGCCGCCGGGCGGCCTCATCCACCCCGCCTTCCTCCGCGCGGAGGAGGGGGGCGCGCGCGGCTTCGAGCGGCTGTTCGGCGGCTTCCTCGTCACCTGCGGTCTGTCGCACGTCCGCCTCCCCGCGGAGGGGAACCCCCTGCACGGCCGCCTGCCCTTCACCCCCGCCCGCCTGACCCTGGCGCGCGAGCGCGACGACGGGGTGCTGGAGGCGGAGGCGGAGGCTTGGGAGTCCCGCATCAACGGCTCCACCCTCCGCCTGCGCCGCCGCGTCGAGGCGACGGCGGGCGGCGCGTCCCTGCGGATCACCGACACCGTCGAAAACCTCGGCCCGGAGCCGGTGCCCCACGCGGTGCTGTACCACGTCAACCTCGGCTGGCCGCTGCTGGCGCCGGGCACGCGGGTGGAGGGCGCGCCCATCGGCCCCCTCGCCCCGGGCGACCCGGCGGCGCTCCCCACCGTCTCCTGCCGCCCGGCCCCCGACGGCACGGCGCGCGTCGTCTCGCCGGAGGGCGTCGCCCTCATCCTTCGCTGGGACGCCGCCGCGATGCCCTTCCTCCAGGTCTGGCACGACCTGCGGCCGCGCGTGGCGGTGCTATCCCTGGAACCCTGCACGACCGACCTCGGCGCCCCGGCGCCGTTCCTCGCGCCGGGGGAGCGGCGCACTTACGCGTTGGAGATCATCCCGGAGGATGCCCCCAACGGCACGGGCCCTTCGGCGTGAGGGTCGCCCTCGTCGGCGCCGGCTCCATCGCCGACTGGCACCTCGCGGGGCTCCGCGCGGCGGGGTGTCCCGCCGCGGTCGTCGCGGCGCGGCGAGGGGAGCGCGCCCGGGAGGCCGCGGCGCGCCACGGCGTCCCGGAGGCCGTGCAGGGCTGGGAATGCCTTCCCGGCCGCGGCGACCTCGCCGCCGCGGTCGTGGCGACGCCCGACGCGACCCACGCCGTCATCGCCCGCGCCTTCCTCGCGGCGGGCATCCCCGTCCTCGTCCAGAAGCCGCTCGCGGCCACGGCGACGGAGGCCGCGGCGCTGCGCGACGAGGCACGCGGCGCGGGCGTGGCGTTGGAAGTCGCCTTCATGCACCGGCACTTCCCGGAGGTCGTCGCGGCGCGCCACCTTCTGCGGGACGGCGTCGTCGGCCGCGTGCTCGCCGCGCGTGTCCGCAACGCCACGCCCGGGCCGGACTGGGACGCCTGGTTCTGGCGCGCCGCGACCTCCGGCGGCGTCGCCGCGCAGATCGGCGTCCACGGGATGGACCTCGTGCGCCACCTCCTCGCCCCGATCGCCGACGTCTCCGCGCAGGCCGCGACCCGCGTGCCGCGCCGCACCCTGCGCGACGGCACGACGGTGGTATCGGAGGTGCCGGACCACGTCGCCGCGGCCTACCGCCTCGCCGACGGCGCCCTCGTCTCGCACGAGATGTCCTGGGCCGATCCCGGCGCCACCGACCGCTTCGCGATGGAGGTCCACGGCGAGCGCGGCACCCTCTCCCTCCGCGGCCCGCGCGGCCTGCTGGCGCTGTTCCGGGACGGCGCCTGGACCGACATCCCCGTGCCCGACGAACCGCCGGGACGACGCCAGCACGCGATCTTCCTCGACGTGGCGGCGGGCCGCGCGCCGCCCACGGGATCGGCCGACGACGCGGTCGCGGCGCAACGCGTCATCGAGGCGGTGTCGGAAGCCACCGCCACCGGTCGCCGCGTGGCGGTGCCGCCATGACGGCGGCCCCACCCGGGAACGGCGTGGCGGACCCCGCCATCCCGGCCATGGCCACCCCCATCCGCCTCGGCATCCTCGGCCTCGCCCACTACCACGCGCATTTCTGGCTGGACGCCTGGACCCACCACACCCTCGCCCGCGTCGTCGGCCTGTGGGACGCGGACCCCGCCCGCGCCGCGGAGGCCGCGTTCCGCCACGGCGTGCCCGCCTTCGCCGCGCTCCCCGACCTCCTCGCCGCGACCGACGCCGTCGGCATCTGCTCCGAGACCGCCGACCACCCCGCCCTCATCGAGGCCGCCGCGGCGGCCGGGCGCGCCGTGTTCTGCGAGAAGCCCGTCGCGGCCGACGCCGCCGGCCTCGCCCGCATCCGCGCGGCGGTGGCGGCGGCGGGCATCCCGTTCGGCATCTCCTTCCCCAAGCGCACGGACCCGGTGAACGCCGCGCTGCGCGGCCTGCTGGCGGAGGGCGCCGTCGGCCGCCCCTTCCTCGCCCGCGTGCGGCACGGCCACGGCCACGGGGCGGACCCCGCCTTCACCGCGGGCTGGTGGGCCGACCCCGCCCGCAGCGGCGGCGGCACCCTGCTGGACGAGGGGGTGCACGCCGCCGACCTGCTGCGCTGGCTGTTCGGCGACCCCGCCGAGGCCGTCGCCCTGCTCGGCCGCGCCGATCCCGCCCTCGGCGTGGAGGACGTGGCCGTCGCGGTCTGGCGCTGGCCCTGCGGTCTCATCGGGGAGGCCGTGACGGCGTGGCGCTTCGTCGCGGCCGAGGCGTCGGTGGAGATCTACGGGACGGAGGGCACCATCCTCCTCTCCCGCGTGGACCTCGCCTCCCGCGACGCCGACGTGCCCGCGCTGCGCCTCGCGCGCCGCGGCGAGGGAGGCTTCCGCACCATCCCCGCCGAAACCGCCTTCCCGACAGGCCGCTTCCACCAACGCTCGGCGGACGCCTTCGTCGATTCCCTCGCCGCCGGCACGCCCCCGCCCGCAGGGCTGGAGGACGCCGCGGGCGCGCTGCGGATGATCTTGTCAGCCTACGCCGCGGCGGGGCGGGCGACGCCGTCCTGACCTTCCGGCGGGTGTGCTTGTGGCCCTGGGAGAAGGCTCTGCCCCCTCCCAGACCCTCATCCGCCAGGCGCGAAGCACTGCTTCGCGGGGGCCCCTGGACCCCCTTCCGGAAAAAGAATGCCGTCGGGGGGGGGGGTGGGGGGGGGGGGGGGCGCCCCGGCGCCGGCGGGCGCCCCCCCCCCCCCCCCCCCGCCCCCCACCAGCGCCCGGGGCGGGGGCGGGCCCGGGCCCCCGGGGGGGGGGGGGGAGGGGGGGGGCGCGCC
>CAXVWQ010000399.1:0-16512 GCA_964263755.1 Roseomonas sp. | reverse complement strand
CCATGCTGCCGCCGCCGCGGCGGGCCGGCGATCCGGTGGACCCGGCGCCGCTCGTCGCCGCCGTGCAGGGGGGGGAGGCGGCGACGCTTGAGGCTGCAGTCTCCGCCATCGGCCGCCCCGGCAAGGCGGCGCTGCTGGCGGAGGCGGCTGGGCTGGACCGGTTGCTCGCCCTCGCCGCCCCGCGAGAGGCGGCAGCGTGACGGACCCGCCGCCGCTGATCCTGACCCTGCGTTTCGACGACGCGTCCTTCGCCCGTCTGGACGCGCTGCGGCGCGCGCACTTTCCGCCGGAGAGGAACCACATCCCCGCGCATCTCACCCTGTTCCACGCGCTGCCCGGGGCGGAGGAGGCCGCGGTGGTGACGGCGATCGCCACGGCCTGCGCGGGCACGGCGCCTTTCCCCGCGCGCGTGGCGGGGCTGCGCCCGCTGGGTCGCGGCGTGGCGCTGGAGGTGGAGGCGCCCGCCCTGCGCGCGCTGCGGTCCGGGCTGGCCACCGGATGGGCGGCGTGGCTGACGCCGCAGGACGCGGGCGGCTTCCGGCCGCACGTCACGATCCAGAACAAGGTGACGCCGGAGGCCGCGCGGGACCTCCTCGCCACGCTCCGCGCGGGGTTCGAGCCGTGGGAGGCCCGCGGCGAAGGGCTGCTGCTGTGGCGCTACCGCGGCGGGCCGTGGGAGGCCGCGGGGGAGTTCCCCTTCCGCGGCCGGCCCGGCCTCAGTTGACGGCGGTGGCGGCGCCGCGCCGGCGCTGGGTGGTGGTGGCGGCCTGTCGCGCCGGGGCCGCGGCGCGGGCCGCGGCGGAGCGCTGACGCAGGGCCTGGGTGCGGGTGGTCGGGGTGCCGCCGCCCCCGGTGTTGAAGCCGGACGTGTCCTGCTGCCCCGCGTTCCAGGACTGCCCGTGGACCACGCCGGCGGACCGCCCGACGGACGCCGAGCCCTGGGCGAGGGCGGGCCCGGCCAGGAGGAGGGTTGCCGCGATCAGCGGCAGGATCTGAATATGCATCGGCGTTCTTTTCTGCGGTCTCGGTCGCATCGGATGAGACGCGGGAGATGCACCGGTCGCCGGCCCCGCGCAAGGTGGCGTCACGCGGTCGCCAGCAGCCCGGCGAGGAGGCGGGCGCGGGGGATGAGGCTGTCGAGGCGGATGTATTCCCGCAGCGTGTGGTAGTCGCCGCCGAGGATGCCGAGGCCGTCGAGGGTGGGGATGCCGAGGGCGCCGGTGAAGTTGCCGTCCGACCCACCGCCGGCGCTGGCGTGGCTCAGTGGGAAGCCGAGGCGGGCGGCGATGCTCCGGGCGGCGTCGAACAGGCGGATCGTGCCGTCATCGGGCTCCCAGACCGGGCGGGTGACGCCGCGGGTGACGGAGAGGGTGACGTCGGGCGTGCCGCTGCGGAGGGCGAGCATGGCCTCGACCATCGCATCAAGGTCGGACTGGCGCCTGGACATGCTCAGCGCCTCGGCGTCGCAGTGCGTCGAGACGCAGTTCACCCACCGGCCGCCGTGGACCACGCCGACGGAGAGGGTGGCGGCCTCCGTCGTCATGCCCTCGATCGCGAGGATCTGGCGGCACATCTCCCGGATGGCGGAGCGGCCTTCGGCCAGGAGGGCGCCGGCGTGGGAAGGGCGGCCGGTGGTCCGCAGGTTGAAGCGGGCGATGGCGTAGCGGCCCGAGACCACGTCGCCCATGGGGGAGTCCCCGGCCGCCTGGCTTGAAGCGGGCCGGCCGGGTTCGGGGACGAGGACGACGGCGTGCCGGGACGCCTCGGCCTCGATCAGGTCGCGGGTGGAGGGGGAGCCGACCTCCTCGTCCGAGGTGAGGAGCACCGTGACGGGGCGCGCGGTGGGGATGCCGGCGCGGGCCAGGGCGCGCAGGGCTTCGAGCGCGAGGACGGTGCCGCCCTTCATGTCGCAGATGCCGGGGCCGGTGCAGCGGCCGTCGGCTTCCCGGAACGGCAGGACGTCCAGGGTGCCGAGAGGATGCACCGTGTCGAGGTGGGCGAGGACGAGGAGGCCCGGCGCGTCGTCCCGGCGGGCGGGGTGCGGGAGGCGGGCGCGGACGCAGTCGCCGAAGCCCATGCGGCCGGGGATGGTCTCGACCGCGGCGCCCATGAGGGCGAGTTCGCGGGCGGCGAAGGCCATCACGCGGTTCACGGCAGCGGCGTCGAAGGTGGGACTCTCGATCTCCACCCAGGGGCGGATGCGGGCGAGGAGGGCCGCGGCGTCGAAGCCCAGGTCGAGGTCGGGAGTGGGGCGGGGCGGGGCGTCCATGGGGGGTCCTCGGCGGCGTCTGTGTTCAGGGTGCGCGCGGCGTGCCGCGGCGGGAAGGGCCGGCAAGGGGGTCGCGCCGGGACGGTGCGGGGAGGGGGGTGCGCGGCGGGCGCCGGTGCCGGTAGGGTCGCGGCGATGAGCGATCCCCTCTCCCTCGCCCCGCGCCGGATCGTGCCGTGGACGGGGCCCTTCGCCTGGACCCCGGCCGAGGTGCCGGCGCGGGAGTGGATGATCCCGGTGGGGGCGGAGGTGGGCGCGGAACTCCTGGCCGAGGGGCCGACGCCGCGGCTGGACGCGCTGGCCGCCGACCTCGCGGCGCGGCTGGACCACGGGCGGGGCTTCGCCGTGCTGCGCGGATGGCCGGCGGCGGATGACCCCGGCCTGGCGCCGGCCGCCCTCGCGCGACGGATCGGGACACCCGTCCCGCCCGCTCCGGAGCCCGGGGCGCGGCATCGGGAGGCCGCCGACGCGGTCCTGCTGCGCGCCTCGGAAGCGGCGTCCGTCACGATCCGGTCGGCGGCCGCGCTGCACAATGCGCTCCTGCGGGCGGACCGGGGTGCGCTGGCGGCGCTCTACGACGCCCCGGCCGGGGGGATGCCCGTCTTCGCGTCGGAGGGCGGCGTCGCCGCGGCGCGCTGGGACGAAGCGGTGCTTCCCGCCGCCGCCGCGCCCGCGCTCGCCGCCGCGGCGGCGGACCCGGCCGGGGCGCTGATCCTCGAACTCCGCGCGGGGGACATCCTCGCCCTCAACCCCTTCCTCGTTTGGGCGACGCCGCTGCGGGGCGCCGTCGCGGCGGCGGCCCGCACCGTGCCGTCCCGGCTCGACGCGCCGGGCTTCGCGGCGCTGCGCTGACCTCCTTCGCGGGACATCCGATGCGAATCCTCCTCGCCAACGCGAACACGACGGCGGCCATCACCGAACTCTGCGCCGCCTCCGCCCGGGGCGCGGCCTCGCCGGGGACGGAGATCGTGCCGGCGACGCCGCGCTTCGGGCCGGCGATCATCTCCTCGGCGGCGGAGAACGCGGTCGCGGCGCACGGCCTGCTGGACCTGCTGGCGGAGCATGCCGGGCCCGATCTTGAGAAAAGGGTCGATGCGGTGGTGCTGGCGGTGTCGCTCGACACGGCGCTGCTGGCGGCGCGGCAGGTCATGCCCTGCCCGGGGGGGGGGATGACGGAGGCGGCGTGCCGCGCGGCGTTGATGCTCGGCAACCGGTTCGGGCTGGTGACCTTCGGCGGGGTGGGGCTGTATCGCGACCTCATCGCGGCGCACGGGCTGTCGTCGCGGCTGTCCGGGCTGATCGGGGTCGACGCGGCGCCGACGGAGGTGCTGAGCGACCCGGAGAGGGCGACGCGGAAGGTGGCGGCGGGGGTGGCGGAACTGGTCGCGGGCGGAGCGGATGCGATCGTGCTGGGCGGCGCGGCGCTGGCGGGGATGGAGCCGGCGCTGCGGGAGGCCTGCCCCGTGCCGCTGCTGGACGGGATCGCCTGCGGCGTGCGGATGGCGGAGGCGCTCGTCGGGTTGCGGGCGCCGAAGACGCGGGCGGGGATGATGGCCGCGCCCCGCGGGCGGGAGTCCGTGGGGCTGTCGCCGGCGTTGGCAGGGCTGCTTCGGGGCGGCTGAACGGAACGGGCGCGCAACCGCGACCGGAGACGGCGCGTTCGCGGATCGCACGGGGGATCAGGCCATGCGTCTCGGCGGCGACGAGAGCCAGAACATCGACGACCAGCGCGGGGGCGGTGGCGGCGGCTTCGGGGGCGGCGGGTCCGGCGGGGGGATCGCGGTCGGCGGGATCGGCGGGGTGATCCTGCTGCTGATCGGGCTGTTCTTCGGGGTGGACCTGTCGGAGTTCACGGGCGGCGGGGGCGGGGGTGGCTATGCGCCGGCGCCGCAGTCGCGGGTGGAGCGTCCCCTCGATCCGGGCACCGCCGGGCGGGCGCCCGCGCAGGCGGGTGCGCCGGCCTCCGAGGACGCCGGGCGACGCTTCGTCGGGCAGGTGCTGCGGGAGACGGAGCTGGTGTGGAACCAGCAGTTCCAGCGGCTGGGGCGGCGTTACGAGGAGCCGGTGCTCGTGCTGTTCTCCGGCGCCACGCGGTCCGGCTGCGGCGCCGCGCAGGCGCAGTCCGGGCCGTTCTACTGCCCGGCGGATAAGCGCGTTTACATCGACCTGGAGTTCATGGCGCAGCTGCAGCGGCGACTGCGGGCGGGCGGCGACTTCGCCGCGGCCTACATCATCGCGCACGAGGTGGGGCACCACGTGCAGAACCTGCTGGGGGTGCTCGGGCAGGTGCAGCGGCAGCAGCGCGGGGTGTCCCAGACCGAGGGGAACGCGTTGCAGGTGCGGGTGGAGCTGCAGGCGGACTGCCTCGCGGGGGTATGGGCGAACAACGCGCAGCGTCAGCGGAACATCCTGGAGGACGGCGACGTCGAGGAGGGGCTGAACGCCGCCGCCGCCGTGGGCGACGACCGGATCACGCAGGGTCGCGTCTCGCCCGAATCCTTCACGCACGGGTCGTCGCGGCAGCGGGTGACGTGGTTCCGGCGCGGGCTGGAGAGCGGCGACCTGCGGGCCTGCGACACCTTCGGCGGCCAGGGGTAGCGGAACCCCCCCCCGGGATCGTCCCCCCTCGTGGTGCACGGCCTCGGCCGGTCCGCCACGAACCCCCTGGAGGCGGCGCGCCTGTTTCAGTCCAGGCGCGCCCCTGCCGCCCGCACCACCTCTCGCCACTTCGCGTTCTCCGCCGCGACGTAGGCGTCCATCGCCGCGGGGCCGAGCGGGCGCGGGGCGGAACCGATCTCGCGGAGGCGTTCGGCGTTCGCGGGCTCCTTCACGATGTCCTCGATGAGCGCGGCCAGCCGTTCCACCACCGGGCGCGGCGTGCGGCCCGGCGCCTGGACGCCGAACCACGCGACCGCCTCGAAATCCGCGATGCCGGCCTGGGCGACCGTCGGCACGTCGGGAAGGGAGAACCAGCGGTCCTTCGACGTCACCGCAAGGCAGCGCAGCGCGCCGCTCCGGATGTGCTGGAGGTAGGCGGGGAGGTTGTCCACCGCGCCCTGCAAGCGCCCTCCGAGCAGGTCCGGGATGACGACGCCCGTGCCGCGATAGGGGATGTGCGTCAGGTCCGTCCCCGTGCGGGTCTTGAGGTATTCGCCGCAGAGGTGGCCGGAGGTGCCGTTGCCCGGCGTGCCGTAGTTCAGTGCCCCGGGGCGGGCGCGGGCGAGGGTGAGCAATTCCTGCAAGGTGCGCGCCGGCACGTCGGGGTGGACCATGATCCCGTTCGCCACCTCGTTCACCAAGGCGACGTTCGTCAGGTCCCGCGCGGGGTCGTAGGGCAGGCGGGCGTAGAGGAACTGGTTGATGCTCGCGGTGCCGATCGTGCACATCAGGAGGGTGTGGCCGTCCGGCTCGGCCTTCGCGACGATGTCGGCGCCGAGGTTGCCGCCGGCGCCCGGGCGGTTGTCCACCACCACGGGCTGGCCGAGCGGGCCGCCGAGACGTTCGGCGACGAGGCGGGCCGTCAGGTCGGTCGCGCCGCCGCCGGCGAAGGGGACGACGAGGCGGACCGGGCGGGACGGAAACCCCTGCGCGCGCGCGGCGCGGGGGAGGAGCGCCGGGGCGGCGAGGGCCGTCAGGACGACGCGGCGGTCGATGAGCATGGCGGTTTCCTTCAGCGCGGCCCGGTGCCGCCTCACGTCCGCGCGGGCCCGGGCGGGGCGAGGCCGGGTGGGGCGAGGAGTGTATCCCACAGGGCGTTGCGGAACAGCAGCCGCGGGTCGTGGCGGCGCTTCAAGTCCGCGAACGCCTCGGCGCGGGGGTAGGCCCGCTCCATCTGGTCGCGCCGCGCGTGCAGCCGGTAGGGGAGGTAGAAGGACGCGCCGAGCGGGAGGATGGCGTCGAGGAGGGCGCGGGTCATGTCGCGCATGTCGTCCTCCGCCTCCACCGTCATCCGCTGCGGGAAGGACAGCACGGCGGCGATCCGCGGCGCCGGCGCGTAGGAGAGGAGGCTCAGATCGTCGGCGCCGACGTAGCGGAGCGTCACGTTCAGCAGGTCCTGCCGGCTGCGCGGGATGATCGCGCGGCAGGCCGCGAGGAAGTCGGCGAGGCAGTCGGGCGGGACGAAATACTCGTGGAGGATGTCGGTCCGGCCGGGGCCCGGGTCGCCGAGGCCCGACACGGGCTCGTTCAGGAGCCGGTTGCGGGTCGCGGCGCCGGCGCCCCGGGGGGCGAGCACCGTCTCGGCGTACCAGCGCCGGCGCTTGCCGCCCTCGGACCCGATCTGTCCCCGGTACACCTGGCGGGCGAGGGTGACGCCGAGGCCGCCGGCGGCGGCGCGGGGCAGGGGACCGGGGGAGGGGAGGGAGGCGCGATAACCGACCATCAGGGCCTCGCCGAGGAAGTTCCTCGCGGAGACGTCGAGGCGCCCGTAGGCCATGGCGACGGCGGGATCGGCGCAGAGGGAGAGGAAGCGGCCCGCGAAGGCCGCCGCGGGCATCCGCTCGAAGGTCGGGCCGAGGAGGGCGTTCGGCGCCGCGGCCACGTCGAGGTCGAGGACGATCCCGACGAGGCCATAGCCGCCGGCGGCGAGCCGGAAGAGCTCCGCGTTCTCCTCGCGCGAGCACGTCACGACCTCCCCGTCCGCGAGCATGAGGCGGATGGCGCGGACGGTGGAGGCGAAGGGGCCGTGCGGCACCGCCCAGCCGTGGGCGCTGACGGAGAAGGTGCCCGCCACGCCGAAATCGTTGTTCGACTGCATCACGGTGGGGGAGAGACCGAGCGGGTCGAGCGCGGCGATCACGTCGCGCCACCGGGCACCCGCGGTCGCGCGGTAGGTCCCGGCGGCGCGGTCGGGGGTTACCGTGCCGGCGCGGAAGGTGATGGCCGATCCGCCCCGGACGAGGCTCTGGCCGCCCATCGAGTGGCGGGCGCCCCCGATGCACACCGGCCGGCCGTGGGCCGCGGCGTCCCGCATTTCGGCGCGGAGGCGGGCGAGGACGGCGTGGTCCGGATCGGGGCCGATCGGGATGTGACGCGCGACCGGGGTGGCGTTGAGGCGGCTCGCGTCGTCCAGGCGGTCGGGGAAGGCGCAGGGGCCAGGGCAGGGCTCGGGCGCCTGCGCGGCGGCGGGCCCGGCCGCCGCCGCGGCGAGTGCGGTACCGAGGAGGGCCCGGCGCGACGGCGCGGGCCCGTTGCGGCGCGACAGGGCCGCGTCCGGTCCGGCCGGTGGGTCGGGGAATGCCGCCACGCGCGCCGGGGTCAATCGGCCGTCGCGCCGGAACGGCGGACGATCTCGCCCCAACGCGTGACCTCGGCGCGAACGAAGGCGGCGAAGGCGGCGGGGGTGGTGCCGCCGTCCGGCGTCAGGTCGGGCTTCATGGAGCCGAGGTCGGCGAGGCGGGCCCAGGTGTCGGGCTCGCGCACGACGGCGTCGATGGCCTCGCCCATGCGCGCCACGATGGCGGGCGGGGTGCGGGCGGCCATCTGGACGCCGAACCAGGCGGTGGCCTCGACGCCCGGCAGGCCCTCCTCGGCGGTGGTGGGGCAGTCGGGCAGGGCGGGGGTGCGGGTGGCGGTGGTGACGGCGAGCGCGCGGAGGCGGCCGTCGCGGAGGTGGCCGATGGCGGAGGGGAGGTTGTCCACCCCGACCTCGACGCGTCCCGCGATGATCTCGGCGAGCATCGGGCCGGCGCCGCGGAAGGGCACGTGGGTCATCCGCAGGCCCGCCTCCAGCTTCAGGAGTTCGCCGGTCATGTGGAGGGAGGTGCCGGCGCCGGAGGAGCCGTGGTTGAGGGCGCCGGGCCGGGCGCGCGCGTGGTCCACGAGTTCGCGGAGGGAGCGGACGGGCAGGGCGTTCGTCACGAAGATGACGTTGGGGACGCGGACGGCGAGGGCGACCTCGGC
This sequence comes from Roseomonas sp., assembly GCA_964263755.1. GTDB lineage: Bacteria > Pseudomonadota > Alphaproteobacteria > Acetobacterales > Acetobacteraceae > Roseomonas. The sequence continues at coordinate 8,342 of CAXVWQ010000399.1, read as the reverse complement.
CAGATCCTCCGGCCGGTAGGGCATCCGGGCGCCGTAGAGCGTGTAGTTGATGGCGCCGGAGGAGATGGTCTGCATCAGCATGGTGTGGCCGTCCGCCTCGCCCTTCGCGACGAGGTCGGAGCCGATGTTGCCGCCGGCGCCCGCGCGGTTCTCGACCGTGACGGGCTGGCCGAAGCGGGCCTGCAACCGCTCCGCGAGGATGCGGGCGACGAGGTCGGTGGTGCCGGCGGGCGGGAAGGGGACCACGAAGCGGACGGGGCGCGACGGCCAGGCGCCCTGCGCCCGGGCGGCGGAGGGGCTGGCCGAGAGGGGGAGGGCGGCGAGGGGCGCGGCTAGCAAGGGGCGGCGAGGGGTCATGGATCGGTCCTCCGGGCCGTCCGGCGGGGTCTGGAGCCCCGTTTCACGAGCCGGACGCAACGACACGTCGTGCCGCGCGCTCACGATCCTGACAAGGGGCCGCCGTTCGCGGTGACGCCCCTGTCGGCGGCGGGGCGGCGCGGTAGCCTGTCCGCGCCGCGAATCGGTTTGGGCGAAGCGGGCGGAGGTCGGCCGCATGAATTTCATCAAGGTCTATGCTCGGGTGCTCCGGCTGCTGGGCCCGGACAAGGGCGTGGCGATCGGGCTGGCGCTGGCCGGGCTGGCGCTCGCCGGGTTGCAGTTCCTCGAACCCGTCCTGTTCGGCCGGGTGGTGGACACGCTGACGGTGGCGGACCGCCTGCCGCGGGACGTGGTCTGGGCACAGGCCATCAACCTGCTGCTGGTCTGGTCCGCCGTGGGGCTCACGAGCATCGGGGCGAACGTCGCGGTGTCGCTCCTCGCGGACCGGATGGCGCACCGCAACCGGCTGTCGGTGATGAACCGCTACTTCCAGCACGTCATCGCCATGCCGCTGTCCTTCCACGGGGACACGCAGTCCGGGCGGCTGATGAAGGTCATGCTCGTCGGCTCGGACAACCTCTTCGCCATCTGGCTCTCCTTCTTCCGGGAACACCTGACGACCTTCATCGGCCTCCTCGTCCTGCTGCCGATGACGCTGCTGATGAACTGGCGCCTCGCGCTGGTGCTCGTCGTGCTCGTCGTCGTCTTCACGATCGTCGCGACCTGGGTCATCTCCAAGACCTCGGAGGCGCAGGAGAAGGTCGAGGACTTCCAGACCGACCTCGCGGGCACCGCGCAGGACGCGCTGTCCAACGTCGTCGTCGTGCAGTCCTTCACGCGCATGGCGTCGGAGGCGCGGCTGTTCGGGGACATCATGCGGCAGGTGCTGGACCACCAGTTCCCCGTGCTGAACTGGTGGGCGGTGGTGTCGGTGCTGACGCGCGCGGCCTCCACCATCTCGGTCATCACGATCTTCCTGCTCGGCACCTGGCTGCACATGAACGGGCAAGCCTCGGTCGGCGAGATCGTGGCCTTCATGGGCTTCGCGAACCTCCTGATCGGACGGCTGGAGGGCGCGGTCGGCTTCGCGTCCCGGCTGCTGATGCAGGTGCCGGGGCTGCAGGACTTCTTCGCGGTGCTGGACGCCAAGTCCTCCGTCCCGGAGAAGGCCGACCCCGTGCAGTTGGCGCGGGTGAACGGCGACGTGGTGTTCGACAAGGTGGCGTTCGGCTACCCCGGCGGCGGGCTGATCCTGAAGGAACTCACGCTGCGCGCCCCGCCGGGCCGCACCGTCGCGCTCGTCGGGCAGACCGGCGCGGGCAAGTCCACGGCCATGTCGCTTCTCCAGCGGCTCTGGGATCCCGTGCAGGGGCGGGTGCTGCTGGACGGTCACGACCTGCGGGACGTGTCGCTCGAAAGCCTGCGGGCCAACATCGGCGTGGTGTTCCAGGACGCGATGCTGTTCAACCGCACGATCAAGGAGAACCTCCTCGTCGGCCGCGCGGGCGCGACCGACGAGGAGATCGAGCACGCGTGCCGGATGGCGGAGGCGCACGAGTTCATTTCCCGCCAGCCCCGCGGCTACAACACGCCGGTGGGGGAGCGGGGGACGGCGCTGTCGGGCGGGCAGAAGCAGCGGCTCGCCATCGCGCGGGCGCTTCTGAAAGACCCGCCGGTGCTCATTCTCGACGAGGCGACGAGCGCACTGGACACGGCGACGGAGGCGCGGGTGCAGAAGGCGCTGAAGGCGCTGATGGCCGGGCGGACCACCTTCATCATCGCCCACCGCCTCTCCACCGTGCGGGAGGCCGACGAGATTCTCGTCTTCGAGGCGGGGATCGTTGCGGAGCGGGGGACGTTCGAGGATCTCGTGGCGATGGGCGGCCGCTTCGCGGAACTGGTCCGGACCCAGCTGGCCGGGACGGAGACGAAGAAGGAGCCGGTGGCGGTCGCGGCGTGATGCCCTCGACCCTTGCGGACCGTGGTCCCGGCTTGGCAGCATCCCGGGACCGCGCTCGGCCCCGGACTTGGGGCGCGCGAAGGAGAAACGCGGCATGACCATCGCCAGCATCCTGCAGGGCAAGGGCGGGAACGTCGTCTCGGTGGACCCGGAGGCGACGGGCAAGGAGGTCGCGGAGACTCTCACCCGCCACCGCATCGGCGCCGTCCTCGTGAAGGACCGTTCGGGGACGGTGGTGGGCATCGTGTCGGAACGCGACCTCGTCCGCGCGATGGCCGCGGCGGGGCGCGCGCCGGACGCGATCGCTGCGGAGGAGATGATGACCCGCGCGCTCGCGACGGTGACGCCCGCCTCCACCATCGCCGAGGCGTTGGGCCTCATGACCGACCGGCGCATCCGGCACCTGCCTGTGATGGAGGAGGGTGTCCTCCGCGGCATGGTCTCGATCGGCGACCTCGTGAAGGCGCGCATCGAGGCGGCAGAGCGGGAGGCGCAGGCCCTGCGGGACTACGTGACGACGGGGTAGCGTCCTCCTCCTCAGCCCTGGCGGGCCGGAGCCGTGTCGGGCGCCATGAGGAGGAGGGACCTGATGGCGTTGCCCGGGTTGCCCTGTGACGCCGTGCCCGCCACGCGCGTGCCGGCGCCCGGCGCGGGAAGGGTAAGGCGATAGGGAACGCCGGCTTGCGGACCCGCCGCCCCTGTCGCGTTCAGGGCTGCCACCCGGAGCCGACCCTCCGCATCCGCGCGGTAGAGGGTGACGTTGAGTTGTTCCGCCAACGCCTCGGGCGCGGCCGCATCGGTGCCGAGCGCGCACCGCCGCGCGCCCTCGTCCCACGCGAGAACCCAGTTCGCGCCGTAGGCCGCACGTGACCAGGCCCGGCCCGGCGACGCGCCGAGGAAACTGCGAGCCTCCGCTTCAGGCATGCGCCGGAACGTGCCGTGACGGGCACGGACGACGCCCTCGATGCGCTCGCCGTCAAGGTCAGCGCAGAGGTCGGGGAAGTTCGCGACCGCGATCGCGGCGACGGGTTGTCGTGCGGTGAGGCGCCGTTCGGCTTCCAGGAGCAGTGCGCGCCGCCCGGGATCGGGGGCAGGAGCGATCTGGTCCGACGCGCATGCCCCGAGAAGGGCGAGAAGGGCGGTCGACGCGCCGGCGCGGGCCGGGGATCGGGTCATCCGATCAGGATCAGGATGAGGGGGGTGGGCGTCAACCGTCGCCCTCGCGCTTGACGCCCCGTGACCCCGCTGGCATCGCCGCACCTCCCATCCTCCGCCGAAAGGTTCACCACCCCTCCGATGCCCGCGATCACGCTCCCCGATGGTTCCGTCCGCCAGTTCGACGGTGCCGTCACCGGGACCACCGTGGCCGCGTCCATCGGTCCCGGGCTGGCGAAGGCCGCGCTGGCGATGGAGGTGGACGGGGCGCTGCGCGACCTCTCCCTGCCGATCGCCGGGGATGCGCGGGTTCGTTTCGTGACGCGGCGAGACCCCGAGGCGCTCGCCCTCATCCGCCACGACGCGGCGCACGTGTTGGCGGAGGCGGTGCAGGACCTGTTCCCCGGCACGCAGGTGACGATCGGGCCGGCCATCGCCGACGGGTTCTACTACGACTTCCACCGCAACCAGCCCTTCACCTCCGAAGAGCTGCCGGCGATCGAGGCGCGGATGCGGGAGATCGTGGCCCGCGACGCCGCCTTCGTGCGGGAGGAGTGGCCGCGCGAGGACGCCATCGCCTTCTTCGAGGCGCGCGGGGAGCGGTTCAAGGCGGAGCTGATCCGCGACCTGCCGGGGACGGAGGTCATCTCGATCTACCGTCAGGGGGAGTGGCTCGACCTGTGCCGCGGGCCGCACATGCGCGGGACGGGCGACGTCGGGACGGCCTTCAAGCTGACGAAGGTGGCGGGGGCCTACTGGCGCGGCGACCACCGCAACCCCGTGCTGTCCCGCATCTACGGGACGGCGTGGCGGGACAAGGCGGAACTCGACGAGCACCTGCACCGCCTAGAGGAGGCGGAGCGGCGCGACCACCGGCGGATCGGGCGGGAGATGGACCTGTTCCATCTTCAGGAGGAGGCGGTCGGGAGCGTGTTCTGGCATCCGAAGGGGTGGCGGCTATACCGGAACGTCCAGGCCTACATGCAGCGCCGCCTCGACCGCGCGGGCTACGACGAGGTGAAGACGCCGCAGCTGGTGGACCGCAAGCTGTGGGAGGCTTCAGGCCATTGGGACGCGTTCCGCGAGAACATGTTCATCGCCACGGTGGACAAGGACGATGAGCGCGACCGCGTCCTCGCGCTCAAGCCGATGAACTGCCCGTGCCACGTGCAGATCTTCAACCAGGGCATCAAGTCGTATCGGCAACTACCGCTGCGGATGGCGGAGTTCGGGTCGTGCCACCGCTACGAGCCGTCCGGGGCGCTGCACGGGATCATGCGGGTGCGGGCCTTCACGCAGGACGACGCGCACATCTTCTGCGACCCCGCGGACATCGCCTCGGAGACGGTGCGGTTCGTCGATCTGCTGTCCTCGGTCTATCGCGACTTCGGCTTCACCGAGTTCCGCGTGAAGTTCTCGGACCGGCCGGCGGTGCGCGCCGGCACGGACGAGACCTGGGACCGGGCGGAGGGCGCGTTGCGCGACGCCTGCGCCACCGCGGGCGTCGAGACCGAGTTGAACCCGGGGGAGGGGGCCTTCTACGGGCCGAAGCTGGAGTTCGTGCTGCGGGACGCCATCGGGCGGGACTGGCAGTGCGGCACGCTCCAGGTGGACTTCGTCATGCCGGAGCGGCTCGGCGCGGAATACGTCGGCGAGGACGGGGCGAAGCACCGGCCGGTGATGCTCCACCGCGCCATCCTCGGCTCGTTCGAACGGTTCCTCGGCATCCTCATCGAGCAGTATGCCGGGCGCTTCCCGCTCTGGCTCGCGCCGGTTCAGGTGGTGGTCGCGTCCATCGTCGACGACGCGGCGCCCTACGCGGAGGAGGTGGCGGCGGCGCTGCGGGCGGCCGGCCTGTCCGTTTCAACCGACATCCGGAACGAGAAGATCAACCGCAAGGTGGCGGAACACATCGAGGCGCGGGTGCCGATCCTCGCGGTGGTCGGCCGGCGGGAGGCGGAGGAACGGGCCGTCGTCCTGCGGCGCCTCCCCGGCCGGGAGCAGGAAACCCTGCCCCTGGCCGACGCCGTCCGGCGGCTGGTGGGGGAGGCGGCGCCGCCCGATCTGGCCGTCCCCGCACCGATTCCCGTTGCGGCGGCCTGACCGGCGCACCATAAACCGCGTCCCACGATCATAGGAGACCACCCTGGCCCGAGGCCCCATGTCCACGACCCCCCCGACCCGTACCGGGCCGCGGGTGAACGAGGAGATCCGTTCCCCCCAGATCCGCGTCATCGACGAGGAGGGGGAGATGCTCGGCGTGATGACCGCGCGGGAAGCCCTGCAGCGCGCCTTCGCCGCCGGCCTGGACCTGCTGGAGATCTCACCGAACGCCGAGCCGCCGGTCTGCAAGATCACCGACTTCGGCCGTTTCAAGTATGAGCAGCAGAAGAAGGCCAACGAGGCGCGGAAGAAGCAGAAGGTCGTCGAGATCAAGGAGATCAAGGTCCGTCCGAACATCGATGACCACGACTACGACGTGAAGATGCGCCAGATGAAGGGCTTCATCGAGGAGGGCGACAAGGTGAAGGTCACCCTGCGCTTCCGGGGGCGCGAGATGGCGCACCAGGATCTCGGGGTGAAGGTGCTGGAGCGGATCCGGACGGAGATGGCGGAGGCGACGAAGGTCGAATCCATGCCGCGGCTGGAGAACCGGCAGATGATCATGGTGCTGGCGCCGAAGTAGCGGCGCCGGGCCAAGGGAGTGGTCCGGAACGAGCGGCTCAAGTTGCTGGCGAACGCGCTGGACCGGGCGTCCACCGCGATGTTCGCCGTCGGGGTCTTCGCCCCCGAACGTCACGGCGGCTATGTCTGGTCTCGCCCCGATTGCCATCGTGGTGGGAGCGGCATCATGGGTGTTTGGTGCCGTCGTGCTGCATGTCATCGCGCAAGCCGTGCTCGGGGGGCTTCGGCCATGAGCGACACTTATCTCGTCGTGAACCTCGTCCTGCCCGTCGTCGCGGTGGCGATCGGCTTCGTCGGCCTCTGGTACAGCCGCCGCCTGTAGCCGCGTCTACCGGTTCGCCAGCCCCACCAGCGTCGCCGCCAGCACCCGCGCCCCCTTCGCCAGTTGTTCTGCGGACGAGTATTCCGCGGGGTTGTGGCTGATCCCCTTCCGGCTCGGCACGAAGATCATTCCGCTGGGGCAGACCGGGACGCAGAACTGGGCGTCGTGGAAGGCACCGCTCGGCAGCCGCATCGTGGACAGGCCCTGGGCGGTCGCGGCGTCCTCCACCGCGTCGGCGATCATCGCGTCGAACTCCACCGGCAGGGCGTGGAAGCGCTCGCTCACCGTCACCTCGCACGCCTTCACGGCGGTGCGGACGGTGTTGTCGATGGCGTCGCCGTTCAGGATGAGCATGTCCTTGTCGGGGTGGCGGAAGTCGATCGTGAAGCGGACGAGGTCGGCGACGGTGTTGGAGGCGCCGGGGATCACCTCCACCCGGCCGATGGTGAAGCGCAGCACGTCCGTCGGGTCGGCCATGAGGGCGTTGAGGGCCGTGGCGGCGCGGACGAAGTCCTGGACGGCGTCCTTCCGCAAGGACACCGGTGCGGTGCCGGCGTGGGCGGTCTCGCCGCGGATCTCCACCACGAACCAGCGGCTGCCCTGGATGCCGGTGACGACGCCGATCTCCTTGTCCGCCGCCTCCAGCAACGGCCCCTGCTCGATGTGCGCCTCGACGTAGGCGTGGGGGCGGTCGCTCCCGAGGCCGCGGCGGGGGATGTCCCGCTCCGCCGCCAGGTGCTCGTCGAGCGCGGCGCGGAAGGTGATGCCGTCGGGGTCGGTCGTCGCGTCCCAGGTGTTCGGCAGAGAGTGTCCGGACCAGGCCATGGAGCCCATGCAGCCCGGGGCGAAGCGGCCGCCCTCCTCGTTCGTCCAGGCCACGACCTCGATGGGGCGCTTGGTGGCGACGCCGGCCTCGCGGATGGCCTGCACCGCCTCCAGCCCCGCGACGACGCCCCAGATGCCGTCGAAGCGGCCGCCGTTCGGCTGGGAATCCATGTGGCTGCCGGTGAGGATCGGCGCCGCCCCGGCCTCCGTGCCCTCGTGGCGGAAGAACAGGTTGCCGATCTCGTCGGTGGAGACGGTGAGGCCCGCCGCGGTGGCCCAGCGGATCATCAGGCGGCGCGCCTCGCGGTCGCCTGGGGTGAGGCAAGCGCGGTTGACGCCCTCCGAGCCGTCGGCGCCGCGGATGGCGCCGATCTTCGCCAGTTCCATCAGCCGGTCCCACTGCCGGGCCTCGTCCACCGCGGAAACCAAGTTGGGGGCGACGGTGCTGCTCATGATGGTCCTTGGAACGTGCGGGCCGGCGTCGCCCTTGTTCTCGGCGGCGAAGGCGGTTGAATCAACCCCGAACGGGCGAGTGGAGGGGCGGGTGGCACGCGGATCGGGGGCGCGGGACAACCTCTTCGGGCTGGAGGCGGCGGGCGTGGCGCCGCTGCTGCGGGAGGCGAACGCGGCGCTGCTGGACCGCCGGGACGCCCTCCTGGCCGCGGCCGAACGGGTGCCGGACCCGCTGCCGGACGCCGAGGCCGCCACCCGGGCGCATCGCTTCGCCGGGCAGGTCGCGGCGGCCCTCAAGGCGTCGCGGGACGCGAAGATGGGCGACCTCGCGCCGCTGCGGGAGGCGCAGAAGGCGGCGGACGGCTTCTTCGAGGAGATCAACGGGCCGCTGAAGCGGCTCGCGGGCCGGCTGCAACGTCTCCTGGATCGCGCTTATGCGCCTCCGGTGCCCGAGCCGCCCGAACGCCCGGTCGCCGTGGTGGAGGGTGAAGCCCCACCCGCGGCGCCGATCCCGCCGGTGGCGTCCGCGGCACCCGACCTCCCGACGATCTGGGCCGCCGGGGC
>CAXVWQ010000398.1:0-15571 GCA_964263755.1 Roseomonas sp. | reverse complement strand
CCACGCGGAGAACCTCCGAGCCCACCGCCTCGGCATCAACGGCGTGCCCTGCTTCGTCGTCGCGGGGCGGCACGCCATCGCCGGGGCGCAGGAACCGGAGGTGCTCCAGCGCCTGCTCGACGTGGCGATCGCCGAGGCCGGTTAGACCGCCAGCAGCGCCGCGCCCTTAGCGCCGGCGAGCGGGTTCCGCTCCTCCGGCAGGTCGTGCAGGTGGCACGCCGCGGTATGCCCGGCCGAGGTGGTCCGGAGGAGCGGCTCCTCCGTCCGGCAGCGGTCGAACACGTAGGGGCAGCGCGTGTGGAACCGGCAGCCCGAGGGCGGGTTGATCGGGCTGGGCACGTCGCCCTTGAGGATGACCCGCTCGCGCTGGGCCCCGGGCATGGGCTGCGGGACGGCGGAGAGCAGCGCCTCCGTGTAGGGGTGCTTCGGCGCCGAGAAGAGGGACCGGCGCGGCGCGACCTCCACGATCTTGCCGAGATACATGACCGCGACGCGGTGCGTCATGTGCTCGACGATCGCCAGGTCATGCGAGATGAAGAGCATGGCGAGACCGAGGTCCTTCTGCAGGTCCTGCAGCAGGTTCACGATCTGCGCCTTCACCGACACGTCGAGCGCCGACACCGCCTCGTCGCAGATGATCAGGTCGGGTTCGGCCGCCAGCGCCCGGGCGATGCCGATGCGCTGCCGCTGCCCGCCGGAGAACTCGTGCGGCCAGCGGCCAATCGCCTCCCGCGGCAGGCGGACTCGGTCCATCAGGTCGTTCAGGCGGCGGTCGAGATCGGCGCGGTCCTTCGCCAGCCCGAAGTTGCGGATCGGTTCCGCGAGGATGTCGCGGACCCGCATCCGCGGGTTGAGCGAGGAGAAGGGGTCCTGGAACACCACCTGCACGCGCCGCCGCAGCGGCCGCAGCCGGCCGGCGGCCATGTTGTCGATCCGCTGGCCGTCCAGCAGGACCTGTCCCGCGGTGATGTCGAACAGCCGCAGCACCGCCTTGCCGACGGTGGACTTGCCGCAGCCGGATTCGCCGACGAGCGACAGCGTCTCCCCCTTCGCGATCTCGAACGAGATGCCGTCCACCGCGAAGACGTGGCCGGTGACGCCGCCGAGGAAGCCGGCGCGGAGCGGGAAATGCTTCTTGAGGTCCTGGACCTCCAGCAGCGCGGTCATGCGGCCAGCGCGTCCTTCGTGGCGTAGTGGCAGGCCGCGACGTGCGCGGGGGCCTTGGCCTCCAGCGCCGGCGCGACCTTGCGGCAGAGGTTGGTTGCATGGGGGCAGCGGGAGGCGAAGACGCAGCCGTCCAGCCGCGTCTTGAGGCTCGGGACGAGGCCGGGGATCTCGGCCAGCCGGGTGGATTCGCCGGTGAGGGAGGAACCGAGCTTCGGCACCGCGCCCAGAAGGCCCTGGGTGTAGGGGTGCTTCGGGCTGCGGAACAGGAGGCCGACCGGCGCCTCCTCCACCTTGCGGCCGGCATACATCACGATCACCCGCTCCGCGACCTCCGCCACCACGCCGAGGTCGTGGGTGATGAGCACGATGGCGGCGCCGACCCGGGACTTCAGGTCGCGCATGAGGTCGAGGATCTGGGCCTGGATGGTCACGTCCAGCGCGGTGGTCGGCTCGTCGGCGATGAGGAGCTTCGGGTTGCAGGCGAGCGCCATCGCGATCATCACGCGCTGCCGCATGCCGCCGGACAGCTGGTGCGGATATTCGCGCACGCGCCGCTCGGGGGCGGGGATGCCGACGAGCTTGAGCATCTCGATGGACTTCCCCTCGGCGGCACTGGCGTTCAGGCCCTGGTGCAGCCGCAGCGTCTCACCGATCTGCCGCCCGACGGTCAGCACGGGGTTCAGCGACGTCATCGGCTCCTGGAAGATCATGGAGATGTCGTTGCCGCGGATCGCGCGCATCTCCTTGTCCGACAGGGTCAGCAGGTCGCGGCCCATGAAGCGCACCGCGCCCGCGATCTTGCCCGGCGGCTCGGGGATCAGCCGCAGGATCGACATGGCGGTGACCGACTTGCCGCACCCGGATTCGCCGACGATGGCGATCGTCTCTCCGGCATCCACGTGGAAGGACACGCCGTCCACCGCGCGATTCACCCCGTCCGGCGTGCGGAAATGGGTCTGGAGGTTCTCGACCGAAAGAAGTGGCGTGGCCATCAGACGCGCTTCGCCATGCGCGGATCCAGCGCGTCCCGCATCCCGTCGCCCAGCAGGTTCACCGCGAGGACGGTGATGGAGAGGAAGATCGCCGGGAAGAACACGATGTAGGGCTTCACCTGCCACAGCGCCCGCCCCTCCGCCATGATGTTCCCCCAGGACGGGATGATCGGCGGCGTGCCCGCCCCGATGAAGGACAGGATGCTCTCGGCGATCATCGCGGAGGCGCAGATGTAGGTCGCCTGGACGGTGATCGGGGCAAGGGTGTTCGGCAGGATGTGGCGGATGACGATCATGAAGGTCGAGGTGCCGGAGGCGACGGCGGCATCCACGTACGGCTGTTCGCGGAGGGAGAGGACGACGCCGCGGACAAGGCGGGACACGCGAGGGATCTCGGCGACCGTTATCGCGAGGATGACGTTGCCAACGCTCGCCCGTGTCAGGGCCATCAACGCGATGGCGAGGAGAATGGAGGGGATGGACATCAATCCGTCCATGATCCGCATGATGATCGTGTCCGCCCAGCGGACGAAGCCGGAGAACAGGCCGATGGCCAGCCCGATCACGGACGCGAAGAAGGCGACGGCGAAGCCGACCGTGAGCGAGATGCGGGCGCCGTAGAGCACGCGGGAGTAGACGTCCCGCCCCAGCATGTCGGTTCCGAACCAGTACTGCGCGGAGGGCTCCCGCGTCCGGCGGGCGGGGGCCAGGGCGGTCGGGTCAACCGTCCAGAGCAGCGGCGCGAGGACCGCGACGGCGAGGATCACGACCAACAGCGACCCGCCGAAGGCGATGGTGGGATAGCGCCGCAGGAACCCGATGAAGCCCTTGGCCGGCCGGACGGAGGGCAGCACGTCCGGCATCGGTGCCGCGGCCGCGACGGTGCTCGCATCGTGCACGATCGCGCTCAATACCGGATCCTCGGGTCGAACAGGGTGTAGAGCAGGTCGATGGCGAGGTTGACGAGGACGTAGGTGAAGGAGAACAGCAGGATCACGCCCTGGATCACCGGGTAGTCGCGGCGGAGGATGGCGTCCACCGTCAGCCGTCCGAGGCCGGGGATGGCGAAGACGCTCTCCGTCACCACCGCGCCGCCGATCAGCAGGGCCACGCCGATGCCGATGACGGTGACGATGGGCACCGCGGCGTTCTTCAGCGCATGGATGAAGAGGATGCCGCGCTGCCCCACGCCCTTGGCGCGTGCCGTGCGGATGTAGTCCTGCTGCAGCACCTCCAGCATCGTCGCGCGGGTGATCCGGGCGATGAGGGCGATGTAGACGCCGCCCAGTGCGATGGCCGGCAGGATGAGGTTCCGCAGCCAGGGCCAGACGCCGCGTGAGAAGGGCGTGTAGCCCTGCACGGGCAGCCACTCGAGTTCCAGCGCGAAGACGTAGGCCAACAGGTAACCGACGACGAAGACCGGCACGGAGAAGCCGAGCACCGCGAAGGCCATCACGCCCCGGTCCACCCAGGTCCCCGCCTTCCACGCCGCGATCACGCCCATCGGCACGGCGATGGACACCGCGAGGATGAGGGTGATGACCATGAGCGACAGCGTCGGCTCGATCCGCTGGGAGATCATGAGCGACACGGGCAGGTTGGTGAAGATGGACGTCCCGAGGTCGCCCCGCAGGATGTTCCACACCCACTCCCCGAACCGGACGAGGTAGGGCCGGTCCAGCCCGAGCGAGGCTCGGATGCGCTCCACGTCATCGGGCGTCGCCTGATCGCCGGCGATCACCGCCGCCGGATCGCCCGGGGAGATGTAGAGGAGGGAGAAGACGAAGAGCGCGACCACCGCCATGACGGGGATGGTCGCGACGACGCGTCGGGCGACGTAGGCCAGCATCAGGTCTTCGAGACGCCCCAGAAGAACGGCAGGGGCCCTTTCGCGATGCCGCTGACGTTCCGGCGCCACGCCTGGTAATTCAGGAAGAAGCCGGTGGGCGCATAGACCACGTGGTCCATGGCGGCGCGGTTCAGTTCGACCATCGCCGCCTGCTCGGCCGCGAGGTTCGGCGCGGCGAACCACGCGTCCCGCTTGGCCTCGACCTCCGGGGAATTCGGCCAGCCGAACCAGGCGCCGTCGCCGTTCGTGCGGATGGCCGTGTAGGCCGCGGGGTTGATGCAGTCGGCGCCCGCGTGCCAGGAGAAGAAGACGTTCCAGCCGCCCTGGTTCGGCGGGTTCTTCATCGCGCGCCGCGTGCCGGTGGTGCCCCAGTCCGTCGCCACGTAGTCCACGTTCACGCCGATGCGCCGCAGCGCGTCCGCCGTCACGTCGCCCTGGGCCTTCGTGATCGGCTGGTCCTGCGCCACGATCATGACGACCGGTCGGCCGTCGTAGCCGCTCTCCTGCATCAGCCGCCGCGCCGCGTCGTAGTTCCGCGGGCCCTTGATCAGGTCGCCGCCCGCTTCCGTGTAGAGCGGCGTGCCCGGCGTGAAGTATGAGGGTAGCTGCTTCCAGAGGTTCGTGTCGTCGCCGACGATGGCGCGCATCACGTCCTCCTGGTTGATCGCCATCATCACCGCGCGCCGCGCCCGCACGTCGTTGAAGGGCGGGTGCAGGTGGTTCATGCGGAAGGTGCCGATGTTCCCGAGCGGGTCGGCGATGTCCACCGCGATCTGGCGGTTGCGGCGCAGCAGCGGGACGAGGTCGGAGACGGGGTTCTCCCACCAGTCCACCTCCCCGTTCTGCAACGCGGCGGCGGCGGTGGCCGCGTCGGGCATGACGATCCATTCGATGCGGTCGAAGGTGATCGTCTTGTTGCCCGCGAGCCAGGACGGCGCCTCGGAGCGGCCGCGGTAGCCGTCGAACTTCGCGAAGACCGCCTTGGCGCCGGGAACCCACTCGTTGCGCACGAACCGCATGGGGCCGGAACCGATATACTCGCTGATCTGCGTGAACGGGTCGGTCCGCGCGATCCGCTCCGGCATCACGAACGAACAGGGCGTGTTGTTCTTCGCGAGCGCCAGCAGCATCTTCGGGTAGGGCGACTTGAGGGACCAGCGGAAGGTCCGGTCGTCCACCGCCGTCAGCTCGTTCTGGACGGCGCGGATCATCTGGCCCATCGGGTCGCGCACGGCCCAGCGGTTGAGCGAGGCGACGACGTCCTTCGCCAGCACCGGCTCGTTGTCGTGGAACCGCAGGCCCTCGCGCAGCCGGAAGTTCCAGGTCAGGCCGTCGGCGGACGCCTCCTCGCTCTCCACCATCTGCCGCTGCGGGCGGAGTTCGGAATCGATGCCGTAGAGCGTGTCCCACACCAGCGCCGCGGCGTTGCGGACGACGTATTGCGTGCCCCAGATCGGATCGAAGTTCGCCAGGTTGGCCTGCGGCACGAACTTCAGCGTCCGCGCAGCCGCCCCCTGCGACACGGCGGGCGCCGACACGCCGGCCGAGGCCGCGAGCCCCGCCCCCGCGCCCAGGAATCCGCGTCGATCCAACATGCCCCGTCCTCCCTGTCGCGCCCGTGAACCCGTTCCGGGCCGGAGCGTGCCGCAGCCATCGGCACCGCACCAGCCCCTTGTGACAAGGGCGTTGCACGCCCCGTGCCAGTCAGCCCTTGGCGATGTTCCAGAACACCGTCGTCGGCGCCCGGAAGGCCCCGGTCACGTTCCGCCGCCACGCGCTCGGCTGCCAGTAGAAGCCGAGCGGCACGTAGGGCAGCACCTCCATGGCCCGGGCGTTCAGCTCCGTCCCCACCCGCTTGCTCGTCGCCTCGTCCGGGGCGTCCAGCCACGCCGTCCGCAGCGTCTCGATCCGCTCGTCGGTGGGCCAGCCGAACCAGGCGTTCGGCCCGTTGGCGCGCAGGAACAGGTGGATGGCGGGCAGGGCGAGGTCGGTGCCGCTGGAGGTGGTATGGATCACGCTCCATCCGCCGCGCTCCACCGGCTCCCGGCTCGCGCGTCGCTGCACCAGGGTGCCCCAGTCCGTCGAGACGACCTCCAGGTTGAACCCCATCCGCCGCATCACGTCGGCGGTGACGAGGGAGAGAGCGTTGATCTGCGGGTAGTCGCCCGGCGCCACCAGCACCACGCGCTCGTTGTTGTAGCCCGCCTCCCGCAACGCCGCCCGGGCGCGGTCGAGGTTTCGGACCCTCATCACGTCGTTGCCGGTCTCGCTCGCCAGCGGGGTGCCGCAGGTGAAGACGCCCTCGCAGACGCCCCAGGACCGCTCGTCCTCCCCCGCCACGGCGCGGAGGTAGTCGCGCTGGTCCACCGCCATGGCGAAGGCGCGCCGGACCGCGAGGTTGTTGAAGGGCGGATGCAGGTGGTTGAAGCGGCAGACGCCGTAGGTGCCCTCCAGCAGGCGCTGCTCGATCACCACCTCCCGATTCCGACGGAGCAGCGGCAACAGATCGTGCAGCGGGTATTCCCAGTAGTCCTGTTCCCCCGCGGACAGCGCGGAGGCGGCCGTCGCCGGGTCGGAGATGACCGTCCACTCCACCGCGTCGAGCCGCGGCACGCGGCCGCCGGCGAGCCCGTCCGGGGCCTCCTGACGCGGCACGTAGGCGTCGTTGCGCCGCCACAGGGCGCGCTGTCCCGGGTTCCATTCCCCCGGGACGAAGCGGAACGGCCCGGATCCCGTGGCATCCCGCACCTGTTGGAACGGATCGGTGTTCGCCATCCGCTCCGGCATGACGAAGCAGGGGTTCTGGCTCTTGCCCAACGCGAGGGCGAGGAACGGGAAAGCCTTCTTCAGGCGGAAGCGAAACCGCTGGTCATCCAGCGCCGCCAGTTCGTCCACCTGCGGCCAGAGCGCTTGCCCGAAGGTGTCCCGCGCCGCCCAGCGCCGGATGCTCGCGACGCAATCCGCGGCGCGAACCGCCTCGCCATCGTGGAAGCGCAGCCCGTCGCGCAGGGCGAAGGTCCAGGTGCGGCCGTCGTCCGTGACCTCCCAGGCCGCCATCTGCGGTTTCGGAACGCCCGCGGAGTCCACCGCGCAGATCGAATCATAGACGAGGTAGGCGTGGTTCCGCGTCACCACAGCCGTCGTCCACACCGGATCGAGGCTCGTGAGGTTCGCCTGCGGGATCACCCGCAGCGTCCGCGCCCCCTGGGCAAGCGCCGGCGCCGCGAACGCGGCTCCGGCGGTGAGGAGCGCGCCGCGTCGTCCGATCACCGCCCTATCCACGGCGGATGTTCCAGAACAGCGCCAGCCCCTTCACCCGCCCGTGCAATTCCCGCCGGATGCCGGTGAGCGACTTGTAGGCGCCGAGCGGGATGAACGGCACCTCGTCCATCGCCACGCGCTGCATCCGCTCCGCGATGGCCTTCTGCGAGGTCAGGTCCGGGGCGGTGAACCAGGCGTCGCGGAGGGTCTCCAGTTCCGGGATCGTCGGCCATCCCGGCCAAGCGCCGGTCCCGTTCCCCCGCAGCGGGAAATGCGCCGAGGGATCCACGAAATCGAAGGAGGAGAAGGAGGTGAAGATCATCGACCAGCCTCCCCTCTCCACCGGCTCGCGCGAGGTCCGGCGCTGCACGGTGGTGCCCCAGTCCGTCAGCACGATGTCGGCGTTGAAGCCCAGCCGCCGCACCAAGTCCGCCCCGACCTGCGTGAGGGCGGCGGGCGCCAGGATGTCCGTCGGCCCGACCAGCCGCATGGGCTGATTGGTGTAACCGGCTTCGCGCAGCATCGTCCGCGACCGGTCCACGCTGCGCTGTCCCAGCAACGGCTCCAGCCCCGCCTCGGTGGCCAGCGGCGTCCCCGGCGTGAACATCCCGCAGCGCGTGTTGTAGAGTGCCTCCTCCGTCCCGACGATGGACTGCATGAAGTCCGCCTGGCTGATCGCGGGCAGCAGCGCCTGCCGGATGCGCTTGTCGTTGAACGGCGCGTGCAGGTGGTTCGGCCGCAGGACGGAGATGAGCGGCAGGGAGTCGATCTCCTCCACCACCAGCGCGCGGTTGCGGCGGATCACCTGCTGGATCTCTGGCGGCGGCTGCTCGTACCAGTCGATCTCCCCGGTTTGCAGGGCCGCGGAGGCCGTGGACGCATCGGTGATGATGTTCAACTCGACCCGGTCGAAGAACGCCTGCTTCGCGCCGGCGGTGAGCGTCGGCGGCGCCGTGTCGGCGGAGGGGGAGTAATCCGGGTTGCGCTCGTAGACGACGAGGGAGCCGGAATTGAACTCGTCCGCCTTGAAGCGGAACGGGCCGCTGCCGACCGTCTCGCGGATCTGCTGGAACGGGTCGGTGCGCGCGATCCGCTCCGGCATGATGAAGGCCGGCCCGTTGCTCACCTGCGCCAGCGCCGAGAGCAGAAACGGGAAGGGCCGTTTGAGGCGGAACTGCACGCGACGGTCGTCGAGGGCGACGAGGTCGTCCGTGAACTCCTCCAGCTTCTGGCCGGAGGGTGAGCGCTTCATCCAGCGCCGCAGGCTCGCCACCACGTCCGCCGCCCGCACCGGCTCCCCGTCGTGAAACCGCGGCCCGGAGCGCAGGGTGATCGTCACGCGCCGCCCGTCATCCTCGACCGAATGGCGTTCCGCCATCTGCGGCCGCGGCCGGAATTCCGCATCCATCCCGTAGAGGGTGTCGTAGACCATGTAGCCGTGGTTCCGCGTGATGTTCGCGGTGGTCCACACGGGGTCGAGGCTCGTGAGGTTGGCCTGCGGCACCATCTTCAGCACGCGCGCCCGTGCCGGTTGCGCCAGCGCGGGCGCGGCGAAGGCGGCGGCCCCCGCCGCCATCAGGTCGCGACGACGCATCATGCCCGTGAACCCCTCAACCGTCCCGACCATGCAAGCAGGTCGGGAGGGCCGGGTGCAAGCGCCGTGCTCAGGCGGTCTTCGTGACGTTCCAGAACAACGGGAGGCCCTTCAACACGCCTGACAGGTTTCTGCGATACGCCGTCGCCTGGAAATACTGGCCGAGCGGGAGGTAGGGCACCTCCTCGAACGCCGTGCGCTGGATGTCCACCGCCACCCGCTGCTGCGCCGCGAGGTCCGGCGCGTCGAACCACGCCTGACGCAGCTCCTCGATGCGCGGCATGGTCGGCCAGCCGAACCAAGCGTTCTGCCCATGCCCGCGCAGACTCTGGTGGACGCCTGGGTTGAACATGTCGAGGCCCGACCAGCAGGTGAAGAACACGCTCCAGCCCCCACGCTCCGCCGGCTCCCGGCTCGCCCGCCGCTGCACGACGGAACCCCAGTCCGTGGAGACGTATTCCACGTTCATCCCGGCCTTCGAGAACATGTCCTGCCCGACCTGCGCCAGCGCGTTGAGCGACGGGAAGTCGGAGGCCGCGATGATTGTCACCCGCTCCCCGCGGTAACCCGCGGCGGCGAGGTCGCGCTTCACCTTCTCCATGTCCCGCGGCGTGTTGAGCGCGTCGATCCCGGCATCGCTCGCGAGCGGCGTGCCCGGCGGGAAGTAGCCCACGCCGTCCTTCCACAGCGACCGGTCCGTGCCGATCACCGCGGACATGTAGTCCCCCTGCACCACCGCCCCGAGCAGCGCCCGACGGATCGCCGGGTTGTTGAACGGCGGGTGCAGGTGGTTGAACCGCGCGATGCCGCACAGCCCCGTCGGGTCCGGGATCTCCATCACCACGTTACGGTCGCGGCGCAGGGTGGGCTGCAGGTCGGCCGTCGGCTGCTCCCACCAGTCCATCTCGCCGTTCCGCAGCGCCGCGGCGGCGGTGGAGGCGTCGGGGATCACGTGCCACTCGATGCGGTCCATCCCGGCCCGCTTCGGCCCCGCCGTCCAGTTGGGGTTGCCCTCGGGGCGCGGCACGTAGTCGGCGAAACGCTCGTATACCACGCGGGAGCCGGGAACGCGCTCGTTCGCCACCCACTTGAACGGCCCGCTGCCGATGAGCTCCCGCACCGCCGTCGCCGGATCGGTCGCCGCCAGCCGCTCCGGCATGATGAAGCACACGGGCGTGGAGGGTTTCCCGAGCGCCTCGAACAGCAGCGGGAAGGGCTTCTGCAACCGGAACAGGATCGTCCGGTCGTCGCTGGCGGTGAGTTCCGCCGTCTGCGCCATCAGCACCTGCCCCAGCGCGTCCCGCGCCGCCCAGCGGCGGATGGACGCCACCGCGTCCCCCGCCCGCACCGGCGTCCCGTCGTGGAACCGCAGCCCGGTCCGCAGCCGGATCGTCACCCGCTTCCCGTCATCCTCGACGGTGTGCCCCTCCGCCATCTGCGGCTGCGGCTTGAAGTCCTCGTCGAACCCGTAGAGCTGGTCCCAGATGAGGTAGGCGTGGTTCCGCGTGACGTAGGCCGTCGTCACGATGGGGTCCACGACCGTCAGGTCGGATTGCGGGATGAACTTCAACGTTCGCGCCGCCGCCCCCTGGGACAGGGCCGGGCGGGACAACCCGCCCAGCAGGGGGCCGCCCAGGAACGGGGCGGCGGCGGCGCCGGCCAGCAGGTCGCGACGGTGCATGGGGGGTCCCCTCACGGCGGAACGGTCTCGGGAGGAGGACAGCGCAGCGCATCCCGCCCGCCCGCGCAAGTCCCGCCCTGCGTTACATCGTGGGCCGGCGGCCCCTAGGAAGCGCCCGTGCGCGTCCCCCCCCTCCCCGCCGTCGCAACGCAGTTCCTGCGCTTCGGCATCATGGGCACGGTGGGCTACGCCGTGGACGTCGCGGTCCTCTACCTCGCCGTCGCCCTCGGCGCCGGCCCCCTGCTCGGCCGCGTGCCGGCCTACCTCGCGGCGGCGACCACGACCTACGCCCTGAACCGCCGCTTCACCTTCGGGCGTTCCGGGCACGCCGGCGGACGCGGGTGGGCGCTGTTCCTCGTCCTCAACCTCGGCGGCTTCGCCCTGAACTACGGCGCCTACGCGCTCCTCGTGCACGCCGGCACGCCGCTCGCGGTCGCCGTCGCCGGCGGCGCGCTCGCGGGCATGGGCCTCAACTTCTCCCTGTCCCGCCGCTTCGTCTTCGGCGCCCGCGGCCTCGCATGACGGTCCCCCGCGTCGCCGTCCTCATCCCCTGCCGCGACGAGGCGGCAGCCATCGGCGCCGTCGTCGCCGGCTTCCGCGCCGCGCTCCCGCACGCCGCCATCCACGTCTACGACAACAACTCCAACGACGGCACCGCGGCCATCGCCGCCGCGGCCGGCGCGATCGTCCGGCGCGAACCCCTGCCGGGCAAGGGCAACGTCGTCCGCCGCATGTTCGCGGACATCGACGCGGACGCCTACATCCTCGTCGACGGCGACGACACCTACGATGCCGCCGACGCCCCGGCCCTGGTGAAGGCCCTCCTCGACGATCGCGTGGACATGGTCACCGGCGTGCGCGTGACCGACATCGCCGCCGCCTACCGGCCCGGCCACCGCCTCGGCAACCAGCTGCTGACCGGCGTCGTGCGCGTCGTCTTCGGGAACCGGGTCACCGACATGCTGTCGGGCTACCGCTGCTTCTCCCGCCGCTTCGTGAAGTCGTTCCCCGGCCTCGCCGCGGGCTTCGAGACGGAGACGGAGTTCACCGTCCACGCCCTCGAACTCCGCCTGCCCGTCGCCGAACTCCCGACCCGTTACCGGGACCGCCCCCCCGGCTCCGTCTCCAAGCTCCGCACCTACCAGGACGGCTGGCGCATCCTGCGGCTCATCCTCGCCCTCATCCAGCGGGAGAAGCCCCGTTCCTTCTTCGGCGCCATCGCCGGGCTCCTCCTCCTCCTGGGCTTCGCGCTCTTCATCCCCGTCCTCGACGACTACGTCAGGACGGGCCTCGTCCCGCGCCTCCCCACCTTCCTCGCCTCCGTGGCGGCCTTCATCCTCGCCTCCCTCGCGATGACCTGCGGCCTCATCCTCGACACGGTGACGCGCGGCCGGATCGAGGCGAAGCGGATCGCCTACCTCGCCATCCCCCCCTATCCCCCGCCGCCCAGCGGCACCTGAGCCCCGCCCGTCGCTGGACGGCGCCGCACCACGCTGGGATCATCACCGCGCTGGGATCATCGCGCCCGCCACGAGAGGAACGCCCCATGGACCACACCCCGAGCATCTTCGCCGACGGCCTCGTCGAGGCGACCGTCCGGCACGGCGTCGCCCGCCTCTCCTTCGGCCTCCACGGTGCCGACAACCAGGCGAAGCCGGCCGTCGTCCTCGCCATCCCTCTCGTCCAGCTGCCGAACCTCGCCGGCGCCCTGACGAAGCTCATCCAGGAGGTGCAGTCCAAGGCCCGGGAGGCGCAGGCCGCCGCCACGCCTGCCGCCGCGCCGAGCGGCATCCGCTTCGAGGCGTGAGGGCGGCCACCCTCGCCGCCCTGCTGGCGTTCGCGACCCCCGCGGGCGCGCAGCCGGCCGCCTGGGCCGCGGTGGCGGGTCCCCTCCCCGGCCCGGCGGCGAGCATCGGCGGCACCTCCCTCGGCTGCCTCCGCGGCGCGCAGCCGCTGCCGGCGGAGGGCCCGGGCTGGCAGGTCGTCCGCACGTCGCGCAACCGTTTCTGGGGGCATCCGATGCTCCTCGACGCCGTGCGCTCGCTCGCGGCGCGCGCGGCGGCGGAGGGCCTGCCGGACCTGTGGGTGGGCGACCTCTCGCAGCCGCGCGGCGGCCCCATGCCCTACGGCCACGCCAGCCACCAGACCGGCCTGGACGCCGACATCTGGCTCGACCTGACGCCGAAGCCGCGCACCCCGGCCGCCGCGCGGGAGTCCATCGCGGTGCCCTCCCTCGTCCTGCCCGACGAGGCCGGCGTGGACCCCGCCCGCTTCACCGCGGGCCACGCACGCCTCATCCGCCTCGCGGCGGAGTTGCCGGGGGTGGACCGGGTGCTCGTCAACCACGGCATCAAGCGCAGCCTGTGCCGCGCCTTCCCCGGCGCCCCCTGGCTGAGGACCGTGCGGCCCTGGCGGGGCCACGACAGCCACATGCACGTCCGCCTGCGTTGCTCCGCGGGGGACGCGGCCTGCATCGACATCGCCCCGCCACCGCCCGGGGACGGCTGTGACGCCAGCCTCGCCTGGTGGCTCACGCCGGATGCGCGCCGCCCGCCGCCCGGTCCGCCGGGACCGCCGCCACCGATGCCCGCGGCCTGCGCCGCCGTGCTGGCGACCCGCTGAGCCCCGCTACCCGCCCGAGAGGGATCGACGGATCGCTCCCCGCATGACCTTCCCGGTCGCGGTCATCGGCAGCGCGTCCGCGAAGCGGACCTCCCGCGGGTAGAGGTGCGCCGCCAGCCGTTCCCGGACATGCCCCTGGATGTCCGCCGCCAGCCCCGGCCCGGCGACGTGCCCCTCCCGCAGGACGACGACCGCCGTCACGCGCTCCGTCCGCAGCGCGTCGGGCATTCCCACCACCCCGGCCATCGCGACCGCCGGATGGCGGAGGAGGCAGTCCTCCACCTCCGACGGCCCGATCCGGTAGCCCGCGGACGTGATGACGTCGTCGTCCCGCCCGAGGAACGCGATGCTGCCAGCCTCGTCCATCGTCCCCTGGTCGCCGGTCAGCAGCCAATCCCCGGCGAACTTCGCCGCCGTCTCCTCCGGCTTGTTCCAGTAGCCGAGGAACAGGACCGGATCGGGCCGGCGTACCGCGATCGTCCCCGCCTCCCCACGCCGTCGTTCCCTCCCGTCCGGACCGATGATGGCCACCCGATGACCCGGCACGGCCCGCCCCATGCTCCCCGCCGGGGTGTCGAACAGCCCCGCGCGCGCGGCGACGACGAGGTTGCACTCGGTCTGCCCATAGAACTCGTTGATCGTCACCCCGAAGGCCGCGCGGCCCCATTCGAGGAGTTCCGCGCCGAGGCTTTCCCCGCCGCTGCCGATGGAGCGCGGCCGGGCGCCGAAGCCGCCGGCATCCGGCACCGCCCGCAGCATCTTCAGCGCCGTCGGTGGCAGGAAGGCGCGCGTGACGCCGCGCCGCGCCATCAGGTCGAGGCACGCCTCCGGCTCGAACTTCGCCATGCGGTGCGCCAGCACCGGCACGCCATGGAACAGGCTCGGCAGCAGCACGTCGAACAGGCCGCCGATCCAGGCCCAGTCCGCGGGGGTCCAGAACAGGTCGCCCGGCGCCGGGAAACCGTCCTGCGGCATCTCCACGCCGGGCAGGTGCCCCCGCAGCACCCGGTGCCCGTGCAGCGCGCCCTTCGGGGATCCGGTCGTGCCGGAGGTGTAGATGATGACCGCGGGATCGTCCGGCCCGGTCGGCGCGACGGGATGCGCGTCGCCCGCCCGCCCCATCTCCGCCGCGAGGTCGAGGGCACCCGGCCCCCCACCGGCCGCGAGGACCACGCGAAGGTCCGGCAGCCCCTCGCGCAGCCCGTCGAGCTTCACCAGCCCAACGCCATCCGTCACGAGCGCCGCCGCACCGGAGTCCCGCAGCCGGTATTCCAGCGCATCCCCGCCGAACAACTGAAACAGCGGCACCGCCACCGCCCCCATCCGGTAGGCCGCGAGGTGCGCCACGGCCGCTTCCGGGCATTGCGGCAGGAGGACGCCGACGCGGTCGCCCCGACAGACCCCGCGCGCCGCCAGGACGTTCGCCAGCCGCGCGCTGTCCGCGCGCAGCGCGTCGAAGGTGATCGTGCGGACGCCCCCGTCCGCCAGGTGCAGGATCGCCGGCCGCCCCGTCCCGTCCGCCCAGCGGTCGCAGGCGTCATGCGCGATGTTGCACCGCGCGGGGATGTCCCAGCGGAAGGCCCCGACCATCCCCGCGTAGTCGGCCGCGGGCGGCAGGACCGGCGTCACGCCGGCGGCGGCCGCGTGTCGTCCACGACCTTCCCGTCGTTCGGCAACGTGCCCGGTGCCTCCATCGCGACCTCGCCCCGCAGCCGCGTCACGTCGGCGAGCGCCGCCGCAAGGCCCTCCCGCATCGCGACGTCCCCCTCCGCCCGCAGCACCATCCGGTCCCGCCCGCCCTCTTCCGCCACGACGAGCCGCAGCCGCCCTGCGCCGGGCACGCGTCGGGCGACCTCCGCGACCATCTCCGGCCGTACGAACAGGCCGCGGACCTTCGTCGCCTGGTCCGCGCGTCCCATCCAGCCGCGGAGGCGCAGGTTCGTCCGTCCGCACGGGCTGCTGCCCGGCAGGATCGCGGAGAGGTCCCCCGTCGCGAACCGGATCAACGGGTAGGCGGGGTCCGGCACCGTCACGACCACCTCTCCGACCTCGCCGTCCGGCACCGGGTCGCCCGTGCCCGGCCGCACGATCTCGACGACCACCTCCTCGTCGAGGATCAGCCCGTCCCGGGCCTCGGACTCGTAGGCGATCACCCCGCACTCCGCCGTCGCGTAGGATTGCAGCACGGTCAGCCCGCGATCCGCGTACCAAGCCCGGAGCGATGGCAGGTAGGCCCCGCCCGAGACGTGGCCGAGCCGGAGCGACGACACGTCGAGCCCGAGGTCATCCGCCCGTTCGAGGATCGTCCGCAGGAAATCGGGCGTGCCGGCGTAGGCCCGGGGGCGGAGGTGCGCCATCGCCCGTGCCTGCGCCTCGGTGTTGCCCGTGCCGGCCGGGATCACGGG
>CAXVWQ010000397.1:0-20849 GCA_964263755.1 Roseomonas sp. | reverse complement strand
GCGGCCTGACCTGCCAGCAGCACCGCCACCGCCGCGGCGTGCCAGGGCGCGCCCCAGGCGAGGAGGAGCGCCGCAACGCCCACCTGCGGGATCGCCATGAAGAGGCAGGCGACGCGGCCGGCCCGCTCCGGCCCCAGCAGGACGGGGAGGGAGCCGATGCCGAAGCGGCGGTCGCCCTCGACGGACTTGAAGTCGTTGAGGGTCATGATGCCGTGGGCGCCGAGGGAGTAGAGGGCGGCGACGGCGAGGGTGGCGCCCGAGGGGGCGGCGGCCGACAGCACCGCCGCCGCGGTGATCCAGGGCAGCCCTTCGTAGCAGGCGCCGCAGGCGAGGTTGCCCCACCAGCCGTTGCGCTTCAGCCGGACCGGGGGCGCGGAATAGGCCCAGGCGAGGACGATCCCTACGACGGCCGCCGCGAAGCCCCAGGGCCCGAGCGCCGACGCGACGAGGAGCGACAGGACGGTCCAGGCGATCGCCACCCACAGGCCCCAGCGGCCGGGCATCCGGCCGGAGGGGATGGGCCGGTGCGGCTCGTTCACCGCGTCCACGTGACGGTCGAACCAGTCGTTCACCGCCTGGCTCATGCCGCAGACCATCGGGCCGGCGAGGAGGAGGCCGAGAAGCGCCATCGGCCAGCGATCGGCGAGGCTCGCACCGGAGGAGACCGCGCCGCAGGCGAAGGCGAAGACCGGCGGGAACCAGGTGACGGGCTTCAGCAGTTCCAGCACCGCCGACGCCTCCGGCACGCGCCGCGCGGGGGCCATCGCGATGGCGGCGGGGGAGGGGACCATCGTCACTCCTCCCCGTCGCCGACGCCGTCGCCGCCGAGGCCGTAGCGGCGCAGCTTCACGTAGAGGCTCTGGCGCGAAAGGCCGAGCATCTCGGCGGCGGAGGCGCGGTTGTCGCCGGTGAGCTGCAGGGCGGCCTCGATGGCGAGGCGCTCGATCACGTCGGTCGTCTCGCGGACGAGCTCCTTCAGCGGCACGCGGCCCACGAGTTCGGTGAGTTGCTCCACCGGCCGCGCGAGGTGCGCGCCGGGGGTGGCCTTCGGCGCGGGCCGGGCGCCGACGTCGCGGATGCAGAAGCCGTAGCCCCCGCCCTCGCCGCCGAGGGGGGAGGCCGAGACCTCCACCTCCACGACCGTGCCCTGTTCGCCACGGATCGCCGTGGAGAAGAGGTGGACGGCGCCGCGGGTGCGGAGGGTGGCGAGCAGCACCTCGAATTCCAGCCCCGGGCCGAGCCAGCGCTCGAGCGATTCGCCGGCGGCCTGCTGCTCCGCCGCGAGTTGCGCGCGATCGAGGAAGGCGGCGTTGCAGGCGAGGATCGTCCCGTCCTTGTCGGTCGAGACGAGGGCGTCCGGCGCCGCTTCGGCCGCGCGCAGCAGGTCCGGCCGCGCCGGGGCGGCCGCCGACCCGCCGCCGGCGGCGCGCAGGCGGACGAGGAGGAGCGGCGCACGGTCCTGCCGGAACGGCGCGGCGGACAGGACGACGGCGCCACCGCCCGCGGCGCGCACCGTGACCTCCGCGGCGCGCCCGGCGAAGCGGACCTCGGCGAGGCAGGCCGAGATGCGCGACCCGTCGGCCGGTTCGAAAGCATCGAGGAGGGAGCGGCCGGCGAGGGGCGTGCCGCCGAGGAGCGTTTCGGCGGCCGGGTTCGCCTCCTGCACCGCGTGGTTCGCGGCATCGAGGATGAGGGCGCCCTCCCAGGACATCTGGAACAGGAGGCGGTAGCGCGATTCGGCGTGGCGCAGCCGAACGTAGTCGCGCTCCATGGATTGCTGCGCGTCCACCAGCCGCTGGTGCAGCGCCGTCACCGCGCGCTGGTCGCGGCCGAGAGCCACGATCCGCTCGTTCGCCGCACCGTCCCGGCCGTTCGCGGGGGGCAGGGCGACGGTCGTGTAGAGGACGGAGACCGACGCGTCGCCGGGCGCCGCGTGGTTCACCTGCCGCCAACGCGCCGCGCCGCCCGGCTTCGCCTCGGTGACGAGCGCCTCGACCTTCGGGCGGCTGTCGAGGAGGACCGTCTCCGACCACGGACGGCCGATCCAGCCCGACACCTCTCCGAGGTCGTCGGAGAGGGCCTGGTTGCTGACGGCGACGTCGGCGATCATGCCGGAGCGGTCCAGGATCAGCGCGACATCAGCCGAGGTGGCGAGCAGGGCCCCGATCGCTTTCGCGTCGAGACCTTGCAGCGCCCTCAGGGCCGACTTGAACGGTTTCACGTGAGACGACATCCCCCATTTGAGACGCACACCCCCCAGTCAATTTCTTATCCGGCCTCAATGAACGAGACCAAGCAGTTGAAGCAGTCCTTCCGCCTGCCGCACCGAGTGGCGGGCGTCGAGCGCGATGGCGTCCGCCCCGGTGCGAAGCGCGAGAGTCGGCGACTTGGTCACGATGTGCCCGCCGACCATGATCCCGACCGGCCGTCCCGCGGCGCGCCGCACGAGGGTGACGAGGCCGGCGAGCGCCTGGAGGTCGTCGGAGCAGCCGAAGGAGATCCCGATGACGGTGGCCGGGTCGCGCCGGACGCGGTCGGCGAGCGCGTCCGCGCTGATGGTCGGCTCGTTCGACACTTCCCAGCCGGAAAGGCGGAGGAAGCCGGAGACCATGTCGGTGCCGAAGGCGTGGTTCTCCCCCGGCGCGACGGCGATGAGGGCGCGGCGACCGCCGCCACGGACGTGGTCGCACCGCGCCTCGAACACCGGCGACAGCGCCCGCAGCAGCCCCTGCATGCGCCAGACGCCGAGGGTGACGTCCGTGTAGGTGCACTCGTCGTCCACCCACATCTCGCCCATGCGCCGTGCGGCGGTGGCCATGAGGTCGAGGCTGACCTGTTCCAGCGTCGCGCCCCGCGCGCGCACCGCCTCGATGATCCCGTCGGCCTTCGCGCCCTGGTCGGCGAGCAGCGCCGCGACGAGGCCGGCGACGTCGTCCGCCCCCACCGGCGGCACGCGCGCTTCCTCGGCGGAGGGCGGGCCGCGATGGATGAGAAGGAGACGAGGGACCACCTCCGTCTCGACCGTGTGGGACAGGAGATGGCCGGGGCGGGTGCCCGCGACCGGTGCCGCCACGCGTTCGGAATCGAGGACCGACGCGGACGCCCCGCGCGAGCCCGAAGGCTCGCCGACGTTGCCCGCATTCGCCCCGACCTGCCCCAGCATCGGCTTGGCCACCATGTCCGTTTCCCCTTTGACGTAAGAGGAGCGGAAACGAAGTGTCAATCAGAAATGACGTAAATCGAAGTTGACACTTCGCCGCGCTCCCTCCTAGCCTTCCCCCATTGGCGCCGCACCCGAACGGCGCCCTCGGGGAACGGCATGCGGCTCAGTCGAACACGCGACGCGACCGGGACGTGCCGAGAGGCAACAGACCGGTCACGCGTGTCGATTTCGCCACCTGCAACCGACGCGTCAGGGATGGGGGTTGTCAAGCAATGCGCGACGCCGGAATGATGAATCGCCTCGTCGGCGCGTTCGATTGTTGCCCGTGGACCGCGGCCTCCGGCCGGAGTGCGGTGCACCATGGAGTGCCCGACGCCCGTCGGACACCCGCGCTCTACACCGCGGAGGAGCGTCGGCGCCGCGACGCGACGGGGTGGACGCTCGTCCAGGGCGTGCTCGCGCCGCTCCAGTTCGCGGTGTTCCTCGTCTCCCTCGTCCTCGTGTTCCGGACGTTGCTGACGGGAGAGGGGCTGGAGGTCGCCACCGCCTCGGTCGTCCTGAAGACCTTCGTCCTCTACGGGATCATGGTCACCGGCGCGATCTGGGAGAAGGTGGTGTTCGGCCGCTACCTCTTCGCCCCGGCCTTCTACTGGGAGGACGTGTTCTCCATCCTCGTCCTCGCGCTGCACACGGGCTACCTCGCAGCGGTGTTCCTCGGGTGGGGCGACCCGCGCGCGCAACTCTTCCTCGCCCTCGCGGCCTACGCCGCCTACGTCATCAACGCCGCGCAGTTCGTGCTGAAGCTGCGGACGGCGCGGCTGCAGGCGGCGCACGGGTGAACGCGATCTCGCCCGTCCCCCGCGCGGATGCGGCGGGCTGCGCGTCGCCGCCTGCTTCCCGTGATGGGGTGCTGCGGGAACGCGGGCAGCGCGAGGTGTTCTGCGGCCTCACCGGCATCATCTGGCTGCACCGCAAGATCCAGGACGCCTTCTTCCTCGTCGTCGGCAGCCGCACCTGCGCGCACCTGCTCCAGGCCGCGGCGGGCGTGATGATCTTCGCGGAGCCGCGCTTCGCCACGGCGATCATCGAGGAGCGCGACCTCGCCGGCCTCGCCGACGCGAACGAGGAACTGGATCGGGTGGTGTCGCGGCTGCTGGAGCGGCGTCCCGACATCAAGATGCTCTTCCTCGTCGGATCCTGCCCGTCGGAGGTCATCAAACTCGACCTCTCCCGCGCGGCGCAGCGCCTGTCCCGCCGCGTGCGGCCGGACGTCGTGGTGCTGAACTACTCGGGCAGCGGCATCGAGACAACCTTCACGCAGGGCGAGGATGCCTGCCTCGCCGCGCTCGTGCCGGAGATGCCGGCGGGCGATGCGCGCTCGCTCCTCGTGGTTGGCGCGCTGGCCGAGGTGGTCGAGGACCAGATGCGCCGGCTGTTCACGGCGATGGGGGTCGGGCCGGTGCACTTCCTGCCGCCGCGGCGCGCGCAGGACCTGCCGCCGGTCGGGCCCGGCACGCGGATGCTGCTGGCGCAGCCCTTCCTGGCGGACACCGCGCGCGCCCTGGCCGAACGCGGCGCGCGCCGGTTGCCCGCGCCCTTCCCGCTCGGCGCCGAGGGCACCACCGCCTGGCTCCGCGCCGCCGCGCGTGAATGGGGCGTGGACGACGCGACCTTCCGCGCCGCAACCGAAGCCGGCGAGGAGCGCGCCCGCCGTGCCACCGCCGCGCACCGGGACCGGCTCGCCGGTCGCTCCATCTTCTTCTTCCCTGATTCGCAGCTGGAGGTGCCGCTCGGCCGCTTCCTGTCCCGCGAGATGGGAATGAACCTGATCGAGGTCGGCTCCCCCTACCTGCACCGCGAACACCTCGCGGAGGAGATGGCGCTGCTTCCCCACGGCACCGCGCTGAGCGAGGGCGGTGACGTGGACCGGCAACTCGACCGCTGCCGCGCCGCGCGGCCGGACCTGACGGTGTGCGGCCTCGGCCTCGCCAACCCGCTGGAGGCTGAGGGGCTGGCGACGAAGTGGTCCATCGAACTCGTCTTCACCCCGATCCAGGGCTACGAGCAGGCGGGCGACCTCGCCGGCCTGTTCTCCCGCCCCCTCGCGCGCCGCGAGAAGCTGAGGGTGACCTGATGCGCCTCGCGGTCTGGACCTACGAGGGGCCGCCCCACGTCGGGGCCATGCGGATCGCCACCGCGATGGAGGGGCTGCACTACGTCCTCCACGCGCCGCAGGGCGACACCTACGCCGACCTGCTGTTCACGATGATCGAGCGCCGCGACCGCCGCCCGCCCGTGACCTACACGACCTTCCAGGCGCGCGACCTCGGGAGCGACACGGCGCAGTTGTTCCAGGACGCGGCACGCGATGCCTACGAGCGCTTCCGGCCGCAGGCCCTGCTGGTCGGGTCGTCCTGCACCGCCGAACTCATCCAGGATGACCCCGGCGGGCTGGCCCGTGCCATCGGGCTGCCGATCCCGGTCGTGGCGGTGGACCTGCCATCCTACCAGAAGAAGGAGAACTGGGGCGCGGCGGAGACCTTCTACCAACTCGTCCGCGCCTTCGCCGGCCCGCACGCGCCGCCGCCCGGCACCGCCCGCGAACCCCGCGGCGACCGCCCCGCCCGCTGCAACATCCTCGGCCCCGCCGCCCTCGGATTCCGCCACCGCGACGACCTCCGCGAGATCCGCGGCCTCCTCGCCCGCCTCGGCATCGAGGTCGCGGTCACCGCGCCGGAGGGCGCGACGCCCGACGACCTCTCCCGCCTCGGCGACGCCGACTTCAACGTGGTGCTCTATCCAGAGATCGCGGGACAGGCCGCGTCCTGGCTCACGCGCACCTTCGGCCAGCCCGCGACGAAGACCATCCCGATCGGGGTCGGCGCCACGCGGGACTTCATCGCGGAGGTCGCGGCGCTGGCCGGCGTGGACGCGTCGGCGCTGCTCGCCGCCGAATCATCCCGCCTGCCCTGGTACTCCCGTTCCGTGGACTCGACCTACCTCACGGGCAAGCGGGTCTTCATCTTCGGCGACGCCACCCACGCCATCGCCGCCGCCCGCGTCGCGACGGAGGAACTGGGCTTCGAGGTCGTCGGCCTCGGCACCTACGCCCGCGAGTTCGCCCGCGACGTGCGCGACGCCGCCGCCCGCCTCGGCCTGGAGGCGCTGATCACCGACGACTACCTGGAAGTGGAGGAGCGCGTCGCGGAGCTCCGCCCCGAACTCGTCCTCGGCACGCAGATGGAACGCCACGTCGCGAAGAAGCACGGCATCCCCTGCGCCGTCATCTCCGCCCCCGTCCACGTGCAGGACTTCCCCGCCCGCTTCTCCCCCGTGATGGGGTTCGAGGGCGCGAACGTCCTGTTCGACACCTGGGTCCACCCGCTCATGATGGGCCTGGAGGAACACCTGATCGCGATGTTCCGCGAGGACCCCGAGTTCAACGACACGGCACCGTCGCACCTCGGCCACGCCGCGCAAGCACCGGCCGCCGAGATCGCCGCGACGGCCGACATCGCCTGGCACCCGGACGCGGAACGCGAGCTGCGCCGCGTCCCCTTCTTCGTGCGCGGCAAGGCCCGTCGGAACACCGAGGTGTTCGCGCGGGAACGCGGCCTGGCTTCCGTGACGGTCGACACCCTCTACGACGCGAAGGCACATCATGCCCGGTAGCGCCCCGATCCGCATCGTCGTCGTGACGATGGACAGCCACCTCGCCGGGGCCGCGACCGCGGCGGAGGCCGCGTTGCGGCGGGACATCCCCGGCCTCCGGCTCGCCGTCCACGCCGCCGACGAGTGGGGCAGCGACCCCGTTGCCCTCGCGGCCTGCCATGCCGACATCGCCCGCGCCGACATCGTCGTCGCCACGATGCTCTTCCTCGAAGATCACATCCGCCCCGTGCTGCCGGCGCTGCAGGCGCGGCGCGAATCCTGCGACGCGATGCTGTGCATGATGTCGGCGGGGGAGGTGACGCGCCTCACCCGCCTCGGCCGCTTCGACATGTCCGCCGAGGCCAAGGGGCCGCTCGCGCTGCTGAAGCGCCTGCGCGGCAGCAAGGGGAAGTCCGGCGGGCCGTCCTCCGGCCAGGCGCAGATGCGGATGCTGCGGGAACTCCCGCGCCTGCTCCGCTTCATTCCCGGCACGGCGCAGGACGTCCGGGCCTACTTCCTGGCCCTGCAATACTGGCTCGCGGGTTCCGAGGAGAATCTCGGCAGCCTGCTGCGCCTCCTCGCCGGCCGCTACGCCGCCGGCCCGCGGGCCATCGCCGCCGGCACCCTGCGGGCCGCGCCACCGGTGCACTACCCGGAAGTAGGCCTCTATCATCCCCGCGCGCCGGGCCGGATCGTCGAGCGCGCCGACCTCCTGCCGACGGGCGGCACCGCCGGCACCGTCGGCCTGCTGATCATGCGATCCTACGCCCTCGCCGGGAACGCCGCGCATTACGACGGGGTGATCGCGGCGCTCGAAGCCCGCGGCCTCCGCGTCATCCCCGCCTTCGCCTCCGGCCTCGACCAGCGCCCGGCGATCGAGCGCTACTTCAAGCGGGACGGCGTGACGGCGGTGGATGCCGTCGTCTCCCTCACCGGTTTCTCGCTCGTGGGCGGCCCCGCCTACAACGACGCGCGGGCAGCGGAGGACGTGCTGGCGGACCTGGACGTCCCCTACCTCGCCGCCCACCCGCTGGAGTTCCAGACCATCGAGCAATGGGACGCCGACGCGCGGGGACTGACGCCCGTCGAGGCCACGATGATGGTCGCCATCCCGGAACTGGACGGCGCGACGGGGCCGATGACCTTCGGCGGCCGCTCATCCGCCGCACCGGGCGAGGGACGCCGCGACATGGCGGTTCACCCCGAGCGCGCCGCCATGCTTGCCGCCCGGATCGCGAAGCTCGTCGCGTTGCGCCGGTCCAGCCGGGCGGAACGCCGCGTCGCGGTCGTCCTGTTCAACTTCCCGCCGAATGCCGGCAGCGTCGGCACCGCGGCCTACCTGTCGGTCTTCGCGTCCCTGCACAACACGCTGCGCGCCATGCGCGATGCCGGCTACGCGGTGGACATGCCGGCCGACGTCGGCGCGCTGCGCGAGGCGGTGCTGGAGGGCAACGCCGCCCGCCACGGCACCCTCGCCAACGTCGTCGCCCGCATTCCCGCCGACGACCACGTCCGCCGCGAGCCGCACCTGCGGGAGATCGAGCGGCAATGGGGCGCCGCGCCGGGCCGCCACAACTCCGACGGCCGCGACCTCCTCGTCCTCGGCGCGCGCTTCGGCAACGTCCTCGTCGGCGTGCAGCCCGCCTTCGGCTACGAGGGCGACCCGATGCGGCTGCTCTTCGAGCACGGCTTCGCCCCCACCCACGCCTTCTCCGCCTTCTACCGCTACGTCCGCGAGGACTTCGCCGCCCACGCCGTGCTGCATTTCGGCACGCATGGCGCGCTGGAGTTCATGCCGGGCAAGCAGACCGGCCTCTCCGCCGCGTGCTGGCCGGACCGCCTCATCGGCGACCTGCCGAACGTCAACCTCTACGCGTCGAACAACCCGTCGGAGGGCGCGCTCGCGAAGCGCCGGGCGAACGCCACGCTCGTGAGCCACCTGACGCCGCCGGTGGCGCAGGCCGGGCTGTATCGCGGGCTGCTCGACCTGAAGGCGTCGCTGGACCGATGGCGCGCACTGGACCCGGGCGCCGATGGCTGCGCCCGCGCCGACCTCGGGTCGCTCGTTCAGGCCCAGGCGGCCGCGGTGGACCTCGCACCGGCCGAACCAGCCTGGATGCCGGAAGCGATGGAGTTCGAGATCCTGGCGCTCGGCATCGCCCTGCTCGAACTCGAGTACGCCCTCATCCCGCACGGACTACACGTCGTCGGGCAGCCACCGGACGCGGACCAGCGCGCCGCCACCTTGGACGCCGCGGGCATCACCGAACCGGTGCGTCGGGCCGCGCTGGACGCGCTGCTGGCCGAGGACCACGAGACTCCGGCGCTGCTCCGCGCGCTCGACGGCCGCTTCATCCGGCCAGCGCCTGGCGGCGACCTGCTGCGGACGCCGGAGGTGCTGCCCACCGGCCGCAACCTCCACGGCTTCGATCCCTTCCGGTTGCCGAGCGCCTTCGCGGTGCGGGACGGCGCGCAACAGGCCGAACGCCTCCTCGCCCGCCACGTCGCGGAGCGCGGGACGATGCCCGAGACGGTGGCGATCGTCCTCTGGGGCACCGACAACCTCAAGACCGAGGGCGGACCGATCGCCCAGGCCCTGTGGCTCATGGGCGCGGAGCCGCGGCACGACTCCTACGGCCGCCTTTCCGGCGCCCGCCTCGTTTCGCTCGAGAAGCTCGGCCGGCCGCGGGTGGACGTGGTGATCACCCTCTCCGGCATCTTCCGCGACCTGCTGCCGCTCCAGACCCGGCTCCTGGCCGAGGCTGCGCTCCTGGCGGCGCAGGCCGACGAGCCCGTCGAGATGAACCGGGTCCGCGCCCACGCCCTCGACTTCATGGCGAAGAACGGCGGGACGATGGAGGATGCGGCGCTGCGGGTGTTCGGCAACGCCGAGGGCGCTTACGGGGCGAACGTCAACCACTTGCTGGAGAACGGCGGGTGGGAGAGCGAGGACGAGCTGGCCGACACCTACCTTCGCCGCAAGGGCTTCGCCTACGGCATGGACGGCAAGGCGGCGCGGGGCGATGCGGTGCTGAAGCACGCACTCTGCACGGTCGAGGCGGCCTACCAGAACCTCGACTCCGTCGAACTCGGCATCACCACGGTGGACCACTACTTCGACACGCTCGGTGGCATCTCCCGCGCCGTGCGGCAGGCCCGGGGCAAGGATGCGGACGTCTACATCGGCGACCAGACGCGCGGCGAGGGGAGCGTCCGCACCCTGTCGGAACAGGTCGCGATCGAGAGCCGCACGCGCACGCTGAACCCGAAGTGGTACGACGCGATGCTGGCCCACGGGCCGGAGGGCGTGCGCCACATCGAGGCGCAGGTGACGAACACCGTCGGCTGGTCCGCCACCACCGGCGCCGTGCAGCCCTGGGTCTACCAGCACGTCGCGCAGACCTTCATGCTGGACCCGGAGATGCGGGAGCGGCTGGCGTCGCTCAACCCCGCCTCCTCCGCCCGCATCGCCAACCGCCTCATCGAGGCGCATGAGCGGAAATACTGGCAGCCCAGCCCCGACGTGATGGAGCGGCTCCGCCGCGCCGGGGAGGAGCTGGAAGACCGGATCGAGGGCATCGGTGCCCCCGCGGCGCGAACGGAGATGGCTGCATGAGCGACGCGCCCACGCTGACCCGGCACAACTACATCCGCGGTGCGATCCCGCGCGGAAGGGAGGACGGGGAGGGGAGCGTCCAGGTCAAGCTCGATCCGAATTTGCGGATCGGCAATGCGAAGGTTTTCGCGGTGTACGGCAAGGGCGGGATCGGCAAGAGCACGACCTCGTCCAACCTGTCCGTCGCCTTCTCCAAGCTCGGCAAGCGCGTTCTGCAGATCGGCTGCGACCCGAAGCACGACAGCACCTTCACGCTGACCAAGAGCCTCATCCCCACCGTCATCGACGTGCTGGAGACGGTGGAATTCCATTCCGAGGAGCTGCGCCCCGAGGACTTCGTCTTCCAGGGCTACAACGGCGTGATGTGCGTGGAGGCCGGCGGCCCGCCCGCGGGCACGGGCTGCGGCGGCTACGTCGTCGGCCAGACGGTGAAGCTGCTGAAGGAACACCACCTGCTGGAGGAGACCGACGTCGTCGTGTTCGACGTGCTCGGCGACGTGGTGTGCGGCGGCTTCGCGGCCCCCTTGCAGCACGCGGACCGCGCGCTGATCGTCACGGCGAACGACTTCGACAGCATCTTCGCGATGAACCGCATCGTCGCCGCCATCAAGGCGAAGTCGAAGAACTACCCGGTCCGCGTCGGCGGCGTCATCGTGAACCGCAGCGCCGGTTGCGAGCAGGTGGACCGCTTCAACGACCGCGTGGGCCTGGAGACCGTCGCCCACTTCCCCGACCTCGACGACATCCGCCGTTCGCGCCTGAAGAAGGCGACGCTGTTCGAGATGGACGAGACGCCGGCCCTCGCCGCGGTGAAGGCGGAATACCTCCGCCTCGCCGCCTCGCTCTGGGCGGGCGACACGATGAAGGACCGGGAGCCGGTTCCCCTCAAGGATCGCGAGATCTTCGACCTGCTGGGCTTCGACTGAGATGAGCGACACCACCTACGTCCGGCGTCGCGGCCAGCTGCTGGACTACTTCGACCGGACGGCGGTCCAGGCCTGGATGCGCCTCACGTCCGACGCGCCGGTCGGCCGCATCCGCGCGACCGTCCGCGCGGGCCGCGACGCCATGCGCGCGCAACTCCTCTCCATGCTGCCCGCCGACCTGCACGGCGCCCGAATCCTCGACGCGGGCTGCGGCACCGGCGCGCTGTCGCTCGAAGCGGCGCGCCGCGGCGCGACGGTGGTGGCGGTGGACCTCTCCCCCACCCTCGTCGGCCTCGCCCGCGAGCGGATCGGGGCGGAGCCGGAGGCCAGCCGCATCACCTTCCGCGTCGGCGACATGCTGTCGGCGGAGTTCGGCGATTTCGACCATGTCGTGGTGATGGATAGCCTCATCCACTACCGCGCGGAGGACGTCGTCCGCGCCCTCTCCGCCCTCGCCCCGCGCGCCCGCCGCTCCATCGCCTTCACCTTCGCCCCCTGGACCCCCGCCCTCGGCGCGATGCACGCCGTCGGCCGCCTCTTCCCCCGCGGGGACCGTGCCCCGGCGGTGGAGCCGGTTCGGGAAGCCGCCCTGCGCCGCCGCCTCGCGGCCGAACCCGCGCTCGCCGCCTTCCAGCCCGGCGCGGACGCCCGGATCAGCACGGGCTTCTACATCTCCCACGCGCTGGAACTGCGCCGGTGAACATCGCGCGCGCCTGGACCCGCGTAGGCCCGGCCTTCCTGCCCTTCGCGGATGCGGGGACGGCGGAACTGCCGCTCGGCCGGCTGCTGCGTCTCTCGCTCTTCCAGGTCTCCGTCGGCATGTCCGCCGTGCTGCTCATCGGCACGCTGAACCGGGTGATGATCGTCGAACTCGGCGTCGCCGCCTGGCTCGTCGCGGCGATGGTCGCGCTGCCGCTCGTCTTCGCCCCGCTCCGCGCCCTCATCGGCTTCCGCTCCGACAACCACCGCTCCGCGCTGGGCTGGCGGCGCGTGCCCTATCTCTGGATGGGCACGCTGATCCAGTTCGGCGGACTGGCGATCATGCCCTTCGCCCTCCTCATCCTCTCCGGCGACACGACGGGGCCGGAATGGGTCGGCCCGGTCGCGGCGGCGGTGGCCTTCCTCATGGTCGGCGCAGGGCTGCACACCGTGCAGACCGTCGGCCTCGCCCTCGCCGCCGACCTCGCGCCGCCGGCCGCCTTGCCGCGGGTGGTGGCGCTGCTCTCGGTGATGCTCCTCCTCGGGATGCTCGTCGCCTCCATCGGCTTCGGCGCCGCGCTCCGCGACTTCTCGCAGATCAAGCTGATCCAGGTTGTCCAGGGCACCGCGGTGCTGACGATGGCGCTGAACGTCGTCGCGCTGTGGCGGCAGGAGGCGCGGGTGCCCGGCCGCGGCGCGGGCACAAGCCCCGGCTTCCGCGAGTCCTGGCGTGCGCTTCGCACGAAGGGCCCCTGGACGCGTCGCCTCGTCGCGACCGGCCTCGGCACCGCTGCCTTCGCCATGCAGGACGTGCTGCTGGAACCCTATGGCGGCGAGATCCTCGGCCTCTCCGTCTCCTCCACGACGCTGCTCACGGCGCTCGCCGCCGCCGGGGGCATCCTCGGTTTCATCCTCGCGGCGCGCGCGATGGGTCGTGGCATGGAGGCGCACCGCGTCGCGGCGACGGGCCTCCTCGCCGGCGTCGTCGCCTTCACCGCCATCATCGCCGCCGCGCCGGCCGCCTCCGCCGCGGTCTTCGCCGCGGGCGTCGCCATGATCGGGTTCGGCGCGGGCGTCTTCGCCCACGCGACCCTCACCGGCTGCATGCAGGCGGCGCCGCCCGGCCAGGTCGGCCTCGCGCTCGGCGCCTGGGGTGCCGCGCAGGCGACCGCCGCGGGCGTTGCCATCGCCGTGTCCGGCGCGTTGCGCGACCTGCTGATGCGCCCCGCCGTGGACGGCACGCTCGGCGAGGCCCTCGCCGGCCCCGCCACGCCCTACGGCGCGGTCTACCTCATCGAGATCGTCCTGCTCTTCGCCACCCTCGCCGCCCTCGGCCCCCTCGCGCGTCACGCGACGGGCCGGGTGCCCCACCACGCCTGAACGGCCCACCGGAAGGAAACCCACAGATGCCGACCGCCGGGTTCACCAGCACCTTCGACGTCGCGGAACTCGCCTTCTACGCCTTCGTCGTCTTCTTCGCCGGCCTCGTCTTCTACCTGCGCCGCGAGGACAAGCGCGACGGCTACCCGCTCGTGTCCGACCGCAGCGACCGCATCACCCACCAGGGCTGGCCCGGCATCCCGAAGCCGAAGGCCTTCGTCCTGCCGCACATCGGCCCGCAGGTCGTGCCGCGGGTCGAGCGCGACCTGACCGGCCTCATGGTCCCAGCCGCCCCCTGGCCCGGCGCACCCATGGAACCGCTCGGCGACCCGATGCAGGACGGCGTCGGCGTCGCGTCCTACGCCCAGCGGGCGGAGGAGCCGGACCTGACCTTCGACCAGTCGTTGCCGAAGATCGTCCCGCTCCGCGCCGCCCCCGACTACTATCTCGCGACGGAGGACCCGGACCCCCGGGGCTACGAGGTGGTGACCGCCGACGGCGTCGTCGCGGGCTTCGTGAACGAGGCCTGGGTGGATCGGTCCGAGACCTTCGTCCGCTACCTCGAACTCACCGTGCCGCGGCCCGCGGACTGGCCGATCGCGCCGCCGGTGGCCGACCCGACCGCGCCGCTGCCGCAGGCCGTCGGGGACGACCACCCCGTCCCGATCGAGGATGCGGTCACCACCGGCACTCGCCGCGTCCTCGTCCCGATGCAGCTCGTACGCCTGGACCCAGGGCGGCGACGCATCCGCATCAAGTCGGTCCTCTCGCATCAGCTGGCCGCCGCCCCGGCCATCGCCGGCACCGACCAGATCACGCTGCGGGAGGAGGACCGCATCAGCGGCTACTTCGCCGGCGGCCACATGTATGCCACGCCGCAGCGCATGGAGCCCCTGCTGTGAACCCCCTGATGGACACGATCAACCCGATGTCCCGGAAGGCGCCGATCCGGGAGCACGAGGGCGAACCCGTCGCCGGCCTGCCCGAATGCCTCCCCGGCGGGGAGACGGTGCTGTGGCAGGGCGCGCCGGACGCGAAACTCCTCGCGCGGCGGGCCTTCCACCTCCGCGGCATCGCCCTCTACTTCCTCGCCCTCGCGGTCCTGCGCGGGGTGTCGCTGTGGCCGGAGGGGGTGGCGGAGGTCGCCACCGGGGTCGCCCTCACCCTCCTCCTCGGCGCCGTGCCGATCGCGATCCTCGCGGTCATCGCGGGACTCTCGGCCCGCACGACCCTCTACACCCTCACGGACCGCCGCATCGTGCTCCGCGTCGGCGTCGCGCTGCCGATGACGCTGAACATCCCGCACGCCGTCATCGAAGGCGCCGCCGCGCGGCTGGAGGCCGACGGGTCGGGCGACGTGGTGCTGCGGATCCTGCCGCCGCACCGCATCTCCTACGTCGCGCTGTGGCCGCACGCCCGCCCGTGGCATTTCGGCAGGCCGGAGCCGATGCTCCGCGGCCTGCCCGACGCCGCGACCGTCGCGGGCCTGCTCTCCCGTGCCCTCGCGGCCTCGGCGGAGCAGACCGTGCCGGCGCTGCACCCCGCCGCCCCCGCGCCCGCCCACCTGCCCGAACACGCGACGGCCTGACCGGGTCATGGCCGGCCTGCCCCGCCTCCCCCTGCTCGGCCTCGGCGGGCTGATGGCGTTCTCCGTCGTCGCGGCCGGCACGGCGCGCTGGTGGGCCACCCCCTACGAGGCGTCGACGGCGCCCGCCGCCGCCGCCCGCGACCTGCGCTTCGAGGACCGGGCGGACGGCGCCGTCACCGTCCATGACACGTCCGGCACCCTGATCGCCGTCCTCCCCCCGGGCGGCGACGGCTTCATCCGCGGCGCCCTGCGCGGCCTTTCCCGCGACCGCCGGCGTATGTCCGTGGAATCGGACACCTCTTTCCGTCTAACGGACTGGACAGACGGCCGCCTGACGTTGGAGGATCGGGCCACGGGCCG
Source organism: Roseomonas sp. (assembly GCA_964263755.1). Taxonomy (GTDB): domain Bacteria; phylum Pseudomonadota; class Alphaproteobacteria; order Acetobacterales; family Acetobacteraceae; genus Roseomonas. Next base: position 5,466 of record CAXVWQ010000397.1, on the reverse strand, counting down.
CAGCGTGGACCTCCGCGCCTTCGGTGCCACGAACGCCGCCGCCTTCGCGCGGCTGCTGACGGCCCGGATGGAGGACGCGCGATGAACGAACCATCCTTCCTCTGGCGCCTCTCGGGCTCCCGCTCCTTCGAGGTGCCCTGCACCATCGAGATCGAGCGGACCTTCGACAGCCTCCACGCCCACGCCATCCCGGAGGGCGTGGAACTTCGCCCCGGCGACCGCGTGGTGGTGCACGGCGCGCCGGAGCACGTGTCCTTCGGCACGGTCGCCACGCTCCCCGGGCGCGCCACGATCCACCGCGCCGGCTGGCCGGAACGTACCTGGACCACCGCCGTCGCGCTGTTCGAGCTGACGGAGCTGTATCACTGCGGCTTCGAGCCGAAGGAGGCCGCGGCATGAACGCCATCGCCCCCGCCGTGCCGCGCTCCGGCACGCTGAACGAGAGCACGCGAGAGGCGGTGAAAGACACGGTCCTCGCCCCGCGGTTCTACACCACCGACTTCGCCGCGATGGACCGCATCGACGTCTCCGCCGTCCGCCCCGAATGGGACGCGCTGATGGAGGAGTTCCGCCGCGACCTGAACAAGGGCCATTTCACGCGAGACGAGCGCTTCGACGCGTTCCGGTTGGCCGACCTGCCGCCCGAGTTGCAGACGGAGCTGCTGGACTTCCTCGTCAGCAGCGTCACCGCCGAGTTCTCCGGCTGCGTCCTCTACGCCGAGATCAGGAAGCGCGTGACCAACCCCGACATGAAGGCCCTGTTCGGTTACATGTCCCGTGACGAGGCCCGGCACGCCGGCTTCATCAACGACGCGTTGAAGGATCTCGGTGTCGGCGTTGACCTGTCCTTCCTGACGAAGGCGAAGAAGTATCACTACTTCTCCCCGAAGTTCATCTTCTACGCGACCTACCTCTCCGAGAAAATCGGCTACGCCCGCTACATCACGATCTTCCGCCAGTTCGAGCGCCACCCGGAACTCCGCTTCCACCCGATCTTCCTGTGGTTCGACAAGTGGTGCAACGACGAGTTCCGCCACGGCGAGGCCTTCGCGCTGCTCATGCGCGCGAATCCCGGCCTCGTCACCGGCCGCAACAAGTACTGGGCGCGCTTCTTCCAGTTGGCGGTTTTCGCGACGATGTACGTTCGCGACCACGCCCGCCCCGCCTTCCACCGCGCCCTCGGCATGACGCCCGCCGAGTACGACCTGAAGGTGTTCCGCATCACCGAGGAGATCTGCCGCCAGATCTTCCCGGACACGCTGGACGTGGAGCACCCGCGCTTCCTCGCGGACCTCGAACGCCTCCGCCGCATCAGCGGGTGCATCGGCGCCGCGAAGGCGCGCGGGGGCATCGTCGGCGGCCTGCGGCGCGCCGGCCTCATGGCGGCGGCGGCGACCACCTTCGCGCGCCTCTACCTCCGCACCCCGCGCCGCGGCACGCTGCCGGACGACGTCCGCCTCGCGCCGGCCTGGTAGACCATGGCCGAGCATGTCCTTCCCGCCCTGTTCGCCGTCTTCGTGTGGTGGTTCGCGACAGGCGCGATCCTCTATCTCGACGGCCTGCGGCGGGAGACGTTCCGCACCAGCCTCGGCGTCGCCACCCTCCTCCTCCTCGTCGCCGTCTGGGGGCTGCACGCGACGCGCGACATGACGACCTCGCACGGCGCCATCCTCGCCTTCCTCTCCGCGCTGGCGGTGTGGGGCTGGCTCGAGCTCACCTTCCTCACCGGCGTCATCACCGGCCCGGAGCGGCGCCCCTGCCCGCCCGGCCTGACCGGCTGGCCGCGCTTCGCCCGCGCCACGCGGACCGTGCTGCACCACGAGATCGCCATCCTCTCCGCCGTCCTCTGGACCGCAACCCTCACCTGGGACGGGGCGAACCACGTGGGGCTCTGGACGATGCTCCTCCTCGCGGGGATGCGGCTGTCGGCGAAGCTCAACCTCTTCCTCGGCGTGCGGAACCTCAACGCGGAGTTCCTGCCGGACCATCTCCGCTACCTCGGGACGTATTTCGGGACGGCGCGCGCGAACCTCCTGCTGCCGCTATCCCTCCTCGGCTCCGTCGCGGTCGCGGCGCTGCTGCTGCGCGCGGCCTTCGCCCCGGGCGCGGATGCCTTCGTAGCGGTCGGCTTCACGCTCCTCGGCACGCTCGCCGCGCTCGGTGCGCTGGAACACGCGCTGATGGTGCTGCCGCTGCCCGCCGCCGCTCTTTGGGGCTGGGGCTTCCGCTCCCGCGGGCCCCGGCGGCTGCGCCGCGCGTGACCAGGGAATGACCGGCCGTCAGAGCCGAGACAGGGAAGGGTAGGGGACGATGGACTACGAGGCCTTCTTCCGCCGCCAAATCGACGCCCTCCACCGCGACGGTCGCTACCGGGTCTTCGCCGACCTGGAACGCAAGGCCGGCGCCTTCCCCCGGGCCGCCCACCACGGCAAGGGCCCGGCCGAGGTGACGGTCTGGTGCTCCAACGACTACCTCGGCATGGGTCAGCACCCCGTCGTGCTGAACGCGATGCACGACGCGCTGGACAAGTGCGGCGCGGGCGCCGGCGGCACCCGCAACATCGGCGGCACGAACCACGCCCACGTCCTGCTGGAACGCGAACTCGCGGCGCTGCACGGCACCGAGGCGGCGCTGCTGTTCAACTCCGGCTTCATGTCAAACTGGGCCACCCTCTCCACCCTCGCGGGCCGCATGCCAGGCTGCGTCGTGCTGTCCGACGCCTTGAACCACTCCTCCATGATCGAGGGCATCCGGGGCAGCCGCGCGGAATGCCGGGTGTGGAAGCACAACGACGTGGCGGACCTCGAGCGCCATCTCGCGGAGATCGATCCCTCCCAACCGAAGCTCATCGCCTTCGAATCCGTCTATTCGATGGACGGCGACATCGCGCCCATTGCCGAGATCTGCGACCTCGCCGACCGCTACGGCGCGATGACCTACCTCGACGAGGTCCACGCGGTCGGCCTCTACGGCCCGACCGGCGCGGGTATCGCCGAGCGGGAGGGCCTATCCCACCGCCTCACGGTGATCGAGGGGACACTCGCGAAAGCCTTCGGCACGATGGGCGGCTACGTCGCCGGCACCGCCGCGATGTGCGACTTCATCCGCTCCTACGCCACCGGCTTCATCTTCACGACCTCGCTTCCCCCGCACGTCGCGGCCGGGGCGCTGGCCTCCATCCGCCACGTCCGCGCCAGCAGCGCGGAGCGCGACCGGATGCACGACCGCGTGGCGCGCGTCCGCGCCCGGCTCGACGCGCTCGGCGTCCCGCACCTGCCGAACCCCTCCCACATCGTGCCGGTGATGGTCGGCGATCCCGTGGCCTGCAAGCGCATCAGCGACGTGCTGCTGACGGAGCACGGCATCTACGTGCAGCCCATCAACTATCCCACCGTGCCGCGGGGCACGGAACGCCTGCGCCTCACGCCGTCCCCGCTGCACTCGGACGCCGACATCGATCACCTGGCGGACGCGCTCGGCACGATCTGGGGCGCCTTCGCCCTGAAGCGCGCGGCCTGATGGACGGGTTCGTCGCCCCGCCCGTGTCCCGACCGCGCCGGCCGCGCGCGCCGGCGGCCGCCGCGCGGTCCGCGCGTCCCGTCTTCCCCTTCGCCGCCATCGTCGGCCAGGACGAGATGCGGGACGCGTTGCTCCTCGCGGCCGTGGACCCGGCCATCGGCGGCGTGCTCGTCCTCGGCGACCGCGGCACGGGGAAATCCACGGCGGTCCGCGCACTCGCCGCACTGCTTCCGCCGATGCGTGCCGTCTCGGGGTGTCCCTACAACTGCGACCCCGCGTCTCCCGCCGCCCTCTGCGACCACTGCCGAACCGGCCCGCGCCGCGCCTCGACGGTCCCCGTGCCCGTCGTGGACCTGCCCCTCGGCGCCACGGAGGACCGGGTCGCCGGCGCCCTCGACATCGAGCGCGCCCTGACCGAGGGCGTGAAGGCCTTCGAGCCCGGCCTCCTCGCCCGCGCCCATCGCGGCTTCCTCTACGTGGACGAGGTGAACCTGCTGGAGGACCACCTCGTGGACCTCCTCCTCGACGTCGCGGCCTCCGGCGAGAACGTCGTGGAGCGCGAGGGCGTGTCCCTCCGCCACCCCGCCCGTTTCGTCCTCGTCGGCAGCGGCAATCCCGAGGAGGGCGATCTCCGCCCGCAGCTCCTCGACCGCTTCGGCCTTGCCGTCGAGGTCCGAACCCCGACCGACCTCACCGCCCGCGTCGAGGTCGTGAAGCGCCGCGACGCCTTCGAGCGCGACCCCGCCGGCTTCGTCGCCGCCTGGACCGGGGAGGAGGCCGCGTTGCGCGACCGGATCACCGCCGGCCGTGCCCGCCTCGCCGGCACCACGGTTCCCGACGCGGCGATCGCCGACGCCGCCCGTCTCTGCATCGCCCTCGGCACCGACGGGTTGCGCGGCGAGCTGACGCTGATGCGCGCCGCCCGCGCGCTCGCCGCCCTCGAAGGCGATCCGGAGGTCGGCACCCCGCATCTCCGCCGCATGGCCCCCGCCGCCCTCCGGCACCGCCTGCGCCGCGACCCGCTGGACGAGGCCGTCGCGACCACCCGCGTCGAACGCGCCGTCTCGGAGATCCTCGGGGGATGAGCGCGGGCGGCGTCGCGACGCTGCTCCCCGGCGCCCCGGCCCCGCCGGGCGGGGATCGCGACGCCACCCGTCGGCGTGACGGCGGGGTGGCTGCCGCGCCCGACGACGGGGCCGACCACGCCCTCGCGGCCTGCCTTCTCGCCACGGACCCCGCAGGCCTCGGCGGCGCCCGCCTCCGCGCGCGTCCCGGGGTCGCCCGCGATCGCTGGCTCGCCCTTTTCCGCGACCTCCTCCCGCCCGACGCCCCCCTTCGCCGCCTTCCCCCCAATGCCCCGGACAGCCGCATCCTCGGCGGCCTCGACCTCGGCGGCACGCTTCGCACCGGGCGCCCGGTGGTGGAGCGCGGCGTCCTCGCCGCCTGCGACGGCGGCGCCGTGGTGCTGGCGATGGCGGAGCGGCTGGAACCCGGCACCGCCGCCCGCATCGCCGCCGTGCTGGATGCGGGAGAGGTCGTGCTGGAGCGCGACGGCCTCGCGCGCCGCCTCCCCGCCCGCCTCGGCCTCGTCGCGCTCGACGAGGGCATCGACGACGAGCGCCCGCCGACGGTCCTGACCGAACGCCTCGCGCTGCACTTGGACCTCGACGGCGCCACGATCCCGGACCCGCTCCACGACACCGCGTCGGTCGCGGCGGCGCGCGCCCGGCTCCCCGGCGTGCGCGGGGATGAGGCGGTGACGCGCGCCCTCTGCACGGCCGCCGTCGCGCTCGGCATCGTCTCGCTTCGGCCGCCGCTGATGGCCCTCCGCGCGGCGCGGATCATCGCCGCCCTGGACGGGCGCGACGCCGTCGCTCCCGCCGATGCCGGCACCGCCGCGCGGCTCGTCCTCGCCCCGCGCGCGGAGGCGTTGCCCGCCGCGCCCCC
>CAXVWQ010000396.1:0-3266 GCA_964263755.1 Roseomonas sp. | reverse complement strand
ATCATCTCCGGCACGGTCAGCGGCGTGTCGAGGGCCGGCTGCGCCCCGAGCGGCGCCGGGCCGATCGCGCCGATGGCCGCCGCCAGCGAGAACCGGATCATCGACCGGTGGGAAGGATACCAGGGCATCGTTCGCGCCTCCTGCGGCCGGACGCATACCAAACTGCGCCGGCGCGCGTCGACACCTCTGACTTCGATCGCTGGCGGTTGGGCGGTGGGTGCGGATGGGATCGAGCACCGGCCGGGAGGAGACCGCGCGGGGAGGCCGCCTCCTCGCCGGGGCGTGATCGCGCGCGTGCACGTCGTTCCGGGAACGACCTGTGCGGGACACGCCGGCGCATGCCATGCTGAACCCATCAAGGGGACCGGATCGTCATGCGTCAGGGACTGCTCGCGCGGCTGCTCGTCATCGCGTTCGCGCTGGCGGCCCCGCCCGTCCTCGCGCAGGCGGCCTTCGAACTGCCCGGGCTGTCGTCCCAGTCCTCCAGCTACGCCAACGGCCTGACCCGGCGCTTCCCCGGCGGCGCCACCCCGCAGCAACGCCAGGGCGCCGAAGGGCGCGCGACGCAGGCCGAGGCGCGGCGCGACTGGAACGCGGCGATCACCGCCTGGGAGGAACGGCTCGGCATGCCCGAGCCCCGGGCGGAACAGTGGATGTCGCTCGGCCGCGCGGCGCTGGCGCGCATCCCGGCGGACCCGACGAAGGCGCTGAACGCCGCGCAGCAGGCCTTCAACATGGTCGGCGCCGGGCCGCCGGAGATCCCCTCCCTCAACCTCATGGCCGACGCGCTGCGCCGGCTGGATCGCTTCTCCCAGGTCATCGCCGTGCTCGAAGCGGTGGTGGAACGCGCCCCGGCCGACCTCGCGGTCCGGGCACAACTTGCCGAGGCGCGCCGCCTCGCGGGGATGCTCCTGAGCCGGGTGCGGACGGAGGAGGAGACGGACCCCGCCCGCGCCTGCCTCGCCTTCACCTCCGCCCCCGCCCGTCGCCGCGACTGGCAGCCGGAGGACTGGATCCGCGCCGACCCGCCGATCGCCGGCATGGCCGTGACGCGGGAGGAGGACGAACTCTGCGTTCTCGGCCTCCCCTGGGGCCGGACCACACGCCTGCTGGTGCGCGCGGGCATGCCGGGGGAGGACGGGGTGAACGTCCGCGCCGACCTGCCGGTCACCGTCAACATGCCGGACCGCGGCGCCCGGATCGCCTTCGACGCCCGGGCCTTCATCCTGCCGCGCAACGGCCCGCGCCGCGTGGCCATCGGCACGATCAACATCCCGGAGATCGAGGTGCGGATCGTCCGCGTCGTCGAACGCAGCCTCATGGGCGCGCGGCGCGACGCCAACGTGACCTTCGGCGAGCAGATGGAGGGGTGGTCGGCCGAATCCCTCACCGACACGACGGGCCGGCTGGTGTGGGAGGGCCGGGCGACCGTTCCGAACTACGCGCGCAACCGGATGCAGCGCACCGTGATCACGCTGCCGGAGGTGGTGGCGAACGGCCCGCCGGGCGCCTTCGTGCTCGTGGCGCGGAGCACGGAGGAGGGGCGTCGCCGGAACCGTGACTCCGCGGCGCTGCCCCTGTTGGTGACCGACCTGGGACTGACGGCGTGGCGCAGCGAGGCGGGGCTGGCGGTCCAGGCCCGCTCGCTCGACGCGGCGCGGGCCCGGTCCGGCGTTCGCGTGGCGCTCATGGCGCGGAGCAACGAGATCCTGGCGGAGGCCGACACGGACGCGGACGACCTCGTTCGCTTCCCCGGCGCCCTGCTGCGCGGGGAGAGGGCGGTGGCGCCCGTCGCGTTGCACGCCCAGGCCGGCGACGACCTCGTCTCGCTCGACCTGGAGAGCGCCGCCTTCGACCTCTCGGACCGCGGCGTGACCGGCCGGGCCTACCCGACGGCCGTGGACGTCTTCGCGTGGCTCGACCGCGGCATCTACCGGCCGGGTGAGACGGTGCGCTACGCCGCGCTGACGCGCGACGCCTCGGGGCGTCCCCTGGCGAACGACCTGCCGCTGCGCCTGCGGCTCCGCCGCCCCAACGGGCAATTGGCGGAGGAGGCCGTCCCGTCCCGTGGTGCCGACGGGTCGGTCCTATGGGCGCCGCGCCTCTCGGCCGGAGCGCCCGTCGGCGCCTGGACCATCGAGGCGCTGACGGACCCGAACCGCCCGGCCGTCTTGACCACCACCTTCCAGGTGGACGCCTTCGTGCCGGAACGGCTGGAGGTCAGCCTCGGCACCCCGCCCGGGCCGCTGCGGGCGGGGCAGCCGCTGGACCTGCCGGTGACTGCACGCTTCCTCTACGGCGCGCCGGGCGCGGGGCTGACGGGGGAGGCGGAGATGCGGCTGTCCCTCGATCCCGAGCCGTTCGAGCAATGGCGCGGCTGGCGCTTCGGCAACGCGGACGACACCTTCGACGGCGGTCTGGAGACCTTCCAGGTTGCGGAGACCAACGCCGAGGGGCAGGGGACGCTGACGCTGAACCTCGCCGCGGTGCCCGACGCCACGCGGCCGGTGCGGGCCCGCGTGGACCTGTCCATGAGCGAGCCGGGCGGGCGGGCGACGACCGCGCGGACGACGCTGCCGGTGCGCGGCACCGCCGATTACGTCGCCATGCGCCCGGGCTTCACCGACGGCTCGGTGAACGACAACGGCGAGGCGGTGGTGGAGGTCGCGATCGTCGGCCCGGACGGGGAGGCGCGCGCCGGCCGCGTGTTGCTCCGGCTCGTGCGGGAACGGCCGACGTGGCGGATGAACGTCGTCTACGGCAACGTCCGCTACGAGACGGTGTGGCGCGACGAGGTGGTGGAGACGGTGACGCTCGACGTGGCGCCGGGCCGCCCCGGGCGGTTCGCGCGGAACCTCGGCTTCGGGCGCTACCGCTTCGTCGCGACGCAGGAGGGCGGGCTCGGCACGGCCACGCAGCGCGTGCGCGCGGGCTGGACCGGTTCCGACAGTCCTGAGGTGCCGGACAAGGTGGACGTGTCCGCCGACCGTCAAGCCTACGCGGCTGGCGAGACGGCGCGGGTCCGCATCGCGTCGCCCTTCGCCGGGCGCGCCAGCGTGGCGGTGCTGACCGACCGCCTCCTCTCGGTGCGCGACGTGGAGGTGCCGGAGGGCGGAACGGAGGTGGGGGTGCCGGTGGACCCCGCCTGGGGCCCCGGCGCCTGGGTGGCGGTGACCGTGTTCCGGCCCGGCGAGGCGCCGGTCGCGGGCGGCGCGGCGGCGGGCCCGCGGCGGGCGCTCGGCCTCGCCTGGGTGGCGACGGACCCG
>CAXVWQ010000395.1:0-4555 GCA_964263755.1 Roseomonas sp. | reverse complement strand
GCCACAGGCGCCCCCCCCGAAAAGGTCAGGGCAAAGGCCCGCCGCCATCGGTCCCGCGCCGCAGCACGTCGCGGGCCCCGCGGAGGGCCGCGCGATCCCCCACCGAGGGTTCGGGGTAGCGAAGGTCGAGGGCTTCCATCGCCTCCACGATCGCCTCGGCCACGATGAGGCGGGCGAGCCACTTGCGGTCGGCGGGGACGACGAACCAGGGGGCGTGCGGGGCGGCGGTGGCGCGGATGGCGGCGTCGTAGGCCGCGGCGTAGTCGTCCCAGCGGGCGCGGTCGTCGAGGTCGCCGGCGCGGAACTTCCAGTTCTTCTCCGGTTCTTCGATGCGGGCGAGGAGGCGCTTGCGCTGCTCCTCCTGCGAGAGGTGGAGGTAGAACTTGAGGACGAGGGTGCCGGAGCGGGCGAGGTGGCGTTCGTAGGCGGCGATGTCCTCCAGGCGCTCGTCCCAGATGCGTTCCGTCACGAGGGAGGGCGGGAGGGGAGCGTCGGCGATGATGCCGGGGTGGACGCGGGCGACCAGCACCTCCTCGTACCAACTCCGGTTGTGGATGCCGATGCGGCCGCGGCGGGGGAGCGCGACCGAATGGCGCCAGAGGAAGTCGTGGTCGCGCTCCAGCGTCGAGGGAGCGGAGAAGGCCTCGACGAGGCAGCCCTGGGGGTTCACGCCGGAGAAGACGTGCTTGATGGCGCCGTCCTTCCCCGCGGCGTCCATCGCCTGGAAGATGCAGAGGACGGACCAGCGGCCCTCCGCGTAGAGGCGGGCCTGGAGATCGGAGAGGCGGTCCACGCCGTCCTTCAGGGTGTCGTCGGCGGTGACCTTGGAGAGGCCGAGGCCGCCGTCGGTCTCCGTCGGGCGGTCGGCGAGGGCGAAGCCGGCGCCCTCCGTCACGCGGCAGGCGGCGACGAGGGCGCGGAGGGGTTTTCGGTGCACGGTCATGCGGGGGCGGGGTCCTTGCGGGCGATGAGCCAGATGGTCGCGGCGACCTGCATGGCGAGGGTGAGGGCCATTGCCCAGGCGTAGCCCGCGGGGTCCCAGCCGCCGGACGCGGTGCGGGGCCAGAGGTCGAGGATGAGGCCGATGGCGTTCTGCACGAAGACCACCACCGCGAGCATCGAGAAATTCAGCGCCGTGGCGGCGCGGCCCGCGACGTCCGGCGGGAAGCCGGCGGTGACGGCGGCGTAGCCCACGGGGCCGGCGCCGGCGAAGGCGGCCCAGAGGAACCATGCCGCCGCCAGTCCCTCCACCGTTCGGGGCGGGGCGAGGGCGAGCCAGGCCTGGATCGCGACGAGGGCGACGGAGGCGGCGACGGCGACCGCCAGCGGGCCGATGCCGCGGGCGGCGAGCCGCGCGGCGGCGAGGCCGGAGACGAGGTTCCCCGTCATGAAGCCGAGGCCGTAGGTCATGAGGACGACGGCGCGGGGGGCGTCGTCCAGGCCGCCGGCGTCCCGCAGCCAGGGGCCGGCCCAGAGGCCCTGGTAGGTGAAGTTGAGGACCGAGATCATCGCGACCGCCGGGGCGGTGCGGATGAATCGGGGGTGAGCGAAGATGCGGCCGAACTCGGCGGTCTCGGCCCACAGGCCGCGCCGGGGGGCGCGCCGGACGTGGGCGGGCACGGAGGCGGTGATCCAGGCGATGACGAGCACCGCGAGGACCGCGAGGAGCCAGAAGGCGCCGCGCCAGCCGATGGTCGGGAGGAGGGTCTGGACCGGCAGGGTCGCGGCCACGCCGCCCGCGGCGCCGATGAAGACGCCGATGCCGGTGGCCGCGGCGACGCGGGCGGGCGGGAAGTGGGTGACGTTGGCTTTCACCATCGCCATCAGCCCCGCCGAGACCCCGACGCCGGTGAGCACGCGGCCCAGCGCAAGGGTCAGCGGGTCCCGGGCGAGGGCGCAGGTGGCGAAGCCGGCCAGCGCCACCGTCGCGAGGGTGATCTGCGTGCGCCGGGGCCCGTGCAGGTCCAGCGCCAGGCCGACGGGGAGCTGCGCGAGGCCGTAGGCGACGAAGGTGGCCGCGGCGACGAGGCCGAGTTCGCCGCCCGTCAGGCCGAATTCGAGGGCGAGGACCGGGCCGAGGAGGGCGAGGGCGGCGCGGGAGGCCTGATTCAGGAAGTTCACGCCGGCGAGCGGCAGGGTGACGCGGAGGAAGGTCCGGATCACGGGACGCCGAGAGCGGGGGCGCGGAGGGTGACGGAGACGGGGCAGTGGTCGGAGAGGCGGTCGCGGTCCTCCGGCGCGCGCTCGGCGTAGACGAGAACGCGGAGGGAGTTGGGGACGAGGCGGTCGCGGGCGGGGCCGCCGAGGAGGATGTGGTCGATGAACGGCCGCCCGCCCCAGCAGGGGTTGGAACGGCCGGCGGTGGTGCGGAGGAGCGGCGCGGCGCGTTCGAGGGCCGGGAGCATGAGGGGGTCGCGGTCCATGCGGCGGTTGAAGTCGCCGGCGATGGCGAAGGGCTCGTTCGTCGCGGCGCGGGCGGCGATCCACTCGGCGAGAACCGTGGTCTGGCGGGTGATGTTCTCGCATTGCTGGCCGACGTCGTCGGGTTCGCGGCAACCGGCGTTGAGGTGGATCGAGAGGATGCGGAGGGCGTCGGGCCCCTCCCCCACCGTCACGTCCACGCCGCGTCGGAGGGAGCGGCGGGAGTTGGGCGCGAGGTCGAGGCCGGCGAGGTCAGGGTTCTGGCGGGCGGGGAGGCCGCGGCGGACGGCGACCGCGGCGCGCTGCACGTCGCGTTCGTCGGGGAAGAAGAACGTCCATTCCGCGCGGTCGAGGACGAGGGCGGCGGCCTCGGGGCCGTCCACCTCCTGCAGGGCGATGACGTCGGCGGCGAGGCGGCGGGCGTAGGCGCGGAGGCGGGCGAGGTCGTCCGGGGTGCGGGTGCGGAGGTTCGCGGGAAGGTCGGGGTGATTCGGGGGCTTGGCCGTGAGCCAGGCGATGTTCCAGGTCGCGAGCTTCAGGTCCGTCGCCGCCGCCGGCGCGGCGAGGAGGATGAGCGCGGCGAGGGCCGCCACGAGGCGGGGATGGCCGGATCGGGACGGGGGCATCCGCGCCACCCTACAGCAGCGCCGGCGCCGGGTCTGCCGGGAGGGGGGCGGGGAGCGGCGGCAAGGCGCGGGCGCCGCAGCGCGAGAGGAAGTCGGCGACGGCGTCATAGAGTGGCGCGGGGCGGGTCGGATCGTGGAAGGGGTCGCTCGGCGGGGAGCCGCGGGGCACCCAGATCACCGTCTCGGCCCGGGCGCGGGTGAGGAGGACGCGGTAGGTGTTGCGGACGTAGTCGCGGTGCGCCGCGTCGCCGCGCCATGAGGGGCCGGCGAGGGCGTGCGCCGCCCAGCCGTGCGGGCCGCGCCGGAGGTCGAGGTCCCAGGCGACGCCGACGATGTCGAGTTCGAGCCCCTGGCAGGCGTATTCCGTCGCGGCGGCCTCCAGCGCGTCGGAGGCGCGGATGTCGGGGCGGCGGCGGAGGAACCAGTCGGCGACCGCGTCCACGGGCACCTCGGCGTCCAGCCCCTCAGCCCGGAGGCGCTTGGCGCCGGAGGAGCGGACGAGGCCGGCGCGGCGGGCGCCGCGGGCGAAGGCGCGGAGGGCGGCCCGCAGCTCGGGCAGGTCGCGGGTGAGGAAGACGGGGAAGTCCGGGCCGGCGAGCGAGGCGGCACGGTCGGGGTCGTCGTCCAGCACGGCGGCGACCCAGTCCGCCACCCCGGCGTCGCGCACGGCGCGGAGGGAGGCGCGGAGGTCGAGGGCGTCGTCCGTCGTCAGCCACGGCGCCGCGGCGAGGCGCTGGCGGGGATCGTCGGCATCGAGGGCGCGAGGGGCGGCGCGGGCGGTCCAGGGGCGGGGCGTGTCCTGGGTGGCGGCGATGGCGCGGCCCCATTCGGCGAGGCCCGCCTCGCCGACGTTGATCTCCTGGCCGCCGCCGATGAGGGCGACGATCGCCGCCCATCCCTCGTGGCGCCCCATGATCTCCAGGGCGTGGGCGGGCTCGGAGGTCGTGAGGCGCGAGGGTTTTCGAAATGTCCCACGGCGGGCCTTGTCGGCGTCCCAAGCGCGCTGGGCTTCGTCGAAGACGATGACGCGTTCCGGCGGCGGCGCTCCCCGCGCGTGGTTGTCGTCGAGGAAGGCGTGGACGTTCTGCACGAAGCCCTCCACGGCCTGGGACGCGGCGCGGGCGGAGCCGCCGCGGGCCTTCACGTCGCGCGCCAGGGCCTCCCGCAGCACCGCGACGAGCGGGGCGTTGCCCGTGAGGAAGGCGGCGCCGCGGGCCGCGCCGTCCCGGAACACCACGTCCAGGCCGCAGAGGGTCTTGCCCGCGCCGGGGATGCCGGTGACGACGATCACCTCCCGCCGGCCTTCCTCCCGCGCCGCGTCGAGGGCGGCGGTGATGGCGCGGCGGGTGGCGCCGAGGTTGGCGGCGTCGGCGCGGGCGAGGCCGATCTCCACCACGTCGTGCCGGTCGAAGATGCGGCGGGCGGCCTCCACGATGCCGGGGACGGGGCGGTAGGGGGCGGCGAGCCAGGCGGCGCCGTCGAGGGCCGGGCCGGGCGGGGTGGTCCTC
>CAXVWQ010000394.1:0-4608 GCA_964263755.1 Roseomonas sp. | reverse complement strand
GACCTGCCCGATGTAGCGCCCGGAATCCGAATACCCGAACTGGAGGCACAGCCGCCCGATGCCGCGGAGGTAGGCGACGAAGTGCGGCGAGCGCAGCGCCTCCTCCAGCACCCGCTCCCCGCGCTGCTCCAGCGCCTCCGCCGTCTCGAACAGGGGGGAGATCTCGATCCGCCCCTCCACGCCGCACAGCCGCGCCAGGAGCAGCGCCGCCAGCAGCGTGAACCCGCTCTCCGTCTCCGCGACGAGGAAACGGACGGGCTGGGAGGAATCCACGTGCTTCGCGACCTGCGCGACCGTCATCATCAGCCGCATGGCGGAAGCGGATTCGGTCAGCAGCCCGCCGAAATCCACCGGCTCCGCCCGCGCCTCGTCCAGCGCCGCGTTGACCGCGCCGAACAGCGCGCGGCGGCGCGCCGGGTCGTCCAGTTCCCCCGCGAGCGCCGGCACGCGCAGCCGCGCGGCGTTGTGCAGCTGGGTGGCGTTCAGCCGGCAATGCGTGTGGGCGAGGGAGAGGCCATGCGCCACGAGCCCCGCCCGCGCGACGCAGAGGACGAGCCGCGCCCGATCGTCATCCGTCGCCGCGATGGCGTCCTCGAACAGCGCCAGGAGGGGGTCGGGCGTGGTCAGCGCGTCATCGCGCCCGCCGATAAGCGCGTGGGCGAAGGCCTGGGCCGCCGCCGGGTCCACGGCGCCCGGTCCCGGACAGGCCGCGACCTGCGCCCGCACGGCGTCCAGCGCCGTCGCCAGCCGCGCCCGCAGCGGCGCCGCGACCGTGTCCGGCAGCGCCTCCATCCCCGCCGCCAGCCGCGCGAGGCCGAGCTCCTTCATCCGCAGCCGCAGCCGGATCGTGTCCTGCCAGCCGATGTCGGTGCGCCCGTCCGTGTCGTAGCCCACCCAGGAGGAGAGGATGACCGGCCGGGGGACGAGCGCCGTCCAGCGGTCCCGCCACGTTTCCCGCGCGACGCCGAGGAAGGCCGCCGCCAGCCGGTCCAGCGCGTCCCGCCCGTTCACGATGGCGGCCGCCGCCTGGTCGAACTCCTCCGCGAGGTCCGGTGGCTCCGGCCGCAGCGCCGGCGCGGCCGGAACCTCCGCCCCGCAGGCCGCCGCCGCCAGCGCCGCCCCGGTGCCGCGCGGCAGGGAGAAGGTGGGATGCGCCGTGAACACCGCCGCCGCCCGGGGCCGCTCGCAGGTCTCGCGGAACGCCGCGAAGGGCACGGGGCTGTCGTTCGGGTCCGGCCGCGCCGCCCGCGCCGCGACGGTCACGAGCGCCGCATCGGTCGCCGCGGGGTCGGTCCCCCCGACGTGCCGCGCCAGCCGCGCCGCCCGGTCCCGGAAGGCATCCCGCCCGATCGCCGCGAGCGCCCGCCGCAGCCCATCGAGGGTGAGCCCGCCATCATCCATCCGGCGGGAGAGGGCGAGCGCCATCTCCAGCGCGGGCGAGGCGAAGGGGTGCTCCGCCGCCGCCGCCCGCGTCGAGGTCGCCAGCCCCGTCAGGTCCAGGGGCCCACCCTCCGGCGCTCGGTCCGTCCCGTCCACCGCGCGGTCCCTCTATGCTGCACCTGCGAACATAGCGGGACCGGCGGGTGGCGGAAGGCCGAATCGGCCCGTCGGATCAGACGACCGTCAGTCCGACGTCGATGTTGCCCCGGGTCGCGTTGGAATACGGGCAGACCCCGTGCGCCTGCCGCACCAGCTCCTCCGCCGCCGCCTTGTCCACGCCGGGCAGGCTGATCGTCAGGCCGATGGTCAACCCGAACCCGCCCTCGCTGCGCGGCCCGATGCCGACGGAGGAGGTCACGGTCGCGTCGCTCGGCACCTTCGTCGGCCCCTTCGCGGAGACGGCCTTCATGGCGCCGAGGAAGCACGCCGCGTAGCCCGCCGCGAAGAGCTGCTCCGGGTTGTTGCCGTCGCCCGAGCCGCCCATCGCCTTCGGCACGGCGAGCTTCACGTCGAGAGCACCGTCATCGGTCCTGGAGCGGCCGTCACGGCCCCCGGTCGCGGTGGCACCGACGGTGTACTTCACGTCAACGGGCATGGAGGATTCCTTGAGGGGCGGCCCGGTCGGCCGCGGGCGCGGAGGTCGGGTGGCTCGTCCGCCGCTGCAAGGGCGGTCCTCGCGAACCGGGGTCATCGCCGGCGCGGGACGCGGTCACGCGAAGCGTCTGGCCCCCGCGACGCACAGGACGACGACGGCCGTGGACGCGATCATCGTCGGGGCGATCGGCTCCGCGAGGAGCACCGCCGCGAGGATCAGTCCGAAGAAGGGCTGCAGGAGTTGCAACTGACCAACGCCCGCGATGCCGCCGAGCGCGAGTCCGCGATACCAGAAGACGAACCCGACGAGCATGGAGAAGACCGAGACGTAGGCGAGGCCCATCCAGGCCGGCGTCCCCACCTCACCGGGGCGATCCGGAAGGGTGAGGAGGGTCGCCACCGCCGTCACCGGCAGGGATAGCAACAACGCCCAGGAGATGACCTGCCAGCCGCCCAGCCGCCGCGACAGCGTCGCGCCCTCTGCGTAGCCCAGCCCGCAGAGGAGGATGGCGGCGACCATCAGGAGGTCGCCCACGGCCGACCCGCCGGTGCTCCGGGACAGGGCGAAGCCGGCGACCGTTCCCGCCCCGAGGATCGAGAAGAGCCAGAAGGCCGGCTTCGGTCGTTCGCCCCCGCGCAGCACGCCGAACAGGGCGGTCGCCAGCGGCAGCAGGCCGATGAAGACGATGGAATGCGCCGCCGTGACGTGGCGGAGCGCGAGCGCCGTCAGCAGCGGGAAGCCGACGACCACGCCGAGCGCGACGATGGCCACCGGGACGACGTCGCCCCGCCCGGGCCGCGGCTGGCGGAGCGCGAGGAGGAAGGCCCCGCCCAGCAAGGCGGCGATCACCGCGCGCGCGGAGGTGAGGAACATCGGCGGGAGATCGGCGACGGCGACCCGCGTCGCCGGCAGCGACCCGCTGAAGATGACGACGCCGAGCAGCCCGCTGCCCCATCCCGCGGTCGTTCGGCTCACCTGTCCTCGCCCTCCGCGAAGGGTGGCCATAAAGGTGCCGGGCGGGCGCGGACAGGGCCCGCGCGATGCCGCTACGATGATCCGCACGGCCCCAGCATCCGGAGTCCCCCGCCTTGCCCGACCCCACGCGTATCCCCGCCACCCCCGCCACCATCCGCTTCGGCGCCTTCGACGCGACCTTCCCGCCCGTCGCGTCCATCAACTCCGGCGACACCGTCGTGCTGGAATGCGTCTCCGGCGGGCCGGAGGCGATGCCGAAGACCGATTCCGGCCTTGCCCCGCCCGCCGCGCTCGCCGCCATCCACGCCGCCGACCCGCCGCGCATGGGCCCGCACATCATCACCGGCCCCGTCGAGGTCCGCGGCGCCGAGCCGGGCGACATGCTGCGCGTGGACATCGAGGCGATCGAGCCCGGCGCCGACTGGGGCTTCTGCGGGTTCCGCCCCCTGTTCGGCACGCTGCCGGAGGATTTCCCATACTCGCGGATGCTCCACATCCCCGTGGACCGCGCGGCGCGCACCGCGACGATCCCGATGGCCGGCGGCATCACCCTTCCCCTCGCGCCGTTCTTCGGCGTCATGGGTGTCGCCCCGCCGCGCGAATGGGGCCGCCTTTCCACGAAGGAGCCCCGCGCGCACGGCGGCAACCTCGACAACAAGGAACTCGTCGCCGGCACGACGCTGTTCCTGCCGGTGCACGCCGCGGGCGCCCTGTTCTCCGCGGGCGACGGCCACGGGATGCAGGGCGACGGCGAGGTCTGCATCAACGCGCTGGAGATGGCGCTGAACGGCACCTTCCGGCTGAGCGTGGAGAAGGGCGGCGGCGCCGCCGACCCCATCCTGCGCTTCCCCCGCGCGGAGACACCCACCCACTACATCACCATGGGCATGAACGAGGATCTGGACCTCGCGATGAAGCAGGCCTTGCGTGAGATGATCGCCTTCATCGCGGCCCGCGCGAACGTCTCCACCGCGGACGCCTACCAGTTCTGCTCGCTCGCGGTGGATTTCCGGGTGACGCAAACCGTGAACGGGGAAAAGGGCGTTCACGGAATGCTGAAGCGGGGCCTGCTCTTCTGACGCCGTGTGAACTCCACGCGGCACGGGACTGTGGCGCGGACGATCCACAGCCCTGTCCACAGGCCCATCCCCGATTCGCCCCACAGGGTTCCGGACCCGTGCCGAATAGGCCTATCTTGTGGGGAAGCAGCCCCCTGCCATACCGTATCTTGTATCGGAAACGGGCTCGGGGGCGGGACCATGGACTGGACGAACGAGACGATCGAGGCGCTTCGGGCCCTCTGGGACGAAGGTCACTCCACAGCCGAGATCGGGCGGCGGATGGGCATCTCCAAGAACGCCGTCGTCGGCAAGGCGCACCGGCTGCACCTGCCGCCACGCCCCTCGCCGATCCAGCGGGAGGACCGGCCGGCGCTCGTCACGGTGCCGCCCGCGCTCGGCCCGACGCACCTCCAGGCGGCACCCGCGTCGCGCCCCGTCCGCCCGGCGCCCATGCCGCGGCCGGTGATCGCCGCGCCGCCGCGCCCGGCCCCCGTCGCGCCGCCCACCGCCGTGGTGCGCCCGTTCCAACGCCTCACC
>CAXVWQ010000393.1:0-4130 GCA_964263755.1 Roseomonas sp. | reverse complement strand
GAGAAGGCGAGGTAGGGGTTGGCGCCCGGATCGGGGAACCGCACCTCGACGCGCTTCGCCTTCGGGGACGTCGCGTAGGGGATGCGGCAGGAGGCCGAGCGATTGCGTGCGGAGTAGGCCAGCAGCACCGGCGCCTCGAAGCCGGGGATCAGCCGCTTGTAGGAGTTGGTGAGCGGATTGGTGAAGGCGTTGAGCGCCTTCGCGTGCTTGATGATCCCGCCGATGTACCACAGCGCGTAGTCCGACAGGTCCGCGTAGCCGTTGCCCGCGAAGAGCGGCTTGCCGTCCTTCCAGATGGACTGGTGGACGTGCATGCCAGAGCCGTTGTCGCCGTAGATCGGCTTCGGCATGAACGTCGCGGTCTTGCCGTAGGAATGCGCCACGTTGTGGATGCAGTACTTGTAGATCTGCATGTGGTCGGCCTGAGTGATCAGCGGGCCGAACTTCGTGCCGAGCTCGTGCTGCGACTGCGCGACCTCGTGGTGGTGCTTCTCGCCGATGACGCCCATCTCCATCATCGTCGACAGCATCTCGGCGCGCAGGTCCACTTCGGAGTCCATCGGCGCGACGGGGAAATAGCCGCCCTTCACGCCGGGACGGTGGCCCATGTTCCCCTCGGGGAAGTCCTTCATCGAGGCGCCGGGGCCCTCGATGGATTCGACCTTGTAGTGGCCGTAGTTGCCGCCGGTGCCGAACTTCACGTCGTCGAACACGAAGAACTCGGCTTCCGGCCCGAACAGCGCGGAATCACCGATGCCCGTGGACTTGAGGTATTCCTCGGCCTTCTTCGCGGTGCCGCGCGGGTCGCGGTTGTAGCGCTGGCCGGTGGACGGCTCGTAGATGTCGCAGAACAGGATGAGCTGCGGCTTCGCCGAGAACGGGTCCATGCACGCGTTGAGCGTGTCCGGCATGAGGATCATGTCGGACTCGTTGATCGCCTTCCAGCCGGCGATCGAGGAGCCATCGAACATGATGCCGTCCTCGAAGGTGTCCTCCTCGACGGTGCTCACGTGCTGGGCGGTGTGCTGCCACTTGCCCTTCGGGTCGGTGAACCGGAAGTCCACGTACTCGACCGAGTTCTCCTTGATCATCTCCATGACCTTGGAGACGCCGTCCTTGTCCGCCATCGCCTTACCGTTCCCCTCTGGGTTGGTGCCGTCGCGCCCCGATGGCGCGGCGTGAAATCACGTCAGACCGCGGCCTCGCCGCGTTCTCCCGTCCTGATCCGCACGACGTCCTGGACGTCGGTGATGAAGATCTTGCCGTCGCCGATCCGCCCGGTGCGGGCGGCGGCGGTGATCGCCTCCACCGCGCGTTCGGCGAGGTCGTCGGAGCAGATCACCTCCACCTTCACCTTCGGCAGGAAATCCACGACGTATTCCGCGCCGCGGTACAGCTCCGTATGTCCCTTCTGCCGCCCGAAGCCCTTGGCCTCGACGACCGTCAGGCCCTGGAGCCCGATCTCGTGCAGCGCGTCCTTCACCTCGTCGAGCTTGAAGGGCTTGATGATCGCCTCGATCTTCTTCATCGCGTCACGCCCCCGACGACCCCGCTCGCGCGGTCCCCGCCGAAGACACCTTCTCCCTCTCGGCCGCGCGAACGCCCCGGTCCGGGACGGCACGCGCGGCGGTGTTGCACGCCCCATGCCGCAGCGGCAACCGCCGGCGCGACACGGACGGGGTGCGGCGATCGGCCGGTCCCCACGGGGTGCGGGGGGCGTCGCGTGGGCAGGCTGCCCAATCCCGCGGCATCCGTCCATCGGCCCGCGGCGCGGTGCGTTGCGCCGGGCGCGGGCGGACCCTTATAGGATGTTGGTGCCCGGGGCCGGGGAGGCACTTCCCCACCTTGCGGGCCGCGACCGCGACGGGATGACCGCCACGCCATGGCCACGCCGCTGAAGGCCCAGAACGCCCTCCTCTCAGCCACCGGCACCACCGTGTTCACGGTGATGTCGGCGCTCGCGGTGCAGCACGGGGCCATCAACCTCGGCCAGGGCTTCCCGGAGGGGGAGGGGCCGGCCGACGTCGTGCGCGCGGCGGCCGACGCGCTGATGGACGGCCGCAACCAGTATCCGCCCCTCACCGGCGTGCCCGAGCTCCGGCAGGCCGTCGCCGACGCCAACCGGCGCTTCTACGGCCTCGAGGTGGACCCGCTGACGGAGGTCGTCGTCACCTCCGGCGCCACGGAGGCGCTCACGGCGAGCCTCATGGCCGTCCTCGATCCGGGGGACGAGTGCGTGCTGATCGAGCCCCTCTACGACACCTATCTCCCCGTCGTCCGGATGCTCGGCGCGGTCCCCCGGCTCGTGCGCCTGTCGCCGCCGAAGTGGGAGGTGCCGCGCGCCGAACTCGCCGCCGCGTTCGGGCCGCGGACGAAGGCCATCCTGCTGAACACGCCCGGCAACCCCACGGGCAAGGTGTTCACCGCCGCCGAACTCGCCTTCGTCGCCGACCTCGTCGCCCGCCACGGCGCCTACGCCGTGTGCGACGAGGTCTACGAGCACCTGACCTTCGACGGCTGGCGGCACATCCCCCTCATGACCCTGCCGGGCATGCGGGAGCGCTGCCTGCGGATCGGCTCCGCCGGCAAGACCTTCTCGCTCACGGGCTGGAAGGTCGGCTACGTGACCTGCGACCGCTCCCTCGGCCCGAACGTGGCGAAGGCGCATCAGCTGCTCACCTTCACCACCCCGCCGAACCTGCAGCGGGCGGTGGCGATGGGGCTGGCGAAGGAGGACGCCTACTTCGCATCGCTCTCGGGCGACCTCCAGGGCAAGCGGGACCGGCTCGCGGCCGGGCTCGCCGCCCTCGGCTTCGGGGTTCTCCCCACCCAGGGCTCCTATTTCGTCACCGCGGACTTCCGCCCCCTCGGCTTCGCGGGCGACGACGTGGCCTTCTGCCGCCACCTCACCGAGACGGCGAAGGTCACGGCCATCCCCGTCTCCGCCTTCTACGTCGGCCCGGACGCCCCGACCCACTACGCGCGCTTCGCCTTCTGCAAGTCCGACGCGACGCTGGACGAGGCGCTGCGGCGGCTGGCCGCCTGGAAGGCCCTGCAGCAGCCCGCCCGCGCCGCGGGCTGACGCCGTTGACGACGAGGGGCGCCGCACCCTACATCCCGCCCCCGGCCATGTGGCGGCCTTAGCTCAGCTGGCAGAGCGTCGGCTTGTGGTGCCGAATGTCACGGGTTCGAGCCCCGTAGGTCGCCCCATTCCCCCTTCCGCGGTAGGCTCCGCCGCATGACCCTCACCGTCGCGATCGCCGGCCTCGGCGCCATCGGCCTCGACCTCGCCCGCGCGCTCGACCGCGGGGTGGAAGGGCTGCGTCTCGTCGCCGTCGCGTCCCGGGACAAGGGGAAGGCCGAAGCGAACCTCCGCGGCTTCGCTCACCCGCCGGAGGTCACCGACGCCGCCACCCTCGCCGACCGCGCCGAGATCGTGGTGGAGGCCGCCCCCGCCGCGGCGTTCGAATCCATCGTCGTCCCGGCCATCCGTCGCGGCCGCATCGTCGTCCCGTCCTCCGTCGGCGCCCTCCTCCCGCGCATGCACCTCGTCGAGGAGGCCCGGCGCTACGGCGCCCGCATCATCGTCCCGACCGGCGCCCTGCTCGGCCTCGACGCCGTGCGGGCCGCGGCGGAAGGCCACGTCGAGTCCGTCACCATCGAGACGCGGAAGCCCCCGGGCGGCCTCGCCGGCGCCCCCTACCTGATCGAGAACGGCCTCGACATGGCGGCCATCCGCGAGCCGACCCTCATCTTCAAGGGCAACGCGGTGGACGCGGCGCGGGGCTTCCCGGCCAACGTCAACGTCGCGGCCGCCCTCGGCCTCGCCGGCATCGGGCCGGAGCGCACGGGGGTGGAGATCTGGGCCGACCCGACGGTCACCCGCAACACCCACACCATCCGCGTGGAGGCCGAGGCGGCGCGTTTCACCATGACCATCGAGGGCGTGCCGACCGAGGCGAACCCGCGCACGGGGAAGCTCACCCCGCTGTCGCTCATCGCCTGCCTCCGCGGCCTCGTCTCCACGCTGAAGATCGGGTCGTAGCGGATGCCGCTCCGCATCCGGCTGCGGCCCCGGTCGGGGCGACCGGGGCACCGTCGCGGGCCGACGGCGAGGTGGGCTGTCACGT
>CAXVWQ010000392.1:0-10055 GCA_964263755.1 Roseomonas sp. | reverse complement strand
GGGGCGGGAGGTGCCGCCGGAGGGGCGCTCCGTGGGGTTCGTGTTCCAGGACTACGCGCTGTTCCCGCACCTCGACGTGCTGGCGAACGTCGCCTTCGGGCTGCGCCGGCATCCGAGGGCGGAACGGGACACGCTCGCCCGCGCGGCCCTGGCGCGGGTCGGCCTGGAGTCGCACGCGGCGGCGTGGCCCCACACCCTGTCGGGCGGCCAGCAGCAGCGCGTGGCCCTGGCCCGCGCCCTCGCCCCGCGCCCGGCGGTGCTCCTGCTCGACGAGGCCTTCGCCTCCCTCGACGCCCGGCTGCGGGACCGCGTCCGCGACGACACGCTCCACCTCCTCCAGTCCGAGGGCATCGCCGCCGTCCTCGTCACCCACGACGCGGAGGAGGCGATGTTCATGGCCGACCGGATCGCCCTCCTCCGCGGCGGTTGCGTCGAGCAGCAGGGCAGCCCGGCCGACCTCTACCTCCGCCCCGCCTCCCGCTTCGTCGCGGAGTTCTTCGGGGAGGTGAACCGGCTGCCGGCGATAGTGACGTCCGGCGTCGCCCGCACGCCGCTCGGCCCCGTGGCGGCCGCGCTGCCGGATGGGCCGGCGGAGGTGCTGCTGCGCCCCGAGGGCGTCCGCCTCCTCCCCCCGGGGATGGGCGTTCCCGCGGAGGTGGAGGCGTCCCGCATGCTCGGCGCGGTCACGATGGTCCATCTGAGGGTGGCGGACGGGTCGGGCGCCGCCCTGCACGTCCACGCGCGCCTGCCCCCCGGCGGGGCGGTCGGCCGCGGCGACCGTGTCGGCGTCTCCCTCGACTCCGAACGGGCCCACGCCTTCGCCGCGGAGGCGGCCACCCGCGACGCGGCCTGACGCCCTTCCGTCGCGTTCGCCGGCGCCCCATCTGGCATCCTGCGAGCGGTCGTCGCCGCCCGATTGGCCCGGCTCCCCGTTCCTGCTAACGGGTGCGCCCGCCGCCGGCCGCCGCCACCCTGGCCCAGGAGCCCCATGTTCGACCTCGCGTGGTCCGAGATCGCCGTCATCGCCGCCGTCGCGGTGATCGTCGTCGGCCCGAAGGATCTGCCGGAAGCCATCCGGGGCGTCGCCAAGAGCATCCAGAAGCTCCGCCGCATGGCCGGCGAATTCCAGGGTCACCTGGACGAGGTGGTGCGCGAGGCGAAGCTGGAGGACGTGCGCGACCAGATCCGCGACATCCGCAACTTCGACCTGAAGGGCGAGGTCGAGCGGGCCGTGGACAGGGACGGCTCGCTGCGGAAGACGATGAACGACGATCCGTTCCGCGCGCCCCCGCCGCCGACCTCCGACGCGGCGCCGGCGATGGACGTGATGAACCCGGTCACGGCGCCGGTGGACGCGACCGGCGCCTTTCCTTTCCCTGCCGTGCCCGTAGTGGAGCCGACCGACGCCGTGGCCGGCGCGCCCGCCCGGATGGCGCCGGCGGAGGTCGCGCTGGACCCCCTGACGCTGCAACCGATCGCCGCGCCCGCACCGTCCCCGGCCGTCCAGACGCCGGCGGCCCCGGTGGACACGGCGGCGCCCCCCATCCCCCCGGCCGCCGACGCCCCGCGCGCCGCCTGAACGCCAGAGCCCCCGCGTGCCCCGTGATCCGGACGACGTCATAGACGACAAGCCCATGCCGCTGATCGAGCACCTGCTCGAACTGCGGACGCGGCTCATCTGGTCCCTCGGCGCCTTCGCCCTGGCCTTCGCGGTCTGCTACTACTTCTCCACCGCCATCTACGGGTTCCTCGCGCGCCCGCTGGCGGAGATCCTGATGGAACAGGGTGGCGGCGAGCGGCGGATGATCTTCACCGCGCTCTACGAGGCCTTCTTCACCTACCTGAAGGTCGCGTTCTTCGGCGCGGTGTTCTTCTCCTTCCCGATGTGGGCGACGCAGCTCTGGATGTTCATCGCGCCGGGTCTCTACCGGTCGGAGAAGCGGGCGATCCTGCCGTTCATCCTGGCCTCGCCGGTGCTGTTCGTCCTCGGGGCGGCGCTCGCCTACTACTTCATCTTCCCGCTGGCCTGGCGCTTCTTCATCTCCTTCGAGACCCCGACGGGCGGCGGCGGCATCCCGGTGCAGCTGGAGGCGAAGGTCTCCGAATACCTTTCCCTCGTCATGCAGATGATCCTCGCCTTCGGCATCGCCTTCCAGATGCCGGTGGCGCTGACCCTCATGGCGAAGGTGGGGATCGTGAGCGTGGACGGGCTGAAGAAGGGGCGGCGCTACGCCATCGTCGGGATGTTCGTGGCGGCGGCGATCCTCACGCCGCCGGACGTCATCTCCCAAGTCGGGCTCGCGGTGCCGCTGATCATCCTGTACGAGCTGTCGATCCTCGCGGCGACCTGGATGGCCCGCGAGAAGAAGCCTAAGCCCGCCGTCACGACCTAGGCGCGACCCCGATGCACGACATCCGCGCCGTCCGGGCCGACCCGGCGGCCTTCGACGCCGCCCTGGCGCGCCGGGGCATGGCGCCCACCGCCGAGGCGATCCTGCGGCTGGACGAGGCGCGGCGCGAGGCGATCGGGGTGACGGAGGAGGCGCAGGCCGCCCGCAACCGGCTGTCGCGCGAGATCGGGGCGGCGATGAAGCGGGGCGATGCCGCCGAGGCGGAGCGGCTGAAGGCGGAGGTCGCGCGGGCCGCCGGGGCGGCGAGCGAGGCGGACCCCGAGGCGCGGGGGAGGGAGGTCACGGCGGCGCTCGAAACCCTGCCGAACCTCCTGGACCCGGAGGTTCCGGACGGGCGGGACGAGTCGGACAACGTCGTGATCCACCAGCACGGCGAGCCGCCGCGCGGGAACGCCCCGGCACGCCAGCACTTCGAACTGGGCGAGGCCTTCGGGGCGATGGACTTCGCCACCGCGGCGAAGCTGGCGGGGAGCCGGTTCACCCTCCTCTCCGGGCCGCTGGCCCGCCTCGAACGCGCCCTCGGACAGTGGATGCTCGACCTGCACGTGACGGAGCATGGCTACGTGGAGACGTCGGTCCCCCTCCTCGTCAACGACGCGACGATGCACGGGACGGGGCAGCTCCCGAAGTTCGCCGACGACCTGTTCCGCACCACCGACGGCCGCTGGCTGATCCCCACGGCGGAGGTGCCGCTGACGAACATCGTGCGGGGCGAGATCGTCGCGGACGCCTCGCTGCCGCGCCGCTACGCCGCCCTGTCGCCTTGCTTCCGATCCGAGGCCGGGGCGGCGGGACGCGACACGCGGGGGATGCTGCGGCAGCACCAGTTCGGGAAGGTCGAAATGGTTTCGATCACGCGCCCCGAGGAGTCGGGGGAGGAGCACGAGCGGATGACGCGGTGCGCCGAGCGCGTGCTGACGGACCTCGGCCTCACTTGGCGCCGCGTCCTGCTCTGCGCGGGGGACACGGGGTTCTCCGCCGCGAAGACCTACGACCTGGAGGTCTGGCTGCCGGGACAGGCGGCGTGGCGGGAGATCTCCTCCTGCTCGAACTGCCACGACTTCCAGGCCCGCCGCATGGATGCGCGTTACCGCCCGGCCGGCGGCAAGGGCACCGCGTTCCTGCACACCCTCAACGGGTCCGGCGTCGCGGTCGGCCGGGCGCTCATCGCGGTGATGGAGACGCACCAGCGGGAGGACGGGAGCATCGCCATCCCGGAGCCGCTGCGGCCCTACCTCCGCCGCCTGGACGCGCTGTCGCCGCCGACGGTTGCCGCCACCCCCGCGGGCGCCTAGGTTCGGCCCGCACCGTCGGGGTGTGGCGCAGCCTGGTAGCGCGCCTGTTTTGGGTACAGGAGGCCGTGGGTTCGAATCCCGCCGCCCCGATGTTTCGGAGACCCGCCTTGGCCGACGCGATCGCTCGCATCCATTCCCCCGCGAAGAGCGCCCGCTCCTCCGGCCTGGCGCGCACCGACGGCTGGGTGCTGGAGCACGCTCCGCGCGAGGCCAAGCGGGTGGACCCGCTGACCGGCTGGTACGGATCGGGCGACACGCCGCGGCAGGTGCGGCTGTGGTTCCCGTCGCGCGAGGCCGCGGAGGCCTACGCGAACGCGAACGGCATCGCCTACGAGGTCGAGGCCCGCAACCAGACACCCGCGTTGCGGCCGAAATCCTACTCCGACAACTTCCGGACGAACCGGCCGGAGAACTGGACGCACTAGGCTTCCGCATCCGTAGCTCAACTGGATAGAGCAACCGGCTTCTACCCGGTTGGTTGGGGGTTCGAGCCCCTCCGGGTGCAATCCCTACAGGTGGCGTCCGCGCTCCATGATCTCCAGGGCGTAGGCGCGGTAGGTCATCCCGAGTTCCTCCGCCCGTGCCAGCCGGCGCAGCGCGATCTCCCGCGGCGGCGTCTTCCAGGCGCGCTTGTGCGCGCGGCGCCAATGCCATGCCCGGTAGGATTCGTCGGGGTCGAGCGGCGGGCCGCCGTTGTGGCCAGGACCCGGCGTCATGTGGCGGGCGCCCGCAGCCACGTCGTCACGACGTGCGCGCAGGGCTTGTCGGCGCCCTCCGCCCGCATCCAGACCTCCGCGTAGACGGCGGTGCGGCCGTGCCGCACGACCTCGACCTCCGCGACGATGGCCGCGGCGCCGGGCGGGCGGAGGAAGGTGGTCGTCATCACCGCGGTGCGCGTGTCGTCGGCGTCGCCGGTCGCGACGAGCAGGGGCACCCAGACCGCCGCGTCCGCCAGCGTCATCATCGCCGGCCCGGACACGCTCGGCCCTGGGCGGAGGGACAGGTCGGAGGCGGGCATCCGCACCGTGGCCGCGGTGGGGGAAGCGGCCAGCACCTCCAGGCCGAGGACGCCCGCGAGGGGCACGCCGGTGCGGACGCGGCGGGTCAGGTCCTCAAGCGTCACGGCCGGCCACCACCCGCCCGATGCACGGGTTGCCCCCGATGACGTAGGCGAGTTCGGCCGGCCGCTCGATCCGGTAGAGGGCGAGGTCGCAGCGCATCCCCACCTCCAGCGCGCCGCGGTCGGCCATGCCCAGCGCCGCGGCGCCGTGGCGGGTGACGCCGAGCAGCGCCTCCTCCACCGTCAGGCGGTAGAGGGTGCAGGCCATGTTCAGCATGAGCAGGAGCGAGCGGGTCGGGCAGGAGCCCGGGTTCATGTCGGTCGCGACGGCCATCCGCAGGCCCGCGGCGCGCATCGCGGCAACGTCGGGCATCCGGGCCTCCCGGATGAAGTAGGTCGCGCCGGGCAGCAGGACGGCGACGGTGCCGGCCGCCGCCATCGCGATCAGGCCTTCCGGTGACGCGTGTTCCAGGTGATCGGCGGACAGGGCGCCGAAGGAGGCCGCGAGGGCGGCGCCGCCGCGGTCGGTCAACTGGTCCGCGTGCAGGCGGACGGGGAGGCCCGCGGCCCGGGCGGCCTCGAACACGGCCCGCGTCTCGTCCGGCGTGAAGCCGATGGTGTCACAGAAGGCGTCCACCGAATCGGCGAGGCCCGCGCGCGCCACCGCCGGCACGACGGCCTCCGCGACGTGCGCCGCGTACTCCGCTTGGCGGCCGGCGAACTCCGGGGGGACGGCGTGGGCCGCCAGCAGGCTCGTCGCGACCGAGATGGCGCGGGACGACGGCAGGGCGCGCGCCGCCCGCAGCATCCGCGCCTCCGTCTCCAGGTCCAGGCCGTAGCCGGACTTCACCTCGATGGTGGTGACGCCCTCGGCGATCAGCGCGTCCAGCCGGGGCAGGGCGGAGGCGATGAGATCCGCCTCGCTCGCGGCCCGCGTGGCGCGGACGGTGGACAGGATGCCGCCGCCTTCCCGAGCGATCTGCTCGTAGGTGGCGCCGAGGAGGCGGCGCTCGAACTCCGCGGCGCGGTCGCCGGCGTGGACGAGGTGGGTGTGGCAATCCACCAGCCCCGGCAGGATCCAGGCGCCGCCCAGATCCGTGACCGGCGCGTCGGACGGCGGCAGGGCGGCGCGCGGCCCGACCCAGGCGATGCGTCCGTCCAGCGCCGCGACGGCGCCGTCCTCGACGATGCCGAGGCCGCCGGTCATCGTGCAGAGGTTCGCGCCGGCCCAGACGCGGTCAAACACTGGCCAGTCCCGCGAAACGGCCCGATTCCACCAGGGCTGCCACAGCGGCGATGTCCGGCGCCATCGTCCGGTCCCGGTCCCAGGCGGCGGCGACGCCGCGGACCGCCGCGTGCACCGTTTCCAGCGTATCCGATGACCGGAGCGGGCGATGGAACTCCACGGCTTGGCAGGATGCGAGGAGTTCGATCGCGAGGATGTCGCGGAGGTTGTCGCACATCGGGCCGAGGCGCAGCCCGGCGCCGGTCGCCATGGAGACGTGGTCCTCCTGATTCGCGGAGGTCGGGAGGGAGTCCACCGAGCGGGGGGTGGCCAGGGCCTTCTGTTCCGAGGCGAGGGCGGCCGCGGTGACCTGGGCGATCATGAAGCCGGAGTTGAGGCCGCCGTCGCGCACGAGGAAGGCGGGGAGGCCGGACAGGGCGGGGTCGGTCAGCAGGGCGATCCGGCGTTCGGCCAGGGCGCCGATCTCGGCGATGGCGAGGGCCATGGTGTCCGCGGCGAAGGCGACGGGTTCGGCGTGGAAGTTGCCGCCGGACAGCACCTCGCCCTCCGGCGTGACGAGGGGGTTGTCGGTGACGGCGTTCGCCTCCCGCCCCAGCACGGCGGCGGCGTGGTCCAGCAGGTCGAGGCAGGCGCCCATCACCTGCGGCTGGCAGCGGATGGAGTAGGGGTCCTGCACCCGGGGATCGTCGCGGCGGTGGCTCTCGCGGATGGCGGAACCGGCCATCAGGGCCCGCAGCGCGTCGGCGGCGCGGATCTGCCCGGGCTGGCCGCGCAGGGCGTGGATGCGCGGGTCGAACGGCGTGTCGGAGCCGCGGACGCCCTCGGTGCTCATCGCGCCGGAGACGAGGGCGGTGGCGAAGAGGTCGCGCGCGCGGAACAGGGCGTGGAGCGCGAGGGCACAGGAGACCTGCGTGCCGTTCAGGAGCGCGAGGCCTTCCTTCGGGCCGAGGACGAGGGGCGCGACGCCGGCGCGGGTGAGCGCAACGTCGCCCGGGACGCGCCGACCGTGCACGAAGGCCTCGCCCTCGCCGATCAGGACGAGGGAGAGGTGGGCGAGGGGTGCGAGGTCTCCGGAGGCGCCGACCGAGCCGCGGGCGGGGATGACCGGGGTGATGTCCGCGTCCAGGAATCCCAGCAGCGCCGTAACCGTGGCTTCGCGCACCGCCGAGGCGCCGCGGGCGAGGGACAGGGCCTTCAGGGCCACGACGAGACGCACGACGGGCGCGGGCAGCGGCTCCCCCACGCCCGCCGCGTGGGAGCGGACGAGGTTGACCTGCAACGCCGCGAGGTCGGCCGGCGCGATCCGCGTGCCCGCCAGTTTCCCGAAGCCGGTGTTGACGCCGTACATCACCTCGCCCGCGTCCAGCCGGGCGGCGAGGGCGGCGTGGCTTCGCGCGACGTCGGCGCGCCAGTCGCCGCCGAGGCGGAGGTCGCCGCCGTCCATCACGGCGCGCAGGGCGGCGAGGTCGGCGGCGCCGGGGACGATCATCGGGGCAGCATCGGCAGGTCCAGGCCCCCCTCCCTCGCGCAGTCCCGGGCGATGTCGTAGCCGGCGTCGGCGTGGCGCATGACGCCGGTGGCCGGGTCGTTCCAGAGGACGCGGCGGAGGCGTCGCGCGGCGTCCGGCGTGCCGTCGGCGACGATCACCATCCCCGCGTGCTGCGAATAGCCCATGCCCACGCCGCCGCCGTGGTGCAGCGACACCCAGGTGGCGCCGGAAGCGGTGTTGAGAAGCGCGTTCAGCAAGGGCCAGTCGGACACGGCGTCGGACCCGTCCAGCATCGCCTCGGTTTCGCGGTTCGGGGAGGCGACGGAGCCGGAGTCGAGGTGGTCCCGCCCGATCACGATGGGGGCGGAGACCTCGCCGTTCGCGACCATCTCGTTGAAGGCGAGGCCGAGGCGGTGGCGCTGGCCGAGGCCGACCCAGCAGATGCGCGCGGGCAGTCCCTGGAACGCGATCCGCTCGGCCGCCATGTCGAGCCAGCGGTGGAGGTGCGGGTCGTCGGGGATCACTTCCCGCACCTTGGCATCGGTGCGGCGGATGTCCTCCGGGTCGCCGGACAGGGCGCACCAGCGGAAGGGGCCGATGCCGCGGCAGAACAGGGGGCGGATGTAGGCGGGAACGAAGCCGGGGAAGCCGAAGGCGTCGGCCAGTCCCTCGTCCTTCGCCATCTGGCGGATGTTGTTGCCGTAATCCATCACGACGGACCCCAGGCGCTTGAGGTCCAGCATCGCCTGGACGTGCGCCACCATGCTGCGCTTCGCGGCGGCGGCGACGGCGGGGGGATCGCTCTCACGCTTCGCCTGCCACTCCCCCAGCGACCAGCCGGCGGGCAGGTAGCCGTTGGCGGGGTCGTGGGCGGAGGTCTGGTCCGTGACGATGTCCGGGACCACGCCGCGGCGCACGAGTTCGGGGAAGATGTCCGCCGCGTTGCCGAGCAGGCCGACGGAGATCGCGCGGCGCTCCGCGGTCGCGGCGCGGATCATGGCGAGCGCGGTGTCGAGGTCGTCCGCGCGGTGGTCGAGGTATCGCGTCTCCAGCCGCTTCTCGATGCGCGAGGGCTGGCATTCCACCGCCAGCACGCTGGCGCCCGCGAAGACGCCCGCGAGCGGCTGCGCGCCGCCCATGCCGCCGAGGCCGGCGGTGAGGATCCAGCGCCCGCCGAGGTCGCCGCCGAAATGCTGGCGGCCCGCCTCCGCGAAGGTCTCGTAGGTGCCCTGCACGATCCCCTGCGTGCCGATGTAGATCCAAGACCCCGCGGTCATCTGGCCGTACATCATCAGGCCGAGGCGATCGAGCGCGTTGAAGTGCTCCCAGGTCGCCCAGGCCGGGACGAGGTTGGAGTTGGCGATGAGGACGCGCGGCGCGTCCGCGTGCGTCTCGAACACGCCGACGGGCTTGCCGGACTGCACGAGGAGCGTCTGGTCCTCGCGCAGCCGGCGCAGCGTGTGCTGGATCATCTCGAAGCAGCGCCAGTCCCGTGCGGCGCGGCCGATGCCGCCGTAGACCACGAGTTCGGACGGGTTCTCCGCCACCTCGTCGTCGAGGTTGTTCATCAGCATCCGCAGCGCCGCCTCGGTGGTCCAGTGCCGGGCGCTGATTTCCGGGCCGCGGGGTGCGCGGATGGAGGGCGCGTTGCGTCGCCGGTCGTTCACGCGAACCCCCGATCGTGGTGGCCGTCGGCCGCCGTCGTCATCCGATAGCGCCCGGCCAACCCGAAGCGCGACGCCGGTTGCGTCAGACGGGAGAAGGTCGTCGCGACGCTGCCCCGGAAGGTGCGGCGTCGGATGACGAGGCAGGGTTCCCGCGTCGTCACGCCGAGGCGGCGGGCCAGGGCGGCGCCGGGCAGGATGGCGGTGACGGATTGTTCCATCTCCGTCACCTCGCCCACGTCGCGCAGGAAGGCGTAGGTGGTGCGGGCGGCGAAGTCCTGGCCCGCGTAGCCGGGGGCGTAGCCGGGGAGGATGAAGCGCGCCTCCTCCTGGATCGGCACGCCGTCGCCGCGGTGGACGACGACGGAATGGGCCACGCGCGTGCCGCGGGGGAGGGACAGGGCCTCCGACGCCTCCGCGTCCGGGGCGGATTCACCGAGCGTCAGGACGTCGCAGGACCAGGCCATGCCGCGGGCCCGTACCTCGTCGTCGATCGCGGTGATGCTCGTCAGGCCGAAGCGCGGCGTGCCGGCGGCGACGAAGGTGCCGACGCCTGGAACCTTCCGCAGCCGCCCCTCCCGCGCGAGTTCCGCGAAGGCGCGGTTCACGGTGATGCGGGAGACGCCGAGCATCGGGCCGAGTTCGTTCTCCGACGGGATGCGGGCGTTCGGGGGCCAGTCGCCCGCGGCGATCCGCGCGCGCACGTGGTCCTTCACCGCCTCGTAGAGCGGCCGGGGTCCGTCGGGCAGTCCGCCGTCCCGCGGCATCAGGCGGGGGTCAGCGTCTTGCGGTAGGCGAAGGCCTTGTCGAAGCGGCCGAGGATGTGGGCGCCGGCCGTCGTCGGCTCGTAGCGCGCCTCCGCGTCGGATACGCCGAGTTCGCGCGGGTCT
>CAXVWQ010000391.1:0-11308 GCA_964263755.1 Roseomonas sp. | reverse complement strand
GGTCGGCGCTGCCGCCGGGGGTGTCGCCCGCGGCGCTGCCCGCCATCCCCCTTCCGCCCCCGGCGCCCACGGCCCCCGCCATGCCCGCGCAGCGCGCCGAAACCGGCGAACCGCTCTCGGGCACCGAGGCCTTCTTCGCCGCCCGCCTGCCGGACGCGGCGCCGCTGCGGCAGTTCGGCTACGACACGTTCCGCAACCTCGCCCCGCTCCCCGGGACGCCCGCCGCCGTCGCGGGGATGCTGCCGGACGACTACGTCCTCGGGCGCGACGACGAGGTGGCGGTGGCGATCCGCGGTCGGTCGCGGGCCTCCTTCAACCTGCGGGTCGGGCGGGACGGGATGCTCCTGCTGCCTGACCTCGCGCCCTTCCCCGCGGCGGGGCGGACGCTCGCGGACCTGCGGCAGGACATCGTGTTCCGGGTGGGGCGCGAACTCGGCGGGTCCGAGGCCTTCGTCTCCATCGGGCAGACGCGGCAGATCGGCATCTTCGTGGCGGGGGAGGTGCTGCGGCCGGGCCTGGCGCCGCTGCCCGCTCTGTCCTCCGTCCTCGATGCCCTCGGCGCTGCGGGCGGGGTGCGCAAGACGGGCTCGCTGCGGGCGATCCGGGTGGAGGGGCCGTCAGGGTCGCGGGTGCTCGACCTCTACGCCGTGATCGCGGGCGCTCCCGGGCGGCCGGACCTGGCGCTGCGGGAGGGGGACCGGGTGGTGGTGCCGCCCCTCGGCGGCGTCGTCGCGCTCGGCGGCGACGTCACGCGGCCCGGCATCTACGAGATGCCCGCCGGCGCCGGCGCGGTGTCGCTCGCCGCGGTGCTGGACCTCGCGGGCGGCGCGCTGCGGCCGCAGGGGAACCGCTTGCTCGCCACCGGCACCGACAACGGCGGGCGCCGCAGCGTCTCCGAACTCACCCCCGCCTCCCTCGTCCGCCGCGGCGACGCGGTGACGGTGACGCCGGGGAACGACGTGTCCGCGGGCGGGCTGCGGCTGGCCGGGCACGTCACCGCGCCGGTGGTGCGGGCGGCGGGGGCGCGGACCGGGCTGCGGACCCTCCTCTACGACCCCCGGCTGATCCGGCCGGACCCCTACGTGCGCCTCGGCGTGGTGTGGCGCGCCGACGAGCGGACGCGGGTGCGACGCTTCATCGGCTTCGACCTCGGGCGCGTCATGGCCGGCGGCGCGGACCTGCCGCTGCGGGAATCCGACGAGGTGATCCTGCTGTCGCAGGCCGACGTGCTGTGGATGGCCTCGCCCCCGGTGCAGCGGGCGCTGCGGGGCGAGGTCGGGCCGGTGCCGCACGCGGGCGCGACGCCGGTGGCCCAGGCGGCGACGCCCCCGCCGCCCGGGGTGGACTGCCCGGCCCTCATGACGCTGGCGGTGGCCGCCCGGTCCTCCCCCCTGCGCTTTGCCCATGCCCGCGGGGCGGGGTTCCCGGACATCGGGGCGACGCCCTGCCCGCAGGTGTTCCTGGACTACCCGGCGCTGCTGCCCTTCCTGCTGGACCAGTCCGTGCTGCTGATCGGGGAGCTGCGGCTGCCCGGCCTGTATCCCGTGCTGAACGATACGGGACTGGACGCGGTGGTCGCCGCCGCCGGCGGGGTGACGGAGACGGCGGACCTCGCGGCGGTGGAGTTCGCGCGCGAGCCGTCCCAGGGGTCGGGGGCCATCCCGCTGTCGCGCACGGTGCTGGACCTGCGGAGCCGGAACTACGCGGCGGTGCGGCTCTCGCCCCGGGACGCGATCCGCGTGCCCCGGGGGTTCGGCGACCG
The DNA here is from genome assembly GCA_964263755.1 of Roseomonas sp. Classification (GTDB taxonomy): domain Bacteria; phylum Pseudomonadota; class Alphaproteobacteria; order Acetobacterales; family Acetobacteraceae; genus Roseomonas. Next base: position 9,546 of record CAXVWQ010000391.1, on the reverse strand, counting down.
CGACGTGGGGCCGGTGGCGCTGGTGGGGGAGGTGGCGCGGCCCGGCACCTACGACATCCGCCGCGGCGAGCGGCTGTCGGAACTGCTGGCCCGCGCCGGGGGGCTGACGCCCCAGGCCTATCCCTACGGCGCGGTGTTCACGCGGGAGAGCGTGCGGCTGCGGCAACAGGAGGGGTTCCAGCGGACGGCCCGGGAGTTGGAGTCTTCGCTGTTGCAGGTGGCCGCCGGGCAGGCGGTGGCCGGCTCGCGTGCCGGCGGCGTGGATCTGGCGGGGGCGATCAACGCCGGGCAGGCGCTGGCGGGGACGCTTCGAGAAGCGCGGGCGGCGGGGCGGATGTCGGTGGAGGCCAACCCCGTCATCCTCGCGGCGCGGCCGGAACTGGACGTGCTGCTGGAACCGGGCGACCTCATCGCCATCCCCAAGCGGCCGAACGAGGTGACGGTGGTCGGCGCGGTGCTGAACCCCGGCTCGCTGCAGTTCACCACGGGGTGGCGGGCGTCCCGCTACGTGCAGGCCGCGGGCGGGGCGCAGCGCTTCGCCGACGAGGGGCGGGCCTTCGTCGTGCTGCCGAACGGGCAGAGCGTGCCGGCGGGGCTGGGGTCGTGGCAGCAGGGCGGGCCGCCGGTGCCGCCGGGCTCGCTCGTCGTCGTGCCGCAGGACCCCTCGCCTTACGAGACCTGGGGGTTCATCCGCGACCTGACGCAGGTGCTGGGGCAGGTGAGCATCTCCACGGCGTCCCTCGCGGTGATCTCGCGCAGCCTGACGACGGCGCGGTAGGGGCGCCGTGCTAGGCTGGCCCGCATGAAGCGCCTCGCCGCGATCCTCCCGATCCTCCTCGCCCTCCCCGCCGTGCCCGCCGCCGCCGACACGGTGCTGCGCTTCGTGCAGATCGCGCCGGACGGCGAGCCGATCGGGTTCTTCGAGATCCGCTGCGGCGCCGCGCGCTGCTCCGGCACCGCGCGGATCATCGGGCCGGACGGCCAGTCGGCCTGGATCGTGGCGGAGGGCCGTCCCGCGTCGGGGGTCCTCCACCTCGCCCTTCGGGTGGAGGGGTCGGACGTCTCGACGGCGGGCGCCATCCGGATCGTGCTGCGCGACGGGCGCGCGGTGCTCGACGTGCCGCTCGTGCGGGGGTGGCGGCCCGACCCGTCGTCGCTCCGCGACGGCGTCTGGCGGCGCGCGGAGCCGGCGGGCATCCGGCTGCGGGTCGCCATCGGGCCGGGCCGGTGACGCCGGACCTGTTCCCGGACCTCCCCCGCAGCTCCCTCCGCCCCGGCGTCCATTCCGGGGTGGGCCCGCGCGCCGCCCTCCTCGCGCGCTGGGATGCCCTGATGCGGGAGGTCCTGCCGGGGATGGCCGGCGCGCATGGCTGGCCCATCCGCCTCGACCACTGCTTCATGCGCGTCTGCCTCGACGCCGCGGTCGGGGCGCGGTGGGACGCGGTGGTGCGGCGGCCCGCCGTGCGGCACCTGACGGAGGCGCAACTCGCCGCGGCGATCGCGGTGGCGGAGCGGGTGGCGGCCGACCCGGCGGCGCTGCCGGCGCTGAACGCCGCGTCGCTCCGGCTGCGCGGGCGCGGGTGATCCGCGAGGGGCGTCCCCCCGACGGCGCTTCCCCCGGCACGCACCGCGACCGTATCCTGCGGGCCTGATGGACACCGCCCCGCAAGACCACCCCTCGCTCGGCGCGCTCGGGGATTTCCCGGACCGCGCCGCGACGCCGGCCTCGGCGCGTGTCGGTGCGAAGACCGTCGCGGTGGTCGTGGTCCGGCGGGGCGAAGACCTGCGGGCCTACCTCGACCTCTGCCCGCATCAGTACCTGCCGCTCACCTGGCGCGGCGCCGGGGTGCTGAGCGCGGACGGGGACCGCCTCCGCTGCTCCGTCCACGGCGCGGAGTTCGATGCGGCGGACGGCCGCGGGCTGGCGGGCGTGCCGGAGGGGTGCCGCCTGACGCCCGCGCCGATCCGGGTGACCGCGGAGGGGACCGTCCTCCTCCTCGGCGCGCCCGTCCCGCTCTGAACGAGCGCGCCCTACCCGACCCGCCGCAGCCCCGCGGCGAAGCGCCGCCAATTCGCGACGCAGGCCGCCGCCGAGGCCAGCAGCTGCGCCTCCGCGTCCAGCACCCGCACCGCTCGGGCCGGCGCGCCGATGATGAGGGAGCCCCGCGGGTATTCCTTCTCGCCCGCCAGCTTGCCCGCCAGCTTGAAGGAGCGAGCGCCGCCCGCCGGGAACGCCGCCGGGCTCCCCGTCTCGCGGGCCCGTCCCGACCAGCGCACCACGCTCGACACGCTCACCGGGAAGGCGGCTGCCACCGCGCGGCAGCTCCGCCCCTCGGCCACCGCCGCCGCCACCCGCTCGCGCAGCTCCAGGGAATACGCTCGACCCCTCGCCGCCGGCCTCCGATCCCAGCCAACCCCCTGCATCAGATCGTCGCCCCAGCCGAAATCCCAAAAGCAACTCAGCCAGGAACAGGCACGCTTCAGCCGGTCCGACGACGTTGACCCGTGCGCCGGAATGCCGGGCTTCGCGGGCGTGGGGGCCCGGCAACCCGGCGCCGCGGCGGGCGGGGCAGGTTCAAGCGCGCGCGATGCGCGTGCGGTGCATGAGGAAGGGCGGCAGCACCGGCAGGGCGGCCCCGAGGAGCAAGGCCGAGGGTGCGGCGTGCAGGACCGCCGCGATCATCCCGGCCCAGGCCATCGGGTGGCGCGCCCGTCGGGCCCAGGCGGCGTGGTGATGTGCGGCGGGGCGGCCTTCGAGGATGGCGCGGGCGGCGAGGAGGCCGGAGTGCAGGGCCATGGCGATGCCGTCCCCGGTGAGGGAGGGGATGACCGCCGACTGGTCGCCGACGCGGTAGAGGCCGGGCGGGTCGTCCCGCGCGGGGCGGTGCAGGAAGCCGTAGGGCACGCCCGCAACGGCGAGGGGGCGGTCGGCGTCGGGCGCCGCGTCCGACAGGAGGCTCGCGGCGAGGTCGGAGTCGGCGGCGACGCGGGCGAGGAAGATGGAGGCATCGCGGGCGGCGGGGCCGGGGTCGTCGTGGATCGCGGCGCAGAGGTTGGCGCCGCCGGGGGTGGGTTGCAGGCCCGCGTAGCCGCCGGGGAAGGGCAGCAGGTGGACGGTGCCGGCGGCATCGAGACCGGGCAGGTGGAGCTTCAGGCCGGTGGCGCCGGGGCGGGCGGGGAGGCGCGGTTGGCCGCGGAGGGCGTGCTTGCCCGTGGCGAGGACGAGGATCGGGGCGGCGAGGGCGGCGCCGTCGCGGAGGCGGAGGTGCCACAGGCCGCCGCGGCGTTCCGCCGACAGGACCGTGCGGCCGCGGGCGAGGGTGGCGCCGGCGGCGCGGGCCGCCTCCGCGAGGGCGGCGTCGAGGGTGCGGCGGGGAAGGCCGTGAGCGGGGAAGGGCAGCGGCGCCGTCGTGTCCCGGCGGCCGGCGGCGACCCGCAGGCGCGCGATGGGGACGCCGCCGAGGGCCGCCACGTCCAGGCCGAGCGCGGCGAAGGCGGCGGCGGCGTCGGGGCCGAGGAACTCGCCGCAGACGACCTCGCGCGGGGTGGGCTCGCGGTCGAGGAGGAGGACGTCGCGGCCGGCGCGGGCGAGGAGGGTCGCGGCGGCGCAGCCGGCGGGGCCGGCGCCGAGGACGAGGATCCCGGCGTCGGGGCGCTCCGCGGCGCCCGGAGTCATCCCGCGGCGCGGATGCGCGACACGGACCAGCGGAAGGGAAGCGTCCAGCGGATCGTGGCGTCCACGCCGGCCGCCGCGACGAGGCGTTGCCAGTCGGCGCGGGAGAAGCCGCGGGCGATCGAGACGGTGGAGTCCGAGATCACCATCGGGTGCATCCGGAACAGGCGCACGCCCGACCAGACGGCGGCGTAGGGGATGGCGTGGCGGTGCAGGTCCGAGATGAGCCAGCCGTGCGTCGCGCGGTCGTCGAGCCAGCGGAGGAAGCGGATCAGGTCGGGGTCCGGCAGGTGGTGGGCGAAGAGGGAGCAGACCACGGCGTCGAAGCGGCGGGACGGGTCGAGGGCGAAGAGGTCGTCGGTGATCCAGTCGCCCGGCGTTCCGGCGTCGCGCGCCGCGGCGGCGGCCCAGGGGGAGCGGTCGAGGCCGGTGAGCGTGACGTCGACGGAACGGCGCGCCGCCCAGCGGTGGATGGCGCGGAGGCCATCGCCGCCGCCGGCGCCGACGTCGAGGACGGAGAGGGTGCGCGCGCCGGTGCGGGCGACCAGCGCGTCGAGGAAGGCGAGAACGGGGCGGTAGGCGAGCGTGACACGGTTGATGCGTTCGAGGTCGCGCAGGGCGCTGCGGAAGTCGGCCTCGGTCGCGGCCTCGTCGTCCATCCATTCCGCGGCGGTGCTGCGGGCGTCCAGCACGTCAGACCGCCGTGAACCGCATCGTCTCGGCCGACAGGCCGGGGCCGAAGGCCAGCGCCACGCCGCGCTGGCCGGGGGTGGCGCGCGCCAGCATCGCCTCCATCACGAACATGACGGTGGCGGAGGACATGTTGCCGTTATCGCGCAGCACGGCGCGGGAGATGGCGAGGCGGTCCGGCGGGATGTCCAGGCCGTGCATCACCGCGTCCACGATGGAACGCCCGCCGGGGTGGACGGCCCAGAGGTCCACCTCCTCCGGCGCGAGGCCGTCCAGGATGGCGCGGGCGTGTCCGGGCAGGGCGCGGGAGAGGGTCAGGGGGACGAGGCCGGCGAGCGTCATGTCGAAGCCGGAATCGCCGATGTGCCAGGTGATCTGGTCCCGCGCCTCCGGCAGCAGGGCGGCGTGGGAGCCGTCGAGGCGGAAGCCGTGCTCCTCGGCCGTCACCAGCGCGGCGGAGCAGCCGTCGGCGAAGAGGAGGAAGGTGAGGAGCTGCTCCGCCTCGGAACTGGGCTGGAGGTGGAGGGAGCAGAGTTCGAGGTTCACCACGAGCACCCGCGCCCGGGGGTCGGAGCGCACGGTGTGGCGCGCGACCTTCAGGGCGTTGATCGCGGCCTGGCACCCCATGAAGCCGACGACCGTGCGCTCCACGTCGTTCGGCAGGCCGTAGTGTTCGATGATCCAGTGATCCAGCCCGGGCGCGGCGAAGCCGGTGCAGGTGGCGAGGATCAGGTGGGTGACCGTGGCGCCGTCGAAGGCCAGCCGGTCCAGCGCGGCGGCGGCGAGCGCCGGGGCCTCCGCGGCGTAGCGGGCCATGCGCGCGCCGGTCGAGGGGAAGCGGTCGAGGCGGTAGAAGCCGCAGGTCGTGCCGGTGGCGTCCTCCGTCGCCTCCAACACGGACCAGCGGCGCGCGACGGCTGCGCGTTCGGCGAGGCGGCCGAAGGCGATCATCGTTCGGGGGTCGGTGATCTGGTGGCCGGCGAAGCGGCGGAAGGCGTCGTGCACCTCGTGCCGGGGCACGGCGGTGGCGATGCGGTTGATGTGGGCTTCGGGCATGGACGGGCGACACATGGCCCGGGCGGGGGCGGGGGCAAGCGCGTCGGGCGGATGGGGCCCGATCGGCGTCGGGATGCCGGTTGACGGTGTCCGTCCCCGTTTGGATCGGCGCGAGGCATTCGAGCGGGGTGCCTTGCCGGGGACTGACATCGACGTCCTCAGGTCGTCCCTCGACGACCTCCGGGGTTTCCCGCGATCGGTCCCGAGCCGGCTCGGGCTGCAACTGGACCGCGTGCAGCGCGGACTGGAGCCGGAGGATTGGAAGGTCATGCAGAGCGTTGGACCCGGGGTGCGGGAGTTGCGGGTGCGAGAGGCGTCGGGGGCCTACCGCGTCATCTACGTTGCGACCTGGGGGACCCGGGTCCATGTCCTCCATGCATTCCAGAAGAAGACCGAGGCGACCGAGCAGCGCGTCGTGGACTTGGCAAGACGGCGTTTCGCGGCGGTGAGGTCGGGCGGGGGCTGATGGCCGGCGGACGGCGTTACGAGAGCGTGTGGGAGGCTCTGGAGGAATCCCCCGCGGCCGCCGCGGGCCTGCGCGTCAGGTCCGACCTGATGATCGCGTTGCAGGAAGCCATCCGGGCCTGGGGTGCGACGCCATCGGTCGCGGCGGCGCGTCTGGACATGGCGGAGGCGCGGCTCTCCGACCTGCTCGGCGGCGATCTGGACCGGTTCAGCCTGGACGATCTCGTGGCCATCGCGGCGAGCGCCGGTCTGGCGGTCCGATTGGAACTGACGCCAGCCGCCTGAGCAGGACGTCTGTTCCCCCTTCGTGCTTGCCGAATCGTGGCCATTTCCCATATTCGGAAGCCATCCAGCGGAGGCCCCGGCGCGTGCAGATGGACCTCATCCGGAAGCTGGAAATCCTCGCGGACGCCGCGAAGTATGACGCGTCTTGCGCGTCGTCCGGGACGGAGAAGCGGGACAGCCGGGACGGCGGGCTCGGCTCCACCGAGGGCATGGGGATCTGCCACGCCTACGCGCCGGACGGGCGCTGCATCTCCCTCCTGAAGGTGCTGCTGACGAACGCCTGCGTGTTCGACTGCGCCTACTGCATCAACCGCGCGTCATCCAACGTCGCGCGGGCGCGGTTCACCGTGCGGGAACTCGTGGACCTCACGCTGGATTTCTACCGGCGGAACTACATCGAGGGGCTGTTCCTGTCGTCCGGCATCATCCGCTCCCCGGACTACACGATGGAGGAGATCATCCGCGTCGCGCGGGAATTGCGCGTGACGCACGGGTTCAAGGGCTACATCCACCTCAAGACCATCCCGGACGCCGATCCCGCGCTGCTGGCGGAGGCGGGGCTGCACGCGGACCGGCTGTCCATCAACGTGGAGCTGCCCCTCGCAGAATCCTTGACGGCCTTGGCGCCCGAGAAGGATGCGCGGGCCATCCGGGTGGCGATGGCGGGGCTGCGGGTGCGGCTGGACGAGGCGGCGGAGGCGAAGCGCACGCCGACGCGGGCCGCGCCGCCGCGCTTCGCGCCGGCTGGGCAGTCCACGCAGATGATCGTCGGGGCGGATGATTCGACGGACGCGACGATCCTCGGAGCCTCGGCCAACCTCTACGGATCGTATCGGCTGAAGCGGGTGTATTTCTCGGCGTATTCGCCGATCCCCGACGCGTCGGTGCTGCTGCCGCCGACGGCGCCGCCGCTCGTGCGGGAGCACCGGCTGTATCAGGCCGACTGGCTCATGCGGTTCTACGGCTTCTCCACCGAGGAGATCGTGGCGGGCGGGGATGGCGGGATGCTCGACCTCGGCATCGATCCGAAGCTGGCCTGGGCGCTGCGGCACCGGCACCGGTTCCCCGTGGATCTCGACCGGGGGCCGAAGGAGATGCTGCTGCGCGTGCCGGGGCTCGGCACGCGGAACGTGGAACGGATCATCGCGGCGCGGCGCTCGGGGCCGGTGCGGCTTGCGGATCTCGCGCGGCTGCGGGTGCCGCTGCGGAAGGTGGCGCCCTTCGTGACGGCGCAGGACCACCGGGGGCGCGCGAGCATCCTCGACCGCGCGGACCTTCGGGCGGTGGTGGCGCCACGGGCGGGGATGGCGGAGGGGCTCGACCCCGCGGTCATCACGTCGCTGGCGCGGCCGAGGCAGTTGCCGCTCGTCTTCCATGCATAGCGTCACGCTGGCCTTGCCGGACGATTTCGAGGGATGGCGCGTCGCGGCGCGCAGCCTCGTCATGGCGGGCATCCCGCCGGACGCGGTGGCGTGGCGCGCGGAGGGTGACCCGGTGCCGCTGTTCGGCGGGCCGCCGCCGCCCGAGCCGGCGCCGGGGGCGGAGGCGCCGCGCGTGCCGCGGGACTTCCCGGACCTCGCGCGGCAGGTGATCCGGCACCGCGATCCCGTGCGGTTCACGCTGCTGCATTCGCTGCTGCACCGGCTGCAGGCCGACCGCGGGCTGCTGGAGGTGGCGACGGATCCCGACGTGGCGCGGGCCGAGGCGATGGCGCGGGCGGTGCGGCGGGACGCCCACAAGATGCACGCCTTCGTCCGCTTCCGGGAGGTGCGGGTGGACGGGGACGGGGCGCTGTCCGCACCGATCGCGGAGGCGGTCCGGGCGGAGCGGGCCGCGGAGCGCGCGCCGAGGGGGCCGGCGGCGCCGCGTGACGCGCGGAGCGTGGCGCTGGCGCTGCGGGACCTGGGAAGGATCGGGCAAGCGGACGGCGACCCGGTGCCCGCCGGCGATAGCGGCGCCGGGGAACGTGGGGACTGGCGGGCGGAGGGAGACCCGTCCCGCGCCGCGGCGGAGCATGGCGGGGTGGCGGAGGCGCGGGCCCCCTCCCCTCCCCCGGCCGCCGGTCCGGCCACCCGGTTCGTCGCCTGGTATGAGCCGGAGCATCACGTGCTGCGCTCCGAGGCGGATTTCTTCGCGCGCCGCTTCGCGGCGCTTCGTTGGTCCATCCTCACGCCGGCGCTTTCGGCCCATTGGGATGGGGAGGCGGTGCGCTTCGGGCCGGGGGCGCGGCGCGGCGATGCGCCGACGGAGGATGCGGCGGAAGCGATGTGGCGCGCCTACTTCGCGGCGATCTTCAACCCCGCGCGTCTCAAGCCCGAGGCGATGCGGGCGGAGATGCCGAAGAAGTTCTGGCGCAACCTGCCGGAAGCCCGCGACATCCCGCGCCTCATCGAGGAGGCGCCGCGGCGGGTGGCGGAGATGATCGCGCGCGGTGCCATGGCCCCGGCGCCGCGGCGGCAGCGGCCGGTCCACCTGCCCTCCCCCGCCGTCATGGCCGCCGCCGCGAAGCCGGAACCGGCCACGGGCGTTGAGACCGCTGCCATGTCCGACACCGCCACCCATCCCGACATCGCCGAGGCGCTGGCCGAGCTGCGCCGCGACCTGCTGGCGCGGAACGACATCCCCGCCTGGACCGCCAACGCCACCCAGCCGGTGATGGGGGAAGGGCCGGGTCGCCCGCTGCTGATGTTCATCGGCGAGCAGCCGGGCGACGAGGAGGACATCGGGGGCAAGCCTTTCGTCGGCCCCGCCGGCCGCCTGTGGAACCGGGCGCTGGGCGAGGCCGGGGTGCCGCGCGACGAGGCCTACGTCACCAATGCGGTGAAGCACTTCAAGTTCACGCCGACCGGCAAGCGCCGCCTGCACCAGTCGCCCGACGCCGGCGACATCACTTGGTATCGCCCGTTCCTCCAGCGCGAGATCGAGATCGTCCGCCCCCGTCTCATCGTGACCCTCGGCGCCACGGCGCTGCGGGCGGTGTCCGGGCGCGCCATGCCCGTGACGAAGATGCGCGGCTCCCTCCTCCGCAGCCCGGATGGGCGGCCGTTCTACCCGACCGTGCATCCGTCCTACCTCCTTCGCCTCCCGGACGAGGCGGCGAAGGCCCGCGAATACGACCGTTTCGTGGAGGATCTCGGCCAGGCGGCGGCGACCGCACGCGGGCTGCCGTAGGTCGGCGCGGGCGGCCCTGGGTAAGGCTTTGCCTTCCCCGGACCCCATCCACCAGGGCCCCGGCGGGGGCCCTTGTATCTTGGCGGGTGCGCTTGGGAGACTGGGCGTGCGTCCGGCATCCCGTTGGCCCTGTGGGTTTCGAGCCCGTGGTCCAGCCCGGGGGCCGGGCGCGTCATTCACCGCAGCCCGGACAGTCGCCCGGGGCG
>CAXVWQ010000390.1:0-4853 GCA_964263755.1 Roseomonas sp. | reverse complement strand
CATCTTCTGCCCGCGCTCGTCGCGCACCAGCCCGTGGATGTGGACGACGCGGAACGGCACGTCGCCCATGAAGTGCATCCCCATCATCATCATCCGGGCCACCCAGAAGAAGATGATGTCGAACCCCGTCACCAGCACGTCGCCGGGGTAGTAGCGCGCCAGTTCCGGCGTCCGCGTCGGCCAGCCGAGCGTCGAGAACGGCCAGAGCGCGCTGCTGAACCACGTGTCCAGCACGTCCGGGTCGCGCGTCAGGTCGCGATCCCCGCCGTAATGCGCGCGGGCGGCGGCGTGCGCCTCCTCCTCGGTGCGCGCGACGAAAATGCGACCGTCAGGGCCATACCAGGCGGGGATCTGATGACCCCACCACAATTGCCGCGACACGCACCACGGCTGGATGTCGCGCATCCAGGCGAAGAAGGTGTTCTCCCACTGCTGCGGCACGAAGCGCGTCCGCCCTGCCTCCACCGCCTCGATGCAGGGTTTCGCCAGCGTCGCGGCGTCCGCATACCATTGCCAGGTCAGCCGCGGCTCCACCGGCACGCCGGAGCGGTCGCCGTGCGGCACCGCGTGGACGTGCGCCTCGATCCGCTCGATGAGGTCGAGGCGTTCGAGTTCGGCGACGATCGCCTTCCGCGCCTCCGCCCGGTCCAGCCCCGCGAGGGTGCGAAGGAAGGACAGCCCGTCGGCCGCGGCGTCCGCCTCGATCTCCCCGAGGGTCACGTGCCCCTCCGGGTCCAGCACCGTTGGCGACGCCAGCCCGTGCCGCTTGCCGACCTCGAAGTCGCTGAAGTCGTGCGCCGGCGTGATCTTGACCGCCCCGGACCCCTTCTCCGGGTCCGAATAGGCGTCCGCCACCACCGGGATGCGCCGGCCGACCAGCGGCAGGATCAGGTGCTTCCCGATGAGGTCGCGATGCCGCCCGTCCTCCGGATGCACCGCGACGGCGGTGTCGCCGAGCATCGTCTCCGGCCGCGTCGTCGCGACGACGAGGAACCGCCCCGGCTCCCCCTCCACGGGGTAGCGGAGATACCAGAGCGACCCCTTCACCTCCCGGCTCTCGACCTCCAGGTCGGAGATCGCGGTCTGGAACCGCGGGTCCCAGTTCACCAGCCGGCGGTCGCGGTAGATCAGCCCTTGCTCGTGCAGGGTGACGAAGACTTCGCGCACAGCCTCGGACAGCCCCTCGTCCATCGTGAAGCGCTCGCGCGACCAGTCGACGGAGGCGCCGAGGCGCCGCATCTGCCGGGTGATCGTCCCGCCGGATTCGGCCTTCCACTGCCAGACCCGCTCCAGGAACCGCTCGCGGCCGAGGTCGCGGCGGTCCACCCCCTCCCCCGCCAGCAGCCGCTCCACCACCATCTGCGTGGCGATGCCCGCGTGGTCCGTCCCCGGCTGCCACAGCGCATCGCGCCCGCGCATCCGGTTCCAGCGGATCAGCACGTCCTGGATCGTGTGATCCAGCGCGTGGCCGATGTGCAGCGACCCCGTGACGTTCGGCGGGGGCAGCATGATGGCGTAGGGAACGGCGTTGGACGCCGGGTTCGCGGCGAACGCGCCGGACGACTCCCAGGCGTCGTAGAGGCGGGCCTCGTAGGAGACGGGCGCCAGGGTCTTGTCTAGCATGAGGTCCTGCCGGGCATCGCGGACCCTTGGCCGGGGGGTCGGTCCGCCGTCAAGGCGCTTCGCGGCGTTCGCCGCAGGTCAGGGCGCTCCCGATGGGACGCGCGATCGCGGCCTCATCCCACCGTGCGGCCCACCAGCCGCTCGATCTCCGTGCGGACGAGGCGCTCGACGAGGGGCGGGAGATGGATGTCGAGCCATTCCCGCAGCAGCGGCCGGACCTCCTCCCGCACCACGTCCTCGATGGAGGGGCCGCCACGGGTGACGGGCGCCGCGCGTTCCTGGGCCACCGTCCGCGCCAGCTGGCCGATGAGCGCCACGGCGGCGGCAGCCGTCGCCGGGGCGACGAGCCCGCCATCGTCCGGCAGCTCGGCGAGGGGCGCGGCGGGGGGCGGCGGTGGCACGACCTCCACCGCCGTCACCACCGGTGCGGTCGGCACGGGCGGCGGCGGTCGCGGCGCGTCCACGATCATCGCCTCGGTCAGTTCCAGCGGCACGTCGTCCACGTCCACGACGGGGACGGCCGGCTTCGCCCCGCCTTCCTCCTCGTCGAGGATCTTGCGGATGGAGGCGAGGATGTCGTCCATCGAGGGATCGCCCGCCTTCTCCCCGGGGGGCGTCGTGCCCGACATCGCCCCTAGTTCCGCACCGGCTGCGGCACGGAGTAGTCGCCGAGGCCGGACCAGCGGTTCCGGACCTCCCGGTAATACGCCTCCTGGTCATACAGCGGCACGGGCAGCGCCAGGTCGCGGGCGGTCAGGCGCCCGACCGCCTGGGCGAGCGAGTGGCTCGCGTTCACCACGTTCGCCAGCGCCCGGACGAGCGAGACGCGGGCGTTCAGCAGCTCCTGCTCGGCGTTCAGCACGTCCAGCGTGGTGCGCGATCCCACCACCGCTTCCCGCTGCACCCCGTCCAGCGCCACCTCGGAGGCGCGGATCTGGGCGCGGGTGGATTCCACCGTGGCCCGGGCGCTCTGCAAGGTCTCCCAGGCCTGGCTGGCCTGCTGGGACGCCGTGCGGCGGCCGTCATCCACCACCTGCCGCAGCCGGTTGGCGTCCTGCCGCGCCTGCCGCACGAGGGCGTACTCCGCGCCGCCCTGGTAGATCGGCACGGTCAGCGTCGCGGTGATGGATTCACCCACGGATCGTGAGCCCAGGGTGGTCTGGTTGTCGTTCCGGAAGGCCTGCCCCTGAACGCTCGCCTGCGGCAGCAGGGCGCCGAGCTGGACGTCGATGAAGTCCCGGCCCGACGCCTCGTCGAACAGGGCGGCGATGACGGTCGGGTTGTTCACCGCCGCGAGGTTCGCCGCTTCCGCGTTCGACCGCACCGGCGGGGTCAGCGGCTGCGGCGCCGTCAGCCGCCCCGGGGCGATGCCGATGGTCCGCTGGAAGGTGGCGCGGGCGTTCTGCAGCTGCCCCTCCGCGTCCGCCCGCGTCGCCCGGGCGCCGGCCAGCCGCGATTCGGCCTGCGCCACGTCGGTCCGCGTGATCTCCCCCACCCGGAACCGGGCGTTGGTGGCGTCCAGCTGGCGTTGCAGCACCTGCGTGTTGTTGAGGTTGAGGCGGACCTCCTCCTGGAACCGGATCACGCCGATGTAGGCGGTGACCCCGTCCTGGAGCACCTGCTGTTCCGTCGCGATCAGCCGCGCCCGCTGCGCCAACACCTGGTTCTCCGCCCGGCGGGTGGCGGCGACGGTGCGCCCGCCGCGGTACAGGGGCTGGGTGACGGTCGCCGCGAGCGACCCGATGGCGCGGTCGGTGTCCGCCTCCACGCGGCCGCGCGGGGCCTGGGCAGACCGCTGGCTGAACTCCCCCACCGCGTAGCCCGCGCTGCCGGAGAGGGAGACGGTGGGACGCCATCCCGCCAGGGCCTGCGGCACGTTCTCGTCCACCACCCGCAACTGGGCGCGGGCGGCGGCGAGGGCCGGGTTGTCCGCGTAGGCGCGGGCGAGAGCCTCCTGCAACGTCTGCGCCCCCGCCGCCGGGGCGAGGAGGCCCGGGGGGAGGAGAATGCTGGCGGCGACGAGCAGGGTTCGGGCGGTTCGGGCCATGGTCTGGGAGATCCCCGGGCGGGTTCGCACGGCCCGGTCGGGCGGGATCGCGCGGAATCGCGTGTGCTGTTCCGAGGGGAGACTAGACCGGCGGGGCATCGCCGCGCCACCGTGCCCCGCGGCGCGTTACTCGTTGATAAAGACCCGGGGATGAAGATCGGGGGATGATCGGTCGCGGGTCAGGCGAAGGCGAAGCCCGGCTTCGGCGCGAAGGCGGGCAGGAGCGGCGTCCGGCAATCGAAGGCCTCGACCGTGGAGATGCTCCCGGCCGCGCGGCGGGCGATGATGGCCGCGCCCGGCCCCGTGGCGGTCCGGCGCACCGCGACGAGGCGCCCGCCTTCCGCCAGCAGCAGGGCGAGGCCGCGCGGCACCTCGGGCACCGCGCCCTCGACGAGGATGACGTCGAACGGCCCCTCGGCGACGTCCGGCGCCGCGGGATCGGCCTCGCGCTGACGGACCGCGCCGGGCGGGAGGCCGGCCGCCGCCAGGGCCGGGCCGGCGATGGCGAGGAGGGCGGGATCGTCCTCCAGCGCCGTCACCTCCAGGCCGAGGCAGGCGAGGACCGCGGCCCCGTAGCCGGTGCCGCTGGCCGCCACCAGCGCGCGCTCCCCGGCGCGGGGGGTGGCGAGCTGGATGAGCTTGGCGAGCGACATGGGCTGGAGGAGGAACCGGCCCTTTCCGAGGGGGACGTCCTCGTCCGACAGCGCGCGCACGGTGAGCGCCGCCGGCACGAAGCGCTCCCGCGGCAGTTCCTCGAAGGCCAGGAGGATGCGGGGGTCGGTCACCCGGTTGGGCTTCAGCTGCCCGTCCACCATGCGCCGGCGCGCCGCGGCGAAGTCCATGCCGATCCCGATCCCCTGCCGATGCGCCGCTGAACGGCGTCTGGCGCTTATGGGTTGGCGCGGGGGCGGCGGCACGCGCGCTTGACCCGGCCCGGCCCGGGGGCGATATCCCGCCCGCCCTCGGTGGCCCGATGGCAGAGTGGTGATGCAGCGGACTGCAAATCCGCGTACGTCGGTTCGATTCCGGCTCGGGCCTCCACGCCCCTTGCGGGGCCGTGAAGGTCGCGTGACAGGTCGGGGTGGGGGGTGGCCTGCGGCACCCCCCGAAGTGGCGCCCCCGGGTGGTCACGCCCCAACCACAACACGCTTAACCGACGCGCGCTCTACCAGCGGGGCGACCC
>CAXVWQ010000389.1:0-5670 GCA_964263755.1 Roseomonas sp. | reverse complement strand
AACCTGCCCTGGACCGCCCCCTCCCGGAGCCCCCGCATGATCCGCCGCCGTGCCCTCCTCGCCGCCTCCGCCGCCCTCCCCGTGGCGGCCCAGGCCCAGACCCCCGCCATGCCCGCCCCCACGATGCCGTCGCCCGGTCGCCGCCCCTGGGCCGATGCCGTCCGCGAACTTCGCATCGGCGTCCTCGGCGGCGAGACGGAGAGCGACCGTCTCGGCCGCTACGACCCCTACCGCGCCCTCTTCGAGGCGACCTTCGGCATTCCCGTCCGCATGTTCTTCGCCTCCGACTACGCCGGCGTGCAGCAGGCCTTCGCCGCGAAGCAGCTGGAGATCGCCAACATGTCCCCCGCCGCCTATGCCGGCGTCTGGATGGACACGAACGGCGGCGTCGAGCCCATCCTCGTCACGAAGGAGGCGGACGGCTCCACCTCCTACCTCGCGCTCATGTACACCCGCTCGGACTCAGGCATCACCGACGTCGCGAGCATGCGCGGCAAGTCCATGGCGTGGTCGGACCCCAACTCGGCGTCCGGCTACCTCATCCCCCGCGCCGAACTCCGCGCCGCCGGCATCAACCCGGAGCCCGGCCAGTACTTCTCCCGCACGGGCTTCGCGGGCGGCCACGACCAAGCGCTCGTCTCCGTTCTGCAACGCCAGTACGATGCGGGCGTCTGCTGGTCCTCCGGCCAGGGCGACGAAGCCCGCGGCTTCACCCGCGGCGTGCTGACCGCCGCGGTGGAGAAGAACATGCTGAACATGCGGGACATCCGGATCATCTGGCGCTCCCGCCCCATCCAGAACGGCCCGATCGTCGTCCGCACCGACCTGCCGGACGCCTTCAAGAAGGACATGGTGGACTTCCACCTCGCCCTCCCCGCCGCCCACCCCGCCATCCACCGCGCGGTGGAGCGGGGCAGCGCCATCGGCTGGTCCCCGACGAGGCACGACGACTACGCGGTGTTCGTGGACATGCGCCGCGCCGAGGCCGCGGAGCGCCGCCGGCGCAACTGAGCGCGGCACAGGCGCCGTCCCTCAGGGGCCCGGCCCCGGCCCGTCCGGCGCGGTCGGCCACGCCAGGGGCGGGATGCGGCCCACCGGGATGCGCGCGACCGAGAGGGCGCGGTCCTCCAGCGTCAGCGGCACCTCCACCGCCGGCGGCCCGCTCTCCTGCGGGCGGGCGAGGAGGCCGACGACGCGGCGCGCGAGGCCGGCGTTGCGGGCCGGCAGCAGCCCCGCCGTGACGAGGGCGTCCAGCACCGCCTCCGCGCCGGTGAGGCGCAGGGTGCCGGCGCCCATGGGCTGGAGGGTCTCGTCCAGCGCGAGGGTCGCGGCGGCCCCGGCGCCGGCGGCGCCCCCCGGGAGGTCGAGGCGCCGCAGCTCCACCGTGCCGCCGGAATCCCGCCACGTCGCGGCGCGCACGGCCGGCGAACGGCCGCCGGGGATGGGACCGGTGATGCTGGCGTCCACCCCGATCTCGGCGATGCCGCGCCCGAGCGGCGTCGCGACGGGAAGGAGAAGGTCGCGCAGCCCGCCGCGCAGCGTCAGCGCCGCCTCGCCCTCGATGGCCGTGGCCCGGGTGTCGAGGTCGAGGTCGAGCGCCCCGACCTCCACCCCGCCCGCGGGGGTGCCGAGGCGAAGGCGGGAGGCGGCGAAGGAGCCCCCGCGCGGCAGGACGTTGGCCTGGAGCGGCACCCGCCCCTCCAGCCGGTCCGCCCGGAACGGCAGGTCGAGGGCCGCGAGGCGCAGCCGCTGGGCGCCCCCCGCGTGGAGTTCGAGTTCGTCGAGGCGCGGGAGGGCGACGCGGAGGGTCACGGCTTCCGCCGCCCATTCCATGCCCCCCGGGATGGTGGCGCCGCCGCCGGAGAGGCGGAACTCCGGCAGGCGGAGCGTCGCCGCCAGCGGCCAGCCGCCGCGGACCGGCGCGCCGTGGTCGACCCGCCACCCCTGGGCGCGCCGCGCCGAGGCCCAGATGTCGAATCCCGCCTGCAGCCGGTCCGCCATGAGGTTCCACAGCACCGCGTGCCCGGCGCCGACCAACGCCAGGAGGAGGACGAGGCCGAGGAGGAGATGGATCGGGCGGGGACGGTGCCGGGGGACGGGCGGGGTCGGGGTCACCCCCGGGATATGGCGCGGATGCGCGCCGCTGTCGCCCGGGGCCGCCGGGGCGTCACGGGCGGCGCAGCAGCGCCCGCACGACCTCCGCGTGCCCCTGGTGCCGCGGTCCCTCGTCCAGCAGGACCGTGCCCCCGAGGCATTCCAGCATGTCGAGCCCCGCGAATTGCTCCCGCACCAGCGCGGGCGTCCACAGGAGGGCCGGGTCGCGCGGCCCGCCGGACCGCCGCCCCTCCCCGGCGGGGGAGAAGCATTCCAGCGCCAGCAGCCCGCCCGGCGCGAGCGCCCGCACCGCCTTCGCGGCGACCACGGCCCGGTCCGCGGGCGGCAGGTGCAGGAAGATCCAGGCGACGAGGTCGAAGGCGGCTTGCGGCGCCTCCCACGCCGTCAGGTTCGCCGTCACCGCGTCCAGCGGGACGCCGGCCCGCGCCGCCAGCGCCCGCGCCTTCGCCGTGCCCGCCGCGGACCAGTCCACCGAGGTGACCCGCAGCCCCGCGCGCGCCAGCCAGACGCCGTTCCGCCCCTCCCCGTCCGCCAGGGCGAGGGCGCGCATCCCCGGGCGCAGCCGGGGCGCGAGGGATTCGAGGTATCGGTTCGGCGCCTCGCCGAAGGTGAAGCCTCCCTCCCCGTAGCGGGCGTCCCAGGCCGCGGCGTCGCTCAGCGCGGCGTCCATCCCGGCGGGGCCAGCTCGAAGCCCTCGAACCGGAAGGCGGGGGAGACGGTGCAGGCCACGAGGGTCCAGGCCCCGAGGCTTTCCGCCGCCTGCCACGCGTCCGGGGGGACGAGGCCGAAGGGGGTCTCCCCGGCCGTCAGGTCGGGGCCGAGGCGGTGTTCGGCGACGCCCTCGCCCGCCGCGACCCGCAGGCGCAGCGGCGCGCCGGCCTGCCAGTGCCACGCCTCCGCCGCGTCCACGCGATGCCAGTGCGAGCGCTCGCCGGCCGCGAGGAGGAAGAGGATGGAGGTGCCCGCGCCGCGCGCGCCGTCCGCGGGCGCGTCGCGCCACGTTTCCCGGTAATGCCCGCCCTCGGGATGCGGGAGGAGGTGGAGGGCCGCGACGACCGCGGCGGCGGAGAGGGTCGGGTCGCGCAGGTTCATGTCGGCGCGGTCCGTGCCAGGGCGGGCTCGGCCGAGACCGCCGCGAACCACGCGGCCAGCCGCGGGTGCGCCTCCTGCCACGGCTCGTGCGCGAAGCGGAAGTCGAGATAGCCGAGGGCGCAGGCCGCGGCGATCGCGCCGACATCGGCCAGGCCCGTCGGCGGGGCCGCCTCCAGCACCGCCAGCCCGCGGTCCACGGCCGCCTTCTGGCGGTCCATGAAGGTGGTCCGCGCGGCTTCCACCGGCATGGCGGACTGCATCCGGCGGGCGACGGCGGCGTCCATGATCCCGTCCGCGAGGGCCTGGGCCACCAGCACCGCGATGCGGCCGGGGCCGTGCGACGCGGTCGGCGGCGCGTCGCCGAACGTGTCGAGGTACTCGCAGATCACCGCGCTGTCGTAGATCGCCGTCCCGTCGTCCGTGACGAGGCAGGGAACCTTCGAGAGGGGGTTGAGCGCGAGGAGGGCCGGGGGCGAGGCGTGGGGGTTCGTCTCGACGACGGGCAGTTCGATGCCCCGCAGGATCGCGCAGGCCAGCACCTTCCGCGCGAAGGGGGAGGCGGGGGACCAGTGGAGGAGCATGGCGGGCGTGTCTTTCGGCGAGCGTGGCGGCGGTTGTCCCGCCCCGCCCGCCGCGCCGCAAGGCCGGATCCGCCCGGGATCACCCCTTGAACCCGTCCTTCCCCGTCCGCCGCGCCCCGAGTTCCGCCGCGTCCCGCGCCCGCAGGAACGGGTTCGTCTCCCGCTCCTCCGCCAGAGTCGTCGGCACCGTCGCCTTCCCCTCCGCGCGAAGCGACTTCACCACCTCCGCCCGCGCCCGCAGCGCCACGTTGTCCGGCTCCACCGTCAGGGCGAAGCGGGCGTTGCTCTCGGTGTATTCGTGCCCGCACAGCAGCAGCGTGTCCGCCGGCAGCGCGTCCAGGCGACGGAGGCTCCCGAACATCTCCTCCGCCGTCCCCTCCAGCAGCCGCCCGCACCCCATCGAGAAGATCGTGTCGCCCACCAGCGCCGCATGCGCCTCCGGGATGTGCAGCGCCACGTGCCCCCGCGTGTGGCCGGGCGTGTCGATCACCGTCATGTGCCCGGACCCCAGCGGCACCGTCTCCCCCACCGTCACCGCGAGGTCGAGGTGCGGCAGCCGCCCCGCGTCCTGCGCCGCCCCGACCACCTTGGCGCGGGTCGCCGCCACCACCTCCGCCACCCCGTCCACGTGGTCCGGGTGGTGGTGGGTCAGCAGGACGTAGTCCAGCCGCCCCGGCTCCGGCATGGCGCGCAGTGCTTCCAGGCACGGCCCAGCCTCCCCGGGGTCGCACAGGGCGACCACCCCCGTCTCCCCGTCCCGCAGCAGCCAGGCGTAGTTGTCCGAAAGGTTCGGAACCGCCGTCACCGTCCAGGCCATGATCGCTTCCCGTGTTGCCCCTCCCTATATCGGCCGCATGAGGAACGAGGTCCACGGGAGTTCCCCCTCCTCCGCCGCGTGGGGGGTGGAGGCGTTCTACGCCTCCGCCCTCGGCGCCACGACGCGGCGCACGCTGCGGACGCGGCTGCGCGCGATGTGGCCGGAGCTTGCGGGCCAGGAGGTGCTGGGCCTCGGCCATGCCGGCCCCTACCTCCGCCTCTGGCGGCGCCGCGCCGCGCGGCTCGTCGCCGCCTCCCCCGCCGCGCTGCGCCCCCTCCGCCCCTGGCCGCCGGATGGGCCGAACGCCACGGCCCTCGTGGAGACCGAGCACCTCCCCTTCCCCGACCTGTCCTTCGACGCCGTCCTCATGGTCCACGGGCTGGAGGCGGCGGAGGACACGCGCCGCACGCTGCGGGAGGCGTGGCGCGTGCTGCGGCCGGAGGGTCGGCTCCTCGCCGTCGTCCCCAACCGCCGCTCCATCTGGGCGCACCTGGAGAGCACGCCCTTCGGCCACGGCCACCCCTGGTCCGCGAGCCAGATCACCGGCCTCCTCGAACGCGGCCTGTTCGAGGTGATGCGTCGGGAGGTCGCGCTGTTCATCCCCCCCTTCCGCGGCCGGCCCCTGCTGCGCGGCGCCCGGGCCTGGGAGGCGGCCGGGCGCGCCGTCGCGCCGCGCTTCGCCGGGGTGGTGCTGGTGGAGGCGCGGAAGTCGGTCTCGGGGATCATCCCCCCCGCCGGCCTCGCGGCGCGGACGCGCCGGGCCTTCGCGCCCGCCCCGGCCGGTCTTCGTTCCGGCCTCCTCGGGGGGGGTGCGCCTGTGGGCCGGAGAAGGGCTTTGCCCTCCTCCGGACCTCCTCCCACCAGGAGCCTGAGGCCCCTGGACCCGCCGTCGTAAGAAGGGGGACGCCGTCGTCGGAGGGTTGGTCTCCCCACGCGCGTGCGCCGGTCGGCGCCCAACCCCCCCACCCCGGCGTCCCCCCAAGTAAGCAGGCCGGTCCCCGGGCCGCACGCTCCGGGGGGGGGGAGGTCCCGCGGAGGGCACAGCCCCTCTCCCGCCCCCACGCG